>JAFTNJ010000026.1 GCA_017451915.1 Clostridia bacterium
GGTGGTCCCCCTTCTCCCACAGGAGAAGGCTTATGTTACATCTGCTCCAAGAACAAGGGTAAAACCTTTGTCGCCCACCCGCATAGCGGGTGGTTGTCTGTTTCGCGTCAAGCGCTCCACTGCCTAAAGGCATTAATTTAAGGGCTGACGGTTGTTCCGTCAGCCCTTTTTTGCCCTGTTTTCACCGATAAATTGGCAATTATATAAACAAAATCCAAAGGATCTTTGATACAACATGGCATCCGCCATGGGCTATCATCGCATATCGCAAGCCGTATTTTCTATACAACCAACCAAATAGCACCCCTATGCCGCCATTGAGGAGGAAGCATCTGACGATGATCATGGGTGTGAACCCAATCAACGCAGCGGTTGCAGGTAAATGTCCTGCGGCAAACAAGATTGCAGCAATCACATTCGCCAGAACTAAAATGGTAACCGTCGGCTTATCGTGTTTCTTTCCAAATAGTTTATGAAGAACAAATGCAATTAACGACATCCAGAAAAGTCTAAGCATTACTTCTTCAATAACTCCACCATAGGTGATAGACGCCAACACGTATGGAATCGTTGGTTTTGTTGCATAGGAATTCATAATAGCCTCCGAATATTGTCCAAAGAACAGTATATCGGACAAAATCATTGCAAAACCGCCAACAACAGCAATGACAATGGAAAATACCAAAGGCCTTTTGGTTATGCCCCTTTCGTCTTTCCAAAGTCCTATTTTTTTGCCAAGCCAAATGCCTACTGCGCCTAACACGATACCATAACCGGCAGATTGGATTGCCGAAATGATACCCATAAGAATATCGGCAGAAACTTGACCGAGTCCGCCGGGATTCAGTTCTTCAAGAAGCTGCTGCCTGATATCTGCAGGATAATTATCCAAGACATATATTCCTGTGAGGAACCCGCCCAAAAGACCTACCACAGCGAAAAATAAAAGGGTTTTCCAATATGCTTTTAAGAACAATTTCATAGGACACCTCCATTTGCCTTTAGTATAAGCCATCAAGGGAACAAAGAAAAGGAACCCGTGGTTGAGTGCGTAGAACTCTACCAACGGTAGAGTAAGAAACATCCTTTAAATTTTTGTTTTTCGGTGCGCTTATCATAATTTTTTTGCGCAGTGCAACCGTTTTGCGCATCCTTCCCTACCGCAATGCGATTTTTAAGGGCTGATTGTTGCTCGGTCAATCTCTTCTCCTTTGAGGATCCGTATCCGTTTGTCAAAAAATAGCATATAATGGAATGGTGCTTCACCAAAATCTACAAGGGAGGTAATTTTATGAGCAGACAAAATCCGTTTATGCGAAGTACCAACGATCGCCATTGCAACAACTGTCAAAACGACAGTCAAAACAACTGTAACAATCAGCAGCATTGCTGCGATGAATGTGACGATTGTCACGACAAAGATAAAAACCCGTGCGTAATCTGTCCCCCCGGTCCCACAGGACCGCAAGGTCCCCAAGGACCAAGAGGCCCGATGGGTCCACAAGGCCCGGCAGGCCCGAGAGGTCCGATGGGTCCACAAGGTCCGGCAGGTCCGATAGGACCGATTGGTCCGCAGGGTGCCACAGGAGATACGGGTGCCCCCGGCCCGCAGGGTCCTGCAGGCGCACAGGGTCCTCAAGGGCCCATCGGTCCGCAAGGCCCCGCAGGGGATACGGGAGCACAAGGGCCTCAGGGTCCCGTAGGTCCCATAGGCCCCATTGGACCTCAAGGTCCCGTCGGTGCGCAAGGACCCGCCGGGGAGGTGGGTCCCGCAGGTCCCCAAGGTCCGGCGGGGGAGATCGGGCCCACAGGCCCCCAAGGTCCCGTCGGTCCGCAGGGACCTGCCGGGGATACCGGCGCGCAAGGGCCCATAGGTCCCGCAGGTGCTACCGGTCCTGTTGGACCGCAAGGCCCTGTCGGTGAGACCGGTGCGATTGGCCCGCAGGGACCTCAAGGACTGCAAGGGCTTCCCGGTCCGCAAGGTCTCCAAGGGGAGGTTGGCCCCGCGGGGCCTCAAGGTCCTGTTGGTGCTACGGGTCCTGCAGGTCCGCAGGGTCCCCAAGGAGAGGTTGGTCCCACGGGTGCCACCGGCCCTCAAGGCGCTACCGGTCCCATTGGCCCGCAAGGGCCTATCGGTCCGCAAGGGCCTGCCGGGGATGTCGGTCCCGTGGGGCCCATAGGTCCCGCAGGTGCTACCGGACCCGTTGGTCCGCAAGGCCCCGCAGGGCCTCAAGGTCCTGCAGGTGATACAGGTCCCACAGGGCCTCAAGGACCCGTGGGTGCCACGGGTCCCGCAGGTCCCCAAGGCCCCGTCGGTCCGCAAGGGCCCGTGGGAGATACGGGCGCACAGGGACCGCAGGGGCTCCCGGGCGGTGTCCTCGGTTATGCCGATTTTTACGCCTTGATGCCCACCGATAACGCGGCAACGGTTGCTCCCGGAACCGACGTCAGCTTCCCGCAGAACGGTCCGATCGCCAACACGAATATAGGTCGCCTCGGTCCGTCCTCCTTCAATCTCGGACCGATCGGCACCTATCAGATCCTGTTCCAAGTCAGTGTTACCGAGGCGGGACAGCTGATTCTGACATTGAACGGTCAAGATTTGGCATATACAGTCGCAGGTCGCGCTACGGGAACGTCGCAGATCGTGGGAATGGCTATAGTAACTACCACGGCGGTCAACTCAGTTCTGACGGTTCGCAATCCTGCAGGCAATGCCGCGGCACTTACCATCACGCCTCTTGCAGGCGGAACTCGCCCCGTGTCCGCGCATCTTGTGATCACACAAATAAGATAACGCCTTTATAAGCACCCCTCGGTGCTGGGTTATCCCGGAATGTAAAAAACACCTATAGCGCTCTGCTTTGGCGGAGTGCTATAGGTGTACTTTGGTTTTCGTAGCGTCACGGCGCGCATACGCATCGCGGTTCCCGGAGCCTCTCATTTTCAGGAGCTCTTTTTCTAATGCGTTCTGTTTTTTCGGGATCGCTCAACCTTTTTTTCGCATACCAAAAGTTGAGGGGCGACCATTTTTGGTCGCCCCTTTCGATGGTTACACCTTTTTCCAGGTTTTTGGACTGAACAGAATGAATACGGGGAGTATTTCCAATCTTCCAAGCATCATGGTAAGTGTGAGTATGATCTTGGAAAAAGCGTTGTATCCCGCAAAGCTTGCATAGGGACCAACCGCCTCGAACGCGGGGCCAACGTTGGATATACAGGTCAGCGCCGCCGAAAAGTTGGAGAAAAAGCCGTGCTTGACCTCATAGGTTCCGGCATCCGACGCGATCTGCACCACCGTGCCGTTGACCGAATCGAAGGACAGCAGGAATATAGCCGCCACAAAGAGGAAGAAATACAGGGTAATAAAGGCAAAAACGTCATTGATCGTCGTTTCCTCCAAGGGCTTTCCTTCAAACTTTGCCTTGGGAACGTAGCGGGGATTGATGAGCTTTCGCACGTTGATGTACGCGCCCTTCAGAGCCATCACGATACGCGACACCTTGATACCGCCTGCGGTAGAGCCCGCCATTGCGCCAATGAACATCACCACCACCAGGGTCATTTTTGCAAGCATCGGCCACACGTCGTAGTCGGTGGTGGTATAGCCTGCGGTGGTCATCAGGGAGGCAACCTGGAACAGGGAATGTCGGAAGGCTTCCTCCGTGGTATAGGTCTGCGGAAAGGCTTCGAATTTTCCAACAAGACTGAGAAACACGAAGGCAACCGCAGCGACGATAATAAGGAAATAGCTTTTGAATTCCTCACTTTTCAGGATCTGCCCCACCTTGCCCACAAGGAAGAGGTAGTAAAGGCTGAAGTTGACACCAAACAGGATGAGGAAGATGGACATGACGTATTGAGCAAAGGGCGTAAAATACTCTATGCTGCCGGGCAGAAAGCCAAATCCGCCCGTACCGGCACATCCAAAGGAGGATAGCAGAGCGTAAAACAGCTTATCGTTATGATAGGCGGTTGCGGCCGTTTCACCGAAGGCCTCGCACATGGCGTTATAATCGGTCAAGGGACCGCTATACAAAATAACGATCTGAAGGGCTGTCATACCGAGGTAGATCAGATAGAGGATTCTGGTTGTGACCTTCATTTTGGAAACGATCTTACCAACCTGCGGTCCGGGGCTTTCGGCACGGAGCAGATGCATGGATGAGCCGTCGTCACTTTCGGGAATAAAGATCAACACGAATACCAGGATCCCCATTCCGCCGATCCAGTGAGAAAAGCTCCTCCAAAAGAGGGTGGCGTGAGATACCGCCGTGAGGTCGGTGATCACGCTGGAGCCCGTGGTGGTAAAGCCCGACATGATTTCAAACCAAGCGTCTATATAGTTGGGAATATCTCCGTTGATCACAAACGGAATGGCGCCAAAGAGCGTCATCACAACCCACACGAGAGCCGTCAGCGCAAAGCCCTCTTTTTGGTAAAGCTCCTCTCGGTCACTTTTCGGGATCTGCAACAAAATTCCTATGAGAAGGAGCACAAAAATGGGAACTGCAAAGGCAAGGATGTTTTTTACACCTTCCTGATATAGAATGGCGACGGCAAGAGGCGCGAGCATCAGAATCGCCTCAAGTATCATGATCTTGCCGAGAATTTTGCCAAGTTTTTTGTAATTCATATTCTCACGCCGCCTTACTCAAGAATATCGGTCAGATCGTCAAAGTTTTTGTGCGTGGTCACAACAATGACGTTATCGCCCAGCTGAATGCAATCGTGACCGTTGGGAATGATAACCTCATTCTCACGGATGATGCAGGCAACCAGGCAGTCCGCCTTGATCTTCAGATCCTTCAGCGGCTTATTGTAGATGCGCTCGGGCTTCTTTGCGTAAAACTCCAGTGCCTCCACCTGATCGTTTACCAAGCGGTAAAGGGTAAGAACGTTGCTTCCCCTCTTGTTTGCAAGGGCGCGGATATAGCTGATGATGCGGTTTGCAACGATGTCATTGGGGGATACGTTGTTTTCAATGCCAAGCTCGTCCAGCATACCGTAGAGATCGTCGCTCTTGATCTGGGTGATGGTTTTTTTGACCTTCATTTTGTTTGCGAACATGGAAACGACCATGTTCTCCTCATCAATGTCGGTAAGGGCAACAAAGGCGTCCATGGCTTCGATCCCCTCCTCGATCAGCAGGTCGTGCTGTGTTCCGTTTCCGTGAATGACGGTAACGCGGGGAAGCTCGTCGGCAAGGGTCTCCGCAACGGATCGGTTGCTTTCGATCAGCTTGATTTTGTATTTTTTCTTCGACAGCTCCTTGGCAAGATAATAGCCGATCCTGCTTCCGCCCACGATCATAATGTTCTTCAGCGGCGATTTTACAAGATTGACCTCTGCCAAAAAATCACGCAAGGACTTTGCGTCCGAGGTCAGGTGAATTCGATCCCCTTCCTCAATAACGAAGTGACCGGTGGGAATGATCACCTCCTGTCCTCTCTGCACGGCGCAGATCAGCACCTTGGTTTTCAATTTTCTGCCCAGGGTGATCAGGGTCTCTCCCACGAGAGCGCACCCCGGCTCCGCAACGATCTCCACAAGCAGAACTCTGCCCCCCGCAAAATCCTCCACCTGGGCAATGGAGGGCAGGTTGATGAGATTGAATATTTCGGTTGCCGTATCCTGCTCGGGATTCACAATCATGGAAATTCCAAGCTCGTCCTTCATCTCCATGATCTGTTTTCTGTAATCGGGATTTCGAACACGGGCAATGGTATTCTTAACGCCGATCTTCTTTGCCACAAGGCAGGCGAACACGTTCAGCTCGTCGCTGTTTGTCAGGGCGATGGCCAAGTCCGCCCCCCTCACACGCGCTTCTCTTTGAATATCGATACAAGCACCGTTGCCTACAATGCCGGATACGTCGTATTTGCCGATCAGAGTTTCGATCTTATCCTTATCCTCATCAATGATCGTTATATTATGACCCTTGTGGGATAAATTTTTCAGAATGGTCTTGCCAATCGTGCCAAGTCCGATGATGATGATTTTCACTTGCTTAGATAAACCTCCTTATTTGGTCGGGAATTTGTTTTCGTCCTCCGTAGCCGCGCTTTCTTGGCCGCGGGGCGCATCTTCCCAATGGGGTTCCCCGATCCTATGGATCGCCTCTTGATATTGCCACAACACCGTTGCGAATATCTTCCGAGGAATCGGTATTTTTTATTGTATCACAAAATTGTGAATATTTCAATAGTTTCGTATTTTTCAGCTCATTTTCAAATGTTGTGTTACAATAGAAGTGAGACTGAAAGTAAAAAAAGAATAGAAAAAGTGATTGAGTTCTGTTAAAATAAAGTCACCACAACTCAAACCTAACAGAAAGGACTCAATCACTTCATGAAACATTATACCACAAATAA
>JAFTNJ010000027.1 GCA_017451915.1 Clostridia bacterium
GTTGTTTGCACTCTCGATTATGGAGGGGGAGTTTGCTCAAAGCTTTTGCAAAGCAAAAGCCGGCAGCTTGAGCCGCTGGCCAGTCCTATTGGGCTTTTAGCCCTTGTGCATACCACCCGTTTGACGGGTGGTTGTGATTATGTACCAACCGCGCGCAGTCCGTAGCTTTGAGCGTATCGCTGGGCGTAGGAATTGACGGGGCAGTAAACGGTAAGGGCGGCATGGCAATGCTCAAAGGCACCGTAAGAAATGTCGCTGACGCTGGCGGGGAGATCGATCCGCGTTAAGGCTACGCAACCCGAAAAGGCAAACCAACCAATCTCCCGTACCCCCTCGGGAAGGGAGACCGAAGCGAGCTGCGCGTGGTTTTCAAAGGCGCGGTCGGCAACGGCCACCACCGGGGCGCCGCCCAAGTGGGTAGGGACCACCACCTCGGAGGCACTTCCAAGATAGGCGGTAAGAGTGGCTTCGCCGTTCACAACGGTGTAGGAAAAGGCTTCCTCGGTTTCCTCCCGTCCCTGTCCCATGCCCCGAAGCTCCTCCAGCAGAGCCTCGTATTCTACGGTGGTCTGGTAGATCTGGGTCTTCATGGTCAAAAGCTCCTGCTGCAGCTGCTCCACCAGAGCCTCGTAATACTCCAATCGCGCTTTGGCCGCATCGGCGGTGATCTGGGCGGCGGGGGAGGTGGAAACCGTGGGCGTGTCTTCCGCCCCTTCCTGCGGAGACGTGGCGATGCATCCGCACAAAAGGAAGCACAATAAACAAACAAGGGCAATGCGTTTTTTCATAGGGAACTCCTTTCAAATGTGGTTGTCCCTATCATACCATATTCCCCCTGTCGAAGTCTTGAGAAACATGACACAAGAACAGAAAAAGATACCGCGTTATTCGTCATGTCCCTCTTGTTTTTTGAAAAAATTATGCTATAATAGGAGGGAGCTTTTCAGAGCGCATGAAAAAGAGAGGAGGACGGCCATGATCTACGTATTGCTTGCGGTGCTGACCGGTGCCGGGAAGGTGACCCAGAGTGCCCTGACCAAGATGGCAGGGGAGAAGGGCGTGCAGGGCGGCACCTTCTTTTTTAACGCCGCCAAGGCCGGATCGGTGGGGGTTTTGCTGTTTCTGATCACCCTGAGCTCCTTCTCTTTCCATCTGCCTACCTTTTGGTATGCGGTGGTCTATACGGTGTCCCTGGCGCTCAGCATGGTCTTTGGCTATTTGGCACTCTTGCGCGGTCCCATGTCCCTTACCTCCGCCATCGTTGCCTATTCTGCCGTTATGCCCTGCGCATACAGTATTCTGGTTTTGAACGAGCCGCTCACGCTTTGGAAGGGGATCGGCCTTGGCCTGCTCTTTTTTGCGGTGTATCTGTTGCGAAAAGAGGAAACCGGCTCTAAACAAAAGGAGAAGCATTGGCTATGGTATCTGGTGCTGACCTTCCTCTTTACCGGATTTTGCTCGGTGATCCAAAAGCAACACCAGGCGGTGTATCCCGGGGAGTATTGCAACGAGTTTTCGGTGCTCTCCTTTGTTTTTACGGCGGCGATCTTTTTGCTACTGGGACTGCTGCGGCGGGAACGTTCTCCCGCGGCATCCCTGGTGTACTCGCTTCCTGCGGGGCTCTTTATGGGCTTGGCCAGCTACCTGACCCTCTTCCTATCCTCCCGCATGGAGGGCTCCCTTCTGTTTCCTCTGGTTACCGTGACCCAAACCATTCTCAACCTGCTGCTTTCCATGCTTCTCTTCCGCGAGCGTCTTTGCCCGCGCCAGATCGTGGGACTTGTTCTCGGGCTTTTCTCGATCCTCCTGATCCGTTAAGCCCCTTGGTTTTGGTTGACAAATATCGCATCCTATGGTATAATGAACGAAGATACCGTAGGATGTTTTTTTGAAAGGAGGGAGCCCTGTGAAGTACGATGTGGATCGTGCCGTGATCACCCTGTCGGTGGGAGAGCTTTGCGCTTTGGCCTATCGGGACGGGGATCTGGATCTGCGCCCGGGAATGGGAAAGCAGGTCTCCTTTGAGCGTGGCGTCCTTGGGGCCGAGATCCATCGAAAGCTCCAGGCGGCGCAGGGGGAGGGCTACCGCGCCGAGGTCCCTTTGAGCTCTACCGTACTCTTTCATGACGTCTGCTTTGAGGTGAGCGGGAGAGCCGACGGAATTCTTTCCGGAGATCCCGTGACCGTTGACGAGATCAAGACCCTCTCGGGGCGTGCCTTTGAGATGCCCCCTTCCTACCGTCACCGTGCCCAGGTCATGTGCTACGCCTATTTTTGGTGTCGGGAGCAGGGGCTTTCGAGTATTCAGACCCGCCTGACCTACTACCGTACCGAGGACGGCGAGATCCGACATCACACCGATCTTCACTCCGTCGAATCCCTGGAGACCTTCTATTTTGACTTGCTGGCGCGCATCGAGTATCGGGCGCGGATCCTGATAGAACGCCATCTTCAGCGTCTTCCCGCGGCCAAGGCGGCCCGGTTCCCCTATGGTGGTCTTCGCCAAGGGCAGGACATTCTCATGCGGGAGTGCTACCGCGATATCAAGGCCGGAAAACGCTTGTTTGCCGAGGCCCCCACGGGCATTGGCAAGACCCTTTCCACCCTGTATCCCGCCGTGCGGGCGTTGGGGGAGGGGGCGGTGGATCGTATTTTTTATCTCACCGCCAAGGCAACCACCCGCCGCGAGGCCTACCGCGCCGCCTCCCAGCTCTTTTCCGCGGGGGCGCAGCTGCGCACCGTGGTGCTTACGGCCAGGGAGCAGCTCTGCCAAAACGAGATGGCCAAGGCCGATCCCGTGGGCATCTCCCGCCATTGTAACCCTTATGACTGCCCCTATGCCAAGGGCTTTTACGATCGCTCCGCTACCGCTGTTTGCCGCGCCTTGGAGGCCCAGAACGGGTTTTCGGCCACGGCCATCCTTCAGTTTGCCCGGGAGCATGGAATTTGCCCCTACGAGTTCCAGCTGGAGCTTTCGGAATTTTGTGATATTCTCATCTGTGACTATAACTACGCCTTTGATCCCCAGGTCTATCTGCGGCGGTATTTTCTTCCCGACGCCGTCAAGGAGAATCGCTACGCCTTCCTCATCGACGAGGCCCATAATCTCTTTGATCGCGCCACGTCCATGTATTCGGCCAGCCTGCAAAGCCGAGAGGTGGAGCAGGTGCTGTGCGGACTTCCCGAGACCGAGGAACGGTTACGGCCTCCCCTGGAAACGCTGGGCATGACCATGCGTTCCTTCCGCCGTCTTTGCAAGGATACGATGCAAAAGGATGAGGAGGGGCGGGAGAGCGGCTATTATTTGAGTCGGCAGGGAATGGAGTCCTTCTATCCTCTGGTCACCAAGGCGCGGGCCGCCTGCGAGGAATGGATGCGGCAACGGGAGCCTGCCGCGGAGCTTTTGCCGGGGATCTACGGACTTTCCGTCAAGCTGAAGCGTCTGGAAAAGATCTCCGAATACTATGATGAACGTTTTTTGACCTTCGTTCTCATGGAGCAGGATGTGTATACGCTGCGATTGATCTGCCTGGATCCTTCCTCGGTGTTGGATGCCTGTCTGGGACGGGCGCACGCCGCCGTCTTTTTCTCGGCAACCCTGACGCCCCCCGAGTATTTTGCCGACATTTTAGGAGGCGGTAAGGGTGCGGTTCGCATCTCCTTGCCCTCGCCTTACCGTCCCGAGCAAAGCTGTCTTGTGGCGGTCACGGGAGTGAGTACCCGCTACGAGGATCGGGCAAGCTCCTACAAAAAGATCGCGTCTCTCATTGCCGCTTCGGTCTCGGCCAAGGCAGGGAACTACATTGCTTATTTCCCGTCCTATGAGTATATGGAAAAGGTGGCCGAGCAATTCCAAAAGCGTTACCCCAAGGTGCCCACCGTCCTGCAGGCGCGGGGCATGACCCCGTCTCAGCGCGAGTCCTTTTTGGATGCTTTCCGGGATGACGGAAGGCTCCGCGTGGGCTTTTGCGTTCTGGGGGGCTCCTTTTCCGAGGGCGTGGATCTTCCGGGAGATCGGCTGATCGGCGTGGTGATCGTGGGCACGGGATTGCCCGGGATCTCCAACGAGCGCAACATTTTGCGGGATTATTATGATAACACTCGGGAGCGAGGCTTTGACTACGCCTATACCTACCCGGGGATCAATCGGGTGCTCCAGGCGGCGGGACGGGTGATCCGCCGTGAGGAGGATCGCGGCGTGATCGTTCTGATCGACGATCGCTACGCAACGTCCCAACTCAAATCATTGCGTCCCGACCACTGGCAAACCATGCAATATGCAGGAAATGCGTTAGAACTTGCAGAAATTGTCGATGAGTTTTGGTCGTGCGGGGATAATAATTTGTAAATTTGCAAGTTTTTTCATAAAAATTGCAAAAACATATTGCAATTCCCAAAGAAATATGGTATAATAGCAAGCGTTATTGATTTGAGAGAACGAAGGAGCATGATCCCATGGAATTTTCAAAATTAGATAAGGCAACCCTGCAGGAAAGACTGGGGGCTTTGCAAGCGGAATACGATGCATGTAAGGCAAAGCGTCTCTCTTTGGATCTTTCCCGCGGTAAGCCCGGTGCCGCTCAGCTCGACCTGTTGCAGGGAATGCTGGATTGCATTGATTCCTCTTACGATTGCCGCACCGTAGATGGCTTTGATTGTCGCAACTACGGTGTTCTGGACGGCATCAAGGAGGCAAAGCAACTCTTTGCCGAGCTGTTGGATATTCCCGAGGATCACCTGTTTATTGGCGGTAACTCCTCTTTGAACCTGATGTATGACGCGGTGGCCAGAGCCATGCTGTACGGCGTTTGCGACAGCGACCGTCCCTGGTGCCGTGAGGAGGAGATCAAATTTATTTGTCCCGCCCCCGGATACGACCGTCACTTTGCGATTTGTGAATCCCTGGGAATCAAGATGCTTCCCGTGACCATGACGCCTACCGGCCCCGATATGGACGCCGTGGAGCGCCTTGCCGCCGCAGATCCCGCCGTCAAGGGCATTTGGTGCTGTCCTAAGTATTCCAATCCCGACGGCATTACCTATTCCGACGAAACGGTGCGCCGCCTGGGTGCCATGCACACCGCGGCAAAGGATTTCCGTATTTTTTGGGACAACGCCTACGCCGTACACGATCTTTATCCCGATAAGCGGGATACCCTTGCAAACATCTACGCTGCCTGCGAGGATTACGGACACCGCAACCGTGTGTTCTATTTCTCCTCCACCTCCAAGATCTCCTTCCCGGGCTCGGGCGTTGCGATCATGGCGGCCTCCCGGGAGAATCTGGCGCAGATCATGCCCATCATCGGTGCCCAGACCATTGGCTTTGACAAGATCAATCAGCTGCGTCACGTCCGCTATTTTGGATCGGCCGAAAATATTCGTCGGCATATGATGGAGCTGGCAGATCTGATCCGTCCCAAGTTCAAGATCGTTCTGGATACCCTGGAAGCCGATCTTGGCGGCACCGGAGTGGCCCGTTGGACCAATCCTCTGGGTGGCTATTTCGTCAGCCTTTACGTGCAAAAGGGCTGCGCCAAGCGAACCTATCAGCTTTGTGCCGAGGCCGGAGTAAAGCTGACCGACGTTGGTGCCACCTATCCCTACAGGCTGGATCCCGATGACAGTAACATCCGCATTGCTCCCACCTTCCCGTGCGAGAGCGACCTGCAGAAGGCCATGAAGATCCTGACCCTCTGTGTGCGCATTGCTGCCCTGGAGCAGCTGCTGCAAGCTTAAAAAAAGAAACGATCAAGGGGGAGCCTGCTATGGGGTCCCCCCTTCCATTCCGCAAAAAAGACCGAAAGGAGCCATCATGGGACAAGCGCAGACCAATCCCTTTCCGTACAGCAATACGAATAAGCGATACCACACCTATGCCTACTATCTGCAGCAGACCTTTGGGGGAAAGTGTGCCAAGCTTCCCATCGACGCGGGGCTGACCTGTCCCAACATCGACGGTCGATGCGGTGTGGGTGGATGTACCTATTGCTCGGGACGGGGGAGCGGTGATTTTGCCCTGGGTGCCGAGCATTCGGTGACCGAGCAGATCCGCGCCCAACGGGCGATGCTTTCCGCCAAGTGGGATACCTCCCGTTGCATTGCTTATTTTCAGGCGCATACCAATACCTATGCCCCCCTTGACAAATTGAAGGATCTTTACCAAGCTGCCCTAAATGAGGAGGGGATTGTGGGATTGAACATTGCCACCCGCGCCGATTGCCTGGAGCCCGAGGTCGTAGAGTATCTGGCCGCACTGGCCGAGGTTACCACCCTGACGGTGGAGCTGGGACTCCAAACGGTGCACGATGATACCGCACAGCGGATCCACCGTGGACATACCTTTGCCGATTTCTGCCAAGGGTATTGGGCTCTGCGGAAGGCCTCTTCCAAGATCCGTATTGGCATCCATCTGATTTTGGGTCTCCCCGGGGAGGATGCGGCGGCTATGATGGAAAGCGTTGATGCCGTTGCCGCGCTCCATCCCAACGAGGTCAAGCTTCACCTGCTTCACGTATTGCGGGGAAGTGCCCTGGCGTTGGAGTATCAAAGGGGGGAATACTCTCCTTTGGAAAAGGAGGAATACATTCGCTTGGTGGCCGATGCCTTGGAGCGTCTGCCCGCCGACGTGGTGATCGGACGCCTGACCGGGGACGGCGCGGCGGAGGATCTGCTGGCTCCCATGTGGAGTCGGGACAAAAAGACGGTCATCAACGCCATTGATCGGCTTCTTTATTCCCGCGGCACCTATCAAGGGATTCTTTACGAAAAAAATCAACCGGAGCAATAAAAATGCACGGCCATCTTTCTTGGGAAAGATGGCCGTGCATTTTTATTGTGATTATTTTCCTTCGGTCAGTGCTTCGCGCAACGCGTCAAAGACTGTGGTGCGGTCGGCCTCGGAAAGGATCCCGTAGAGGACGTAGTTTCCAAACACCTGTACCTCTGCGTCCCGCAGCTTGGGGGTTTCTTGGGGAATGTAGCTGTCGTACCAGGCGGCGTTCTGCTCGTAGGAATCGGTGAGATATTTGGAGAGCAGGGTGGCCATGGCTTGGGCGTTTCCGTCGGTGACGTGGAAGATGCCGATCTCGTTGATGTCGTTTCCTTCGGTGGAAAAGAGCACGGTGTGCTCGGTTACGTAGTCGGGGACCGAGAAGAAATCGTCCAGGTAACCGGAGCCTGCCTGTGTGTAGTCCTTTTGGTCGTTGAGGGCCGAGACGGCGGCCTCTCCCAATGTGGTTACCGAGATTCCGTCAGCAAAGGTGGTGCTGTCCCCGCAGGAGGGAAGGGCAAAAAGGAGAAGGAGGGCGAGGGATACACAAAGAAATTTTTTCATAGGATGTCCTTTCAAATCAAGATGCGGCTGTTTCGGGCCAGGGATGGGTGCGGAGATAGTGCAGTACCTGCTGGTAGGCAAAGGCGGTGAGGTGAACGCCGTCCCCGGTGTCGTAATCCTCCTTGAGGGTACCGGCATCGTTGGTCAGCGCCGCGGCCGTGTTGACGTAGCGCACGTTGGTGTGTGCGGCGGCAATCTCCTTCAGCCACTCGTTCAGGGTTTGGGTGTGGGCGCAAACCGTGGCACCGTCCACCGAGAAATCGTCGCAATCTGCCGACACGGGGTAGACCGATTGCAGAAGGATCTTGGTGGAGGGGGAGGCCTGCTGAATCGCTGTGATCAGCTTGTTATAGTTGTTCACGTAAAGGGATTTGTTCCCAATAAAAGCATTGAGGTTGTTCAGACCAAAGGAAAGAACGATATAGTCGGGCTGCTCCTTTTTCAAGGCCTCGGCCAGGGTCAGATGCTCACCTGTGGGAGGGTAGACGATGGTTTCGGAGAGAAGCTTGGAGGAAAGGGTCTTGGTTCCGCTGCTGTCGGCCCAGACCTGGGTGGTTTCGGTGCCTCCCGTGAGAACGCCGCGAGAGCGCAGATGCGTGGTGGTGGACTCTCCAAAAAAGATCATTTTGTCAATGTAGTCCATGCCGGCGTCCTCCCCCTCGGCAAGCTCGGGATCCACGGGGGGCGTCAGGGTTGGGGTATTGGGATTTTCTGTAGCCTCGGTGGTAAGGGTGGGAGGCGTTACCGACGAGGGCTTGACCACGGCACGGGCAATCAAAAGCGCCGCCGCGGCCAGAATGCAGACCACCGTTAAGACGAGGATCGTGAGGATCAGATATTCAAATGCCTTGTATTGCGTTTGCTTGGGGTTCATTTTGCCATCCTTGTTGGGTTAATCATCCTCTTCCATCAGCCGACGGATGCGGGAGCGGACGAGATGTATCATGAGGAACAGGAACCAGTAGATTATCGAGAACAGAACTACCACGATCAGAGTTGTGGAGGGGCGTGCAAAGGAGCCGGCGGGCAACCACAAAAAGAGGAAGAAGGAAAGGGTGGTAATGCCGTAGTGTCCCAGGAAGCGCGCCCAGCGGGGCAGGGCTTGGAGGGCGAGGAGAATTCCCGCGGCCGACATCAAAAGAGATGCCGGAAAAATGAGCAGGAAGGCGGTGGGGGTAACGGCGGTTTCGCTATCGGTACCGGTCATAGCCAGATTTACCAATAGGAGAAAGAGGGAAATGGCGGTAAAATAAACGCAAGCGTTGCAGATCCAACGCTTGAAGGAGAGCAGATTTTTCATAGAGCGCCTTTCGTTGTTTGGGTAAATTATATTCTATATTATAATCTAACATATTATCCTGCATTTTTCAAGCCTTTTTTTGGAAAATGAAATTTTTTTACAATTATTTTGAGAGGACAGGCCGACGCAAAGAAAAAAATTTTTGTTTTTTTGAAATTTTTTTGAAAAAAGAGGTTGAAAAAAGAAAGGAGATGTGCTATAATAGACCCGTTGCAAACGGAAGCATAGCTCAGTTGGTCAGAGCGCACGGTTCACATCCGTGAGGTCGCAGGTTCGAGCCCTGCTGTTTCCACCAAAAAAAGAGGGCATCCACCAGGATGCCCTCTTTTTTTGTCGGTACCAGCAGGATTGCAGAAGCAAGCAAAACGCAAAACGAACAACAGCGTTGGCAGAAACGAACCGCGTTTTGCTGTGGTGAGATCCGCTTGCGGATCAAGCCTTAGGTTACGAGCCCTGCTGTTTCCTTTTTACACGCCTTGCCCTGCAAGGTATCATGTGTTGTACCTTTTCGGTTTGCCGTCAGACAAAACTCAAGCAACCGTTGAGAAATAAGAGATACACTCTATTGAAAAAACTTTTGGAATATGGTACAATACTATTGCAATAAAGGAGGTAGATGCAGTGAATATCGGTAAAAACATAAAACAATTAAGGCAGCAGAAAAATCTGACACAAGATCAAGTTGCGGAAAAATTAGGGGTTTCTTATCAAGCCGTTTCAAAGTGGGAAACCAATGCCAATACGCCTGATATTGCATTGCTCCCACAAATTGCGAATTTGTTTGGCGTTTCCATTGATACGCTGTTTTCGGATAATATAACGGATGATTCGGATTTCCCCACCTTTATAAAGGATGATGACGTTATACGGGTGGTGCAGATGAGAGGTACAAAAGTATTAAAGGTTTCTACCACCTTTTCGCCGGATGAGCCGCCAATCGAAATTGCCTTTCCCCACGATTGCAACGACAGAACACAGTATTTTAAGGTAGAGGTTTACGGACACCTTATATCTGACAGCTCCATTAACGGAGATGTGGTGTGCCATCAAACGATCAAAAGCAGCACAATTAACGGGGATGTAAAAAGTAAAGGAAATATCGATGTGAGCGAATTGAATGCACAGAAGGTCATTTGCAACAATATAACCGATTGCTATAAAATTAAAGCGACAACCATTGAGTGTGCAGGCAACGTGGCTTCCGCAAATTTGACGTGTGGTCAAATCATCTACAAAAAATAACCACTCCGCCGCTTCCATTTCAAAAGGATATTTCGGTCTGTTTCTTGTTTTTTTCGCCCTTTTTCGGGAAATGCAACCCAAAGTTTCCATTTATCACGCCAAGGTTGCTTGCTTTTCTGCATCACGTGTGATAAAATAAGGGCACCGCGGTAGTAAAAAACAGAAAGGGAAAAAAGATATGACATTTGGTGAAAAACTATCGAAATTGAGGAGAGAACACAATTATACCCAGGAACAGTTAGCAGATGCTTTGGACGTATCCCGACAAGCCATTGGGAAATGGGAATCGGATATTTCCTATCCCGAAACCGATAAATTAATTAAGCTTGGGGTTTTGTTTGACTGTTCTATGGATTATCTTTTAAAAACGGATATTCAGGAGAAAAACGCGACCTCTACGTCGCATTTTGATGAGCTAAAGGAGGAGATCAGCAGAGCGGCAACGTCCAAGAAGAACCGTCGCATTGCCAAGGGAGGCCTCATTGCCGTGATATGCTTGTTGGCACTCTCCCTGCTCGCGGCTCTGATCTTTATTGTGGCCGTGGCGCTCCCGCGCTTCCGCGAGATCGAGGAGAAATACCAGGAAATGCAACAGCAGACCATGCCCGCCCGTACCTGCCTCTTGGAGGAATGTAACGCTCTTCCGATCGAAAGTGGTTTTTACTGCAAAGATCATACTTGCACGGCCGAGGGTTGTACTAGTGGACGCGAGAGCGACCGCTACTGCTACTATCATACCTACGCGCAACAGTAACCCAACCATTGGAATGCCCCTCGGGAGGACTCCGCACGAGTCGTCCCGAGGGGCGTTTTGCATTAATGCCTTTAGGCAGTGGAGCGCTTGACGCGAAACAGACAACCACCCGCTATGCGGGTGGGCGACAAAGGTTTTACCCTTGTTCTTGGAGCAGATGTAACATAAGCCTTCTCCTGTGGGAGAAGGGGGACCACCGTA
>JAFTNJ010000058.1 GCA_017451915.1 Clostridia bacterium
GCCCGGTGGAGCTCCAATCACGGTTCGTCATAGTGGCAAGGGGGATCGGTCCGATGGAGGTCGTCAAGTACACCTCGATCATGCGGCCGTAAATGACGAGCATGATACAGATGGATAGGGCGTTCATCGTCAGCCCCACGAAAAGGGACTGGAACCAGAGGCCGAATAATTCACCTGTGCCGAGGGCTTCAAGCTGCCCCTGCATATTCGATATTACGCTGTTCACGTCAAGGGCGGTGTTTCCGATGATAACGCCGGAGGCGCTGTTTACCACGCTTTGGCCCACGTCGAAGATACCCATGACGATATTCCAGGTGTTGGTTACGATCAGCACGGCGCAGAAGGTCTTGAAAATCCACTTGAAGAACATCCAGGTATCAACGTCGTGCATGTTATTCTTTTCTGTTACAAGCTGGATCAGCTCATAACACATAACGAAAGTCAGGATAACCCCGGCTATCGGGACAATGACCGACTCTGAAAGATTGCGGATCATGGAATAGACGCCGCTGTTCCATGCCAGCGGCGTCTGTCCCACTTCTCCGGCGATCTCGCTTACTTTATCGTTCACTGTGTCGAACATGCCCGACAGGTTTCCTGTGATACCCTCAATGAGCAGCCCTCGCAGCCACTCATTGAGTTTGTCGAGTATGCCGCCCATAAGCGATCACCGCCGGACGATTAACCGAACAAGCCGGTGAGCAGAGGTACGAGGGTGATACCGATGAGGGCAACACCGCCGCCTGCCATAAGCTGCTTCATGCCCTGGCTCTTGGCGCCGGGGTTGTCGTTGCCGTAGCCTTCCAGAAGGTTGATAACACCCCAAATGCCGAGACCGGCACCGAGGGCGATAACGAGAGTCTGCAATACACCAACTGCGCTATTGAAAAATTCCATAAAGTAAATCCTCCTAAAAAATGTTTTTGATTTTGGTTTTTATGTGGTTACGTCAATCTCGTACACATCGAAACGGTCCGTAGGCTTTACCACGGCGCGCTGTTTCTTCATGTACCGTTCCATGTCAAAGACATTTTTAGGGTCGGCGTCGGCTGTGTATTTGAAGTTCGGGTGCTTTGTGAGGTCGTATTTGTCCGAGAAGAAGGGACGCACGCCTCGCAGCATAAAAATACACTTGCCTCCGTCCATAACAGCAAGTTCGTCCTGGGTCATCAACTCCTTTCCTAATTTTTGATAACTGAGACCGTGGGAGATTTGCGTACCCCTGTTTTCGGATCGGTTGTAGCTGTCGATGGTCTCTTTGCCCAACAGCTCCGATATTTCTTTCAGGGTCGTTTTCTCCTTGCCTCCCAAAAACAAGGTACTGTCGCAGTTGCCCACAATGGTATCCGCGCTGTCCTTGTAAATGGCTTTTAACTGACTCTGCGATTGCAGAATGATGGAGGCCGATATTTCACGGCTCCGGATGGTGGCGATCAGCTTGTCAAATGCGGGTATCTGTCCGATATTCGCAAATTCGTCCAGCAGCAGACGGACGTGGACGGGTAAGCGCCCGCCGTAGAAATCATCCGCCTTGTCACAAAGAAGGTTGAAAAGCTGACTATACATAAGGGCGGCAACAAAGTTAAAAGTGCTGTCGGTATCGCTGATGATAACGAACAGCGCCGCCTTGCTGTCGCCCAGAGTATCAAGCTCCAATTCGTCA
>JAFTNJ010000028.1 GCA_017451915.1 Clostridia bacterium
AAATACCTGCGCTTGAATCGCGCCACGCTTTTGCAGTCTCCTCTCGGGGCTCCGCCCCTCCTTCCGACTGCAAAAGCATTTAACCGAACTCGTTACTTTTATTTTTACTTTTTTAGTCTCACATCATTGACAAAACTACATGCGGCAAAGAAAAAAAGAGGTCCTGCGGCACAAAAGAGCCTTTACAAATCCCCAAAGCTGTTGTATAATAAACGTAGAACCTACAACAAGGAGGATCCCATGGACTACACCCTTCCCACCCCCGTCCTGCGCTATCTGGAGGAGCAGGAGGAGGCCACCCTGGAGCTGATCGAATCCCTTTGCCGCATTCCCGCCCCCTCGGGACAGGAAGCCACCCGCGCCGCCTTTTGCAAGGAGTGGCTGACCGCCAAGGGCGCCAAAGGCGTTTACGTAGACGACGCTCTGAACACCCTCTACCCCGTGAACTGTGACGGGCGGGACGACATCATCCTCTTTTTGGCCCACACCGATACCGTCTTTCCCGACACCGAGCCCATGCCGGTTCACCGGGACGGCGATTACCTCTATTCCCCCGGTGTGGGGGATGACACCACCTGCCTGGCCCAGCTATTGACGGTGGCGGGCTACGTAGCGCAGGCGAATCTGACCCCCGACTGCGGCATCCTCTTTGCCGCCAACGCGGGCGAGGAGGGGCTGGGCAACCTCAAGGGGATCCGTCAGATCATGAAGGACTACGCCGGCAGGATCCGGGAGGTCTATTCCTTTGACTGGCAATACACCGCCTTTGTGAACAAGTGCGTGGGATCCCACCGCTACGAGATCACCTTTGCCACCGAGGGGGGACACTCCTTTGGAGCCTTTGGCAACCGCAACGCCATTCGCGCCGCGGCGGATCTGGTGTGCGATCTGTACAGCTGTCTCGTCCCCATGTACGGAAACAGCCGAACCACCTACAACGTGGGCACCATTGAGGGCGGAACCTCGGTGAATACCATTGCTCAAAATGCCAAGCTGCTTTACGAATACCGCTCCGATAATGCCAAGTGCTTGGAGGAAATGCGCCGATTCTTTGAATCCAAGATCGCCGCGGCGCGAAAAAAGAATACCGCCGAGATCACCGTAACCCCCGTAGGAGAACGCCCCTGCGGCGGCGGGGTGGATGCGGCGCACCTGGCTCGCATGAGCGAGACCGTTGCCCGCGTCTCCCAAAAGTATTCGGGGCTTCCCTGCGTAGCCCAATCGGGCTCCACCGATTGCAACATTCCCATGTCCCTGGGAGTTCCCGCCGTATGCGTGGGCACCTATCTGGGGAGCGGTCAGCACACCCGAGAGGAACGCGTTCTTCTTTCCAGCATCCCCGTGGGTCTGAAGATCGTTGCCGAGCTCATCCTCTCCCATTTTGCATAAAAAGAACCCTGCCGCGCCAATGTAAGCGCGGCAGGGTTCTTTCTTAAATATCCGTATGCTTCAAAAATGCGGCGGTCTTGGGGGACTTGGGATTGGTAAAGAGCTCGGCGGGGGTCCCCTCCTCCTCGATCACGCCGTCGGCGAAAAAGAGGACGCGGTCGGCCACGTTGCGGGCAAACTCCATCTCGTGGGTCACCACCAGCATGGTCCTTCCCTGCTCCTTGAGTCCCTTGATGACCCGCAGAACCTCGCCCGTCAGCTCGGGATCCAGAGCACTGGTGGGCTCGTCAAAGCAAAGAATGGCGGGCTCCTGCGCCAAGGCACGGGCAATGGCCACGCGCTGCTGCTGGCCACCGGAGAGCTGCCAGGGATAGTTCTCCATCTTGTCGGCAAGTCCAACGCCGGTCAAAAGCTGCTTTGCCCGAGTGCGGTTCTCCTCCAGCGCCGCGGCAATGGCCGCGCGACGCGCCCGCCCAAAGGGGTACTCGCCGCGGATCCTTTCCTTGGTCCGCAGCTGCAAGGGGAGATAAACGTTTTCCAGCGCCGTATATTGAGGAAACAGATTGAAGGACTGGAACACCAGCCCCAGCTGCAGGCGCATCTCGCGGATCTGCTTGGGGGTATAGCTTTCCTTGGCGTCAAAGTGGAACCCGCCAACAATATCAATGGTTCCCTCGTTTGCCATCTCCAAAAAGTTCAGACACCGCAAAAAGGTGGTCTTTCCTCCGCCGGAGGCACCGATCACGGCAACCACCTCACCCTGCTCCATGGAAAAATCAATGCCATGAAGCACGCGGGTGTTGCCAAACTGTTTTTTTAATTGCTTTACTTCTAAAAACGCCATGCCGTCACCTCACACCTTGTAATAGGACAGCTTCTTCTCGCAGTAGCGGAACAACAGGGTCAATCCGCCCACAAAGATCAAGAAGAACACGGCGATATAGAACAGCGGCCATACCAGGCCCTTGGACAAAAAATCCATCTCATTGATAAAGAAGATCTCGGCCACCGCGATCACGCGCGCCAGGGAGGTGTCCTTTACCAGAGTGATCACCTCGTTGCTCATGGGGGCCAGAATGCGCTTGACCACCTGCATCAGAATCACGGTGAAGAAGGTTTCCCGTGCCGTCATCCCCAGCACCTGCGCCGCCTCGTACTGGCCGCGGGGAGTGCCTTCGATGCCGCCTCGGTAGATCTCGGAGAAATAGCAGGCGTAATTGATGACAAAGGCCACCAACGCCGCAATAAAGCGTCCGTTCTCGCCGCCAAAGGGCTGCAAACCAAAGAGCATTCCGGGCACGTAGAATACCACGAACAGCTGAAGCATCAGGGGCGTTCCGCGAATGATCCAAACCACCGTGCGGCAGAGCCAGGACAGGGGCTTGAACTTGGACATGGAGCCAAAGGAAATGATCAGTCCCAGAGGGAGCGAAAAGACCAGGGTGAGCAAAAAGAGGAGACAGGTAACACCAAAGCCCTCAAAGAGCTTGGCGGTGATTTGCCAAAAATCCATGCTTAGTTCTTACCGATATTGGCGATCAGATCGTTGGTCAGGCCATACTTCTCGGCCAGCGCGGCCAGCGTGCCGTCCTGAGAAAGCTTCTCAATGGCCTCGTTGATCTTTGCGGTCAGGTCACTGCCCTTGCGGCAACCAATGGCGTAAACCTCGGATTCGGGCTTCACGGCCTCGTTGATGGCCAGGGACGCATAGTCGCCCACGCCTACCATGGCCTTTGCCATCTGGTAGTCGATCACGGCAAAATCGGCGGTTCCGGCAACCAGCTCCATCAGAGCGGCGGCCTGGGAGGTAAAGGTAGTGATCTTCTTTGCGTCACCTGCCAACTCCTCGGCAACACCCTGACCCGAGGATCCACCCTCGGCAACGCCCTTCAGACCCTTGAAGGCCTCGGCAGTATTCAGCTCGGCAACACGGTCCGCCTTGGTGATCAGGCACTGACGGTTCTCCAGATATGCGTGGGTGAAATCTACGTACTCGGTACGGGAAACACCGTCGCTCTCCAGACCGTAGGTAAAGCCGTTCCAGATCAGGTCGATGGCACCGCCGTTGAGCTCAATGTACTTATTGGGCCAGCTGATGACCTGGAATTTTGCCTCCAGACCCAGCTCCTTGGCAACGGCCTGAGCGAACTCGGTATCAAAGCCGACCAGATTGCCGTCTTCATCGAAATAGTTCATGGGCTCGTACACGGTGATGCCGCATACGAAGTAGCCCTTTTCCTTGACGGCTTCCCAATCGCTCTTTTTTCCGCAAGAGGAAAATCCGAGGGTCATGGAGGCAAGAAGAAGGACTGCCAGTACAAGTGTTAAAATGCGTTTCATAATGTTTTTCCTTTCTATCACTTTAGTTTGCTAAAGCGTTGATGCTGCTATTATACTACACTTTCCCCGGTTTGTAAAGGGGGTTTTGGAAAAAAGATCGGCAAAATGCGGGAAACAGAGAAAGAAGCTTCCTAAATTTACAAAAAATCCGCCGAGCACACGGCTCGGCGGATGGAGGGAGGCAAAAAGCACTCCGGATTCGGATTCCTGCAACAGGGGCGTTACTTCTTTGCCGCCGTCAGGGTATTCTGCAGCAGCATGGTAATCGTCATGGGGCCAACGCCGCCCGGCACCGGGGTGATGGCCGACGCGATGGGCTCGACCTCGGCAAAATTGACGTCTCCCGTCAGCTTGCCGTCGGCGCGGCGGTTCATTCCCACGTCAATGACCACGGCACCCGGCTTGACCATATCGGCGCCTACGAAATCGGCGCGACCGATGGCCACCACCAGAATGTCGGCCTCACGGGTCACCTCGGCCAGGTTTTTGGTGCGGCTGTGGCAGACCGTAACCGTGCCGTTGGCGTGGAGCAAAAGCATGGCCATGGGCTTGCCAACGATGTTGGAGCGTCCGATCACCACGCAATTCTTGCCCGCGGGATCAATGCCGCTCCGCTCCAGGAGTGCCATAACGCCCGCAGGGGTGCAAGGAAGAAAATCATAGTCTCCAATCATGATCTTACCCACGTTATAAGGGTGGAACGCGTCCACGTCCTTTTTGGGATCGATGCGAAGAAGCACCTCGGTCTCGTCCAGGTGCTTGGGAAGGGGCAGCTGCACCAGGATGCCGTGGATCTGTTGGTTGGCGTTGAGCTCGTCCACCAGAGCGTTCAGCTCGGCCTGGGTGGTTTCGGCAGGCAGGCGGTGCACCTGGGAATAAAAGCCCACCTGCTCGCAGGCCAGTGCCTTGTTGCGCACGTAGACCTGGGACGCGGGATCCTCTCCCACGATCACCACTGCCAAGCCGGGAGTATATCCCCGTTCCGCCACAAAGGCAGCGGTCTGTTCCTTAATTTCCTCTCGGATCTGCGCCGAGATCGCTTTGCCGTCAATTCGAATTGCCATGGTCTTCGAGTTCCTCCGTGTCGGGTTGATTGGTTTCTTCCGCAGATTCCTCCTCGGGAGCCACGGGCTCCCGGGCGGGTACGCCCTCTGCGGCGAGGGCGAGCTTTCTTTCCCGGGTGCGCTCACGAAGCAGGAAGTACACCAACAGGCCGATGCCTGCCAGGAAGCAGACCAGGCCAATGCACTGAGATATCCGCAGGGTGGTTCCGGGAATATAGAGGCTATCGGTGCGAAGCCCCTCGATAAACATACGGCCAAAGCCGTACCAAGCAAAATAGATCAGAGCGATCTGTCCGTCAAATTTCTTTCTCTTGTAGAGGAGATTCAACAGAATAAAGCCCATCACGTTCCAAACGCTTTCATAAAGGAAGGTGGGGTGGTAATAGTCCCGGTAGCTGGCCCAGGAATGCCCGTGCAGTCCCATACGCAAAACGTGGAACAGGGTCCCCTCTCCCGAATTCAGAATGTATTCCTTATTGAAGAAATAGAAGCGGGTGGTTTCTCCAATGGCATAGCCGTAGGCCTCGCCGTTGAAGAAGTTGCCCCAGCGTCCCAGAGCCTGGGCGATCACCACACCGGGGGCGATCATGTCAAAGAGCTTGCGCCACTTCATCTTTTTGATCTTGCAGGCCAGAAGAATACCAAGACAGCCGCCGATGATGCCGCCGTAGATGGCCAGGCCGCCCTCCCAAATGGCGATCACGTCGTAAAGGGAATCGTAGGCGTATACGTCCAGGGTGGTGAGCACATAGTAAAGACGGGCACCCAGCACACCGCCAAATACGGTAAACAGTCCCACGTCAATCACGTCGTCGGGAATAATGCCCTCGTTGCGCTTTCCCCGCCACATGGCGTACAAAAAGGCGAAAAAGATACCGCAGGTAATGATGATGCCGTACCAGCGCACCTCGAGCTTGCCAAACAGGGTAAACGCTACCTTGTTTACGTCAAACCAGTCAATTCCCAATCCCGGGAACGACAAGCTCGTAACGTCATAATTCAATGTAACCTCACGCATTGGTCATAACCTCCTCATTCTTTTGTTCCAGAGGATATACGGCGGAAAGAGATACGTACTCCTCACGGAAGACGGTACGCAGATACTCCTCCAGCTCCTCCTTGGTAATGCTTTGCAGCAGCGCGGGATAGGAGAACATCTCGCTGCCGTCCTGCACGAAGGAGATCAAACGGTTGGCGATCTCCTCGGTGGAATCGTAAGCGCAGATCTCGTCGGCGTACAGGGCACGGCGGCAACGCTCAAAGGTCATGGGATCGATCCCCTCCCTCTGCATCCGCGCCAGATAGCTCCAAAACCGCTCCAACACCAAATGCGGATCGTCGGCCTCTCCCGAGATGCAATGGTAAGCAAAGCGATCGGTAGAGGAATATCCTCCGTAAAAGGCGGGAGTAATAAGCCCCTCCTCAAACAGCTCGTTGTAAAAGGGTCCCGAGCGGGAAAAGAGGATCTCATCCAACAGGGTCAGAGCCGCGTCGCGGCGCAACCGCTCGGCGGGGGTGGCGGGAATCACGGGGTCCTTGACGCCGATGTAAAACAGGGGCTTGGCCACCTGCATAAAGCACCGGATCTCCCGCTTGGCCACCGTGGGGGGCTCCTGGGGCAGGATGCGCTCCGGGAGCGGCGCCGGCGTGGAGGGAGGCAGAGCCCGCTCCACCACCGCCATCACCTGCTCGGGGGTCACGTCACCGCACACCACCAGGGTCAGGTTGGAGGGATGATAAAAGACCTCGTGACAGCGATACAACAGCTCCGGGGTGATCCTTTGGATCGACGCGTAGCTACCGCAGATATTCTTTCGCACCGGATTGGCGTGGTACATGGCGCAAAGCAGATTGCGCTGGGCCCGATCCCAGGGATGATCCTCGTACATACGGATCTCCTCGGCAATGATCCCCTGCTCCTTTTTGACCGACGCCTCGGTGAAATAGGGATGGGTAACGAAGGTGATCAGCTCCTCCAGCGCCGCCTCAAAATTCCCCGTACAGCTGAACAGATAGGCCGTGCGCTGATAGGAGGTGTAGGCGTTGGCGTCGGCGCCCAGGGCCGAAAACCGACCGAAGGAATCGCTTCCGTCCTCGTTCTCAAAGAGCTTGTGCTCCAAAAAATGGGCAATGCCGTCGGGCACCTCCACGTGCTCTCCGTGGATGCAAAAGGCGTTGTCGATGGAGCCGTAGGCAGTAGACAGGAGCGCGTAGGTGCCGCTCATTTTTTTGGGGAATACGTAGACCGAAAGGCCGCCGGGATGATCGATCCGAAGATACCGTTCCCGCAAAAGCTCCGATTTAAACTCCGTCGTCTTCATCCTCGTCGCCTCCTTCCTCCAGGGTTCCCTTCAAGAAATAGACCGTATCGGCGCGCAGGCCGCAAGCCGCGGCAATCACGTCCTCGCGCGTGACCTTGGCAAAATCCGCGCGGGTGGAATCAATGGTAGCCGTTGAGCCCAACAGCGCCCGTCCGTAATAAAAGCTCTCCATAGCGCCGGGACTGTCGGTCAGCTGACGGTAGGAGTTCTCCAGGGAGCTCTTGGCCGCCGCCAGTTCCTCCGCGGTAAAGTCCCCCCGTTGCAGAGCGGCCAGCTGGGAAAGGATCTCGGCCTCGGCACGGTCGCGGTTGACGGGATCCAGGCCGCAATGAATCAGGACGGTTCCCTTGTAAAAGTTATAGCTGGAGCCGCAGGAATAGCAAAGACTCAGCTTTTCCCGCACGTTGACGAAAAGCTTGGAGATGGGCGAGACGCCCAGCAGCTCGTTCATGACCACGCAGGCCGAAAAGCCGGGATCGGTAAGGGTAGCGTTGGTACGAAAGCCCATCATCAGATGTCCCTGGGACACGGGAAGCTCCTCTTCTGCCCGCAGGGGCGTTTCCTTGGGACTTGCCAAGGCACGGCAAAGCGGTCCCCGGGGTTGGCGCGCATCTCCAAAGGTCTCCCGTCCCAACGTGTCTTGCAGAGCGCGGGTCAGCTCGGCGGGCTCCTGATTGCCCACGTAGAAGCAATCCAGAGAAAGGCCCTGTAAAAGTGCCTGCCAATGTTGGGTCAGCTCGGCGGGGGTGACCGCCATGACCTCCTCCTCCCGTCCGTTGGGAGAAAGGCCGCAGGGCTCGTCTTGGTAGATCAGCTCACGGCAGCGCGCCGTAGCGTAGGCTCGGGGATTGTTTTTCAGAGCGCGGATGGCGTCGCATTGCAGCTTCTTTTCGCTCTCCACGTATTTCTCGGTCAGGTTGCCGTTCCCGTCCAACAGGGGATGAAAGAGGATCTGGCAGAGTACCTCCAGCACGTCGCGCAAAAGGGAGGCTCCTTGGGGAAGGTACTCCGGCCCCAGGAGCTCGGCCGAGAAGCCGACGATCTGGCTATCCCCGCGATAAAAATTATGAATGGCGATCTCGGTACCGTAGAGGTAGTCCAGCCGCGCGTTCAGGTCGGCCAGGGTAGGATAGCGGCAGGAGCCCCGCCGCAAAACCGAAAAGAGCAGCGAGGTTTTATAAACGCTATCCTTTTGAATGGGAAGCACCGCCGAGACCGACAGCATATTGGATTTGAATTTTTCGGTACGGCAGACGCGAAGGGTCACGCCGTCCATGGGTGAATGAACCGTTGGAATCATAATACCTTCCTATCAAACAAACACTTTCCATTGTACTACCTATATCATACACCAAAAAGACGTTTTTTGCAATGGGTTTGCGAAAAAAATCAACGAAGGACACCACAAAAGAAAACCTTCCAGCGGCAATCAAAAACGCGACGCCGAAACGGCAGGTTTTTATAAGGATGTTTGCCTAACACACGGTAGGGGTGACCGCCACGCTTGTGTGGTATTTGTTCGCCCGTGGGAGACCGCAGGTCTTCCCTACGGAGAAACAAAAATTTCTTCGCAGAAAACAAATAATGACCCCCGACAGATTTTTAGAGTCTGTCGGGGGTTGGTCGGTTCTACAAATCAAAAGTTATTTCTCTCGCCGCTTTTTCCACTCTTCTTTTAGTAAACTATACATACAAGCATCCACGATCCCTTTATTGCTATAATCAGCTTGCCTTAAAGTTCCCTCGTACAGCAACCCACACTTTCTCATTACATTTCCGGAATACGGATTGTTAGGATCGTGTTGAGATTCAATTCTGTTTGCTCCAACTTCATCAAACAAGTAGGGAATGATCGAAGAAAAAGCCTCACTTGTTATACCTTGGTGCCACCATTTACTACCTATGCAATACCCAATATGCAGAATATTCAAATCATCGTTTTTACCCACGACGCTGATTGTTCCAATAGGTTCATTTAATTCCTTTAATACGATTGCCCATTGATAAAAATCTGCTTTTTTGCTTTCTTCAACCCAATCACGTATGACTTTTTCTGTTATTGAGATGTCCGAATGCGCAGGCCAACGAAGAAACTCCGTGACTCTTTCATCAGAAGTCCAATTTCTATACGCAGCTTCTGTGTCACTTAATTCAAACGCTCTTAAGCGTAGTCGGTTTGTTTCTATTGTAATCGTTCCTTTGTGTTGCATAACATCACTCCGTCAAACTCTTATTTATCGTTTCGTTTTATCGCCGTTTCGCCTTTGTATTACAAAGGCATAGGGCTTGGCCCATCCTCCGATTCTTCTGTGTATAATTCATCGTAATACCAACGGATAGGATTTTCATAAATATAATTCGATCTTGTTTTGTAATCTTCTTTATTTCGTATCACATGTTCAATAAATGATTTTTGCCAAATAGGTCTACCAACCTTTTTTGTCACCGCTCCTTTGAACTGCTTCACCATCCGTTCCACCGTAGGGGCGACCTGTGGTCGCCCGTATTCATCGGCAGAAATAACAACCATTATATGTAGGTGATTCGGCATAATCACATAGGAATATAGTGATACCGCAGGATATGTTTGATTCCATCGTTCTAATTCGTCTAAAACGATCTTACCTATATTTGATAATGGCAGATTTTGCGGGCGAACACAGTTCGCCCCTACGGAACGCCAATTAAATTTCTGCGGATCAATCGATCCGTTCCAAAAGTAATTCTTTCTGTTTTCCGTACAGATCGTTACAAAATATGCACCGGGAGAACTATAATCATAATTCTTTAACCGTATATCTTTTCTTTTCGGCAATTCTTTTTCCTTATCCATTTCATCACCCACACTATTATAACACAAAATCGGCAGAGGAAGCAATCCCCCTGCCAAAATTTGTTTGTAGGGGCGTTCATTGAACGCCCGCGGGCGAACGCAGTTCGCCCCTACCGAGTGACGGGAACATCCTTATGAGAATCTGCCAAAGGTGCCTCGCGCTTTCATTATTTCTCGCAGAAGAATTCCAGCTCCTCGCCAACCGGGCCAATGCAAAAGGCAATGCGGGCGGGACATCTGGGGTTCGACGGAATAACGATGTCATTGGGCTCCTGGGTGATCTCGTAGCCAGCGGCACGTACCGTTTCTACGCAAACGTCGGTATCCTCCACCGCCAGGGCGATGTGGCGCAGAGCCCCTGCCCCCAGTCGGTCGGTACCGTTGGCAAAGATCTCTAAGATCCCCGCGCCGGTGTCCAGCATCACGGCGGCCTTATCCTCCTTGCCCCAGCTTCGCAGAACCGGGAGACCTAACAGGTCGTGATAAAAATGAATCGTCTTTTCATAATGCTCCACGCCACAGCACTTGAGGGCTACGTGGTGGATGCCGGTAATCTTGGGCTTGGTTGCCATAAGAGAGCTCTCCTTTCCAATCTGCAAATGAACTACCCCTATTATAGCAGGTCTTGGAGAAAATGTCAACGCTTATTGCAAAAAGGAATTCAGCTTGGCGCGATCGATCACCTGATAGACGGCATAGCCCTTCTCGCTTTGCAGGCTGATGTAAAGCTCCTGATCCTTTTTCAGCTCCTCCACCGAAAGATCCACCACCATGCGAAGCTCTCCATACCCAAGCATCACACCGCCGCCATTGGTATACATCGCATTGACGGGCTTTTCATTCAGCATCCAGACCTGCGTACCGGTGGGAGCCCGCAGAGAAAAGGAAAAGCGAAGGTAGCCGTTATCCAGGGGCTGAACCCGCATGGCCGACACGGTAGCAGCCTCTCCGGCACTGCCCAACCGCGCAATGCTCAGACGGATCTCCTCCCCCGTCGGCTGGCCGCAGGTAAGATAGAGCACCTCCCGCGCCGCCAAAGGATCCTCCTTGGGACTCTCGTCTACCACGGCGTCGGGCAGGACGGCCGCATCGGGCTCCAGAATTCCCAGATTGGCAAGCGCCAAAAGGTTGTGATAGCCAAACTGATAGTTTGCCGCATAGTCAACCTCCTGCCGGGAGGATTCCATCAACACCGCCTCCATGCATTGCTGGGCCACCAGGAAGGCCTCGCTCCGCGATTTTCCCTCGTTTTGTGCCTTGAGATAAGAATAATAGAAATAAAAGAAATTGCTCCCCTCCTGCATTTCCTCCAAAGAAACGCGGCAGCTGATGCCGTTATTGGCCATCGCAGACGTGGCGGCAAAGGCACCGAGGCACCCGTTGTTCAGGGCGGTACGTACCAAATGGAAATCCAGACCCGCGGCGGTCTCGCAGGAATGCAGCGTCAGAAAGTAGGGAGAGGCCCCCAAAACCGAAGCAATCTCCTCGTAGGTAAGCAACGACTCTCGGGATTCCGTCCCCTTCTCGTCAAAGTAGGTGCGAAAGAGCATGTTCTTCGAGCCGTGGGACGAAACGAAGAACTCCGCCGCTCCTCTCTCGTTCTCGGCGCGCAGGGTTTCCAGGCTACAATCTCCCAACACCGGGGTTGGAGTGACCATGGCCCCCTTTTGGTTGGCGTACAGCCGTGGCGCATCCACCAGCCCCCACTCGCTCTCGGCACGGGACAGGAAGGTGGCAAAATCGTCCACGGGTGGGCGGTCAACGTAGCAACGGAAGATGGAAGAGCTCCAGCCAACCACTGGCAACCGCTCCCCCGCCCAGTCCTTCCAAAAAGCCTGATAATTGTTTGCGTAAGCCGAAAACTCGCCGCTCCCCAGAGGCAACCGCGCCACACGCCAGGAGGGTGTGAGACAGACCTCCCCGGCTCCGGCAAAATGGTCGGCCAGATTGAAGTTCTCCAAAAGGGCGGGATCGTTCTCAAGATTGGAATAGAAATAGTCGCTGAAGAAGGGCTTTTGCAGGTCGTAGGAGTCCCTCATTTGTACCTTGTACTCCAGCAGGAAGGGGGGCACCATGTAGGAGGCACCAAAGATCTGAATACCGTCCAGCCGTCCGGTCTTGGTCTTTTGTTCTTCCTGCAACAGCGTATAGACCTCCCCTGCCGTGGACAGATCCTTCACGTCCAGAACAAAAACGTCGTGCTCCTCGTAAGAAGCCAGAATCTGCCCAATGGCGGCCTCGTCCTCCCGCGTCAGATAGGCCGAATTGAGAAGAACGAAGTAATACGCCTCTTTTGCCGGCACGATGGGATCGGGCTCCGCAGTGGTACCGGCAGAGGTGGAAGCCGCGGGAGGAGGCTCCACCGCGCAGGCCACCGCCCCCAGCAGCAGACAGAAGCTCAGCATCAGCAAAGCAAACCGTTGGATCATTTTCATACTTGTTTCCTCCGAAATACGTAATAGCAAAAGATCTTACCAAGATGGAGATAGTCCCCGCTTTTGTGCTCCACGATCAAATAGTCCTCTCCGTCCACGTGGCGGAGCTCGTAATGCTCGGCCACCCCCATGGTGGGATTAAGGAGAACGCCCGCCGTGTAGGAAAGGGGCTGAGGGTGCGTACCGGAGCCCGCGCGACCAAAGCGGACGCATTGCCCGCGGGAAAAAAACTCCAGACCCGTATACATTCCGCGGCCCCCACCGACGGAGGGGTGCGGGGAGAAGCCGGCGGGATCCCGGATCAGATCAAAGGCCTCCCATTTGCCCAGCACCCGATCGTCGGGCACAAAGGGCAGCTCCAGATCGTCCTTTGCCACAAAGGTTTCCTTTTCGGTATAGGCGCGCCGATCCACCCTTCGGTAGATCCGCGTACAGTCCGCGGCATCCTCGGTCAAGCATTTGTCCACCATCCAATTCAACAAAAGGTATTCCGTGTCCCCCAAGGTCACCGTTCGGTAGCGATTGGGAACGATGATGTTTCGCTCCGCCAACACGAAATAGAGGATTCCCCGCGTCCAGAAATAGGTCCATACGTGACCTCCGCCGGGGAGGAAAAAGATGGTTTTGAGGAGTGTGTCCCCCGGGAGCAGCCCCGCTTCCCCATCAAAGGAAGCGTCGGGAGAAAGATCACCGCAGTAGTCCCACCGTCCCACCACGTCGGGGTCATCTGTAAACTCCAGGGCACGGATCTGGGCAGTAAGCGAAAGGATCCCTTGCTCGGGAACCTCACACGCCTGATCGATCTGACGGATCCGCTCCCGATCCATACGGATCTGCTCCCGCAGGGCATTCTTTTTTTGACTGTACATGGCTGTCTGCAGGCTTTGAGGGCTTTGCAAAAAACGCTTGATCTCCTCCAGGGAGAAGCCCAGATCCTTCAGATGCCGTATTTTTTGATAGTCCCCGATCTTATCGGGATGATAATAGCGATACCCGCTGAAATCGTCCACAACGTCGGCGCAAAGAAGCCCCAAACGGTCATAATACCGCAGGGTCTGCACGCTGACCTTGCAAATGCTTGCCATTTCTCCAATTTTAAGCACCGGCTCGCCTCCCTTCTCTTCCTCCATTATAACACTATAGTAAACTATAGTGTCAAGCCCTTTTTGAAAAAAAGCCCCAAATCTTTAAGAAAAGATTTGGGGCCGATTGTGTTTGGTTGTGGATTTTGTCCGCCTCAATGGGTCAGAAGCAGCATGGCCACAAAGAGGGCGGCGATCACCCAGGAGCTGGCCTTGATCTTCTTGCCGTCTCCGCAGAAGATGCTGATCACAATGTAGGAGATCAGACCAAAGGCGATACCGTAGGAAATGTTGTAGGTAAAGGGCATGACGGCCATGGTGAGGAAGGCGGGCACCGAGATCTTAAAATCGTTCCAATCAATGTTCATGACCGACGAGATCATCAAAAGACCAACGTAGATCAGTGCCGCTGCCGTGGCGCACCCGGGAATGAGCTGCGCGATGGGACTTAAGAACATGGCAATAAAGAAGAAGATTCCGCAAAATACCGAGGTCAGGCCCGTGCGTCCTCCTGCGGCCACGCCTGCGTTCACCTCACTGAAGGTGGTCACCGTGGAGGTGCCGCAAATGGCTCCGGTGGTGGTAGCAATGGCATCCGAAAGCATTCCCCGATTCATGTTCAGGGGCTCGCCGTGCTCGTCCATCAGGCCGGCTCTCTCACAGGCGGCGTAGAGCGTGCCCAGGGTATCAAACATATCCACCATGCAAAAGGCCAAGGCCGTGGTGGCAATGGTCAAAACCAGATTGGCGTTCCCGTGCGCCGCGGTGTAGGCCGAAAAGTCAAATCCGTTGAGAAAGACCTGCAGGAAGGATTGATCAAAAAACTCGCCAAAGGCGGCAAAGGGGCTGACCACCGTGATCTCCATCTGCGCGTAAAAGCCCTCTACGGTCAGACCCAGCAGGTAGTAAAGACCCATGCCTCCCAAAATTCCGATGAGAACCGAACCGCGGACACCCTTGTGGCTCATGATAACGATGGCAAGAAAGGTAAAAAAGGTAACGACCATGGGCATGATCTGTCCCCAATCCTGGGTGAGGAGGTTGAAGGAGCCCAGATCCACGCAGGTGGAGGGGCTGGGCACCACGATCCCCGCGTTCTGCAACCCCAGGAGCGCAATGAACAGACCAATTCCGGGAGGAATGGCCTTTCGCACCGCATCGGGAAGCGACTCAAAGATCTTTTTCCGCAGGCCGGTGACTGTGAGGAAGATGAACACCAGACCCTCCAGAAGGATCAGCACCAGGGCGTTGGCATAGGAAAGCCCAAAGCCGATGCACACGGTATAAACGAAAAAGGCGTTCAGTCCCATACCGCTGGCCTGAGCCAGAGGGAGATTGGCCAAAAGACCCGCCAAAATGGTACCCACCACCGCGGAGATGGCCGTGGCGATATAGATTGCTCCATAGGAAACCCCAAGGGGATTGGAGCCGTCGCCAAAGGGATCGGCGAACATATTGGCATTGACCATAAGTATGTAAACCATCGAGAAGAACGTGGTCATGCCGGCAATCAGTTCGGTTCTGACCGAGGTGTTCCGTTCCTTCAGTTTAAAAAATCGATCCATACAACTTCTCCTTTTGCTTAAAAAACCTCCCGCGCCGGGGCTTTCCCGGATCGGTTAGGGAAAAGGCGGCCCGGGATCCTTTGATCTCAAGCCACCAACGGGCAGATTCCCTCCGGGAATCGCGGACGCCCGCGAGAAATCCCCGCAAGCCATCCCACAATGGAATCATTATAGCATAAAAGCCCAACAATTACAAGCCGTTCCGAAAGAATTTCTTCGAAAAGGGTCGAAAAAAGTGGCCCGCCCCAAAAGGGGCAGGCCACGGGAAGTTTTTTTCACTCGCTCCTGAAAAACAAATCGTAAACAGATTTGCTTATGGGATTTAGCTCAAGGTCTTAGGATTATTTCAATCATTTAGACGGCAAGGACTATCTGATTTTTTGTTGCCATAGTGTTGCCGCATGGTAATAAAAGATTGATCAAAATCCCTTTTCAATTGCATCTGCCAATGCTCGTAATCTGTTGACACAATGCTTTTCACCTTGAATTGCATAGGTGGTGTTTTCAACAGAGGATGCTTTTTTAACTTGTGATAGAATTCCAATCTCTTCTTTTGATAGTGTGCTAAAAGCATTAATCAACTCTTCAAGCGAAGGCGATAACTCAGTTCTACGCAAAAGGAAGTACAAATCTCTTGCAGAAAGACTATCCATGGCATCTTGCTCTTGCTTAAATGTAGAAACAACAAGGGTAATTATGTCTTGTTCTCGTTTTCTGGTTGCAATCAACTCATCTAATTGTACCATTCCGTTTGGAACTTTAAAAAGTGTTGCGATTTCTGTTAAGGAAAGACCGAGTTTTCGAGCACGCTGCGCAGTATCTCTTAATTCCTCGTCAGTGATTAATGCAAAGCCTTTTTTGCGCGCATGATTCTTAAGTGTATCTCCTCCAAACCCCGGTCCAATTATTGCCACATACTCAGCTGCATTTTTTTCTTTGTGAGTTTCTATTGCCACATCACTCACATCGCCATGTGAAACAATTCCATTTGACTTGGATTTACCGTCGACTACTGCTGTGTTTATTTTCCCTTCCGAATCTTTCCAACGAACAACAACATCAGTATTTCCGGAACCACCAATTCGCTTTGCTTCAAACCCCATATAGTCAAAAACTGCAGCTATTGCTTCTTCAAACGCAACTCCAGACTGTTTTCCATCTGCCACGGGATTTCGTGCTGAAGTACTCAACAAATCAAAAATGTCCGGTTCTTTAGAAACCACGGAAACAGAGGTTGTTTCTGCAAATGAAACAGAACCGGGAGTTATATCATCGGGAATAGGTTCTGCCAACGGCAATTCGGATATAAATTTTTTCCCCAGCTGAGTGGCTTTTACATGTAGATACTGCGTTTCTTCCAAAAGCCCAGCTTCAAGGAGAAATCCCATTATCCATCTGGCCTTTTCTGTATTGATTCCATACTGTTTAGCCTGCGCATAGATTTCATTTCTGGTAACTACTTTTTCTGAAAAAGCAACCATTTCACCAACAAATCGTTTATGAGAATGGATGATTCTGATAAAATCTAAATCATTTCCAGTGTCACACCAGGCTTTTGCTGCCGATGTTGCAACATATACATTACGACCAACCTCTTCTATTAATCCATCAGCTTTTAGAAAGGGCATCATTGATTCAACACTACTGTTTTTCAAATTAAACTCATCTTCGATAAACTTAAACAAGTCTGAACGAGAAACTTTTTCAAACGCAAATTGGATTATTGTTCGTAGGTTCTCGATTCTGTTCGGACTTGGCACCCAAATATTATAGGTGTTCCGTTTGTTATGCATGATTGGATCAGAGCCTAATCTTACTAGAAGCTCTTTTATTTCTGCAGGAGGAGGCGCAATAGTGATTTCTTCATTGTAATCTAGTTCGAAATTAACAGCATCCGGTGATAAAACAATCCACTCATCGATTGCTTTTTTTCCGTCTTCTGTTAACCCCCACTTTCTATTGCCTACACTCTCTATCAGGCCAAGAACTTCTAACCAATCCATTCTGCGGCGCGTATTACTTAGATTTGTCCAATCTAAACAAAAATCTCGGCATAATTCCTTATCTACATCTTCTACAGTTTTTGATTCATGCGAGAGTAAATCTAAAACCTCTCCGACAAGTCTGTATCTATCATGCAAAAGATTCGCTAAAAACCTTCGAGACGGGGATTTCAAGAAAGTATCACCAACATCGTTCAGACTTAAAACGCCAGAACGATTGCTTACCAACCCAACGCCTTGTAGAAAAGGAGCATAGGCGCGCCACGGATAAGCCGTATCAACTGAATTCAGAATCGGAAAAGCACTAACATCAGTAATAGACGCAGTTCCAATTTGTTGAACCAATTCAACAACGATATTGAACCATTCTTGTTTTCCACCTCTCAGTTCAGGGATGGACCACCCTTTTCTCTTCCATTCGGATCTCTGTTTTTGCATATCATTAATTTTCATAACTTTCAACTCCTGTAGAACTCAGATTCAGTAGCGCAAAAAAATGCATGACTGCCCGGAGCCCTTCTTTCAAAGGATTCCGGGCAGTTATAAGCCAGTTGTGTATTCTATTGAAAAGATTGCCATTTCGTTGCCACGAAAGGCTCTAATCCTCAAAAACCTCGATTTTACAGGCTTTTTCTACCTCTGAATCATTCCCACTCTTTGGCACGGATTTAATCACCCGTGTTTTTTTGTGCTTTTTGGTCTCATTTTGGGGTTTTTCGTCTCTGTAATCTCTCGTGTCTCAAAATTATTAGTACGATTTTAGTACGCATAGGTTGAGAGACTAATGCGTGAAACGAACCTTTATTAACCGTCACTATTATACCATTTTACAGCGATTTTGTCAACATAAACTACACGCAAAAAGAGAAAAAAGGAAGCAGGCGCGTCGCGCCAACTTCCTTTTTGATGTTTATATGTACATTCTTTCGTGAAAATACTTCTTGGACACCTTACCGCTAAACGTGAAGCATCCTTTTTCCTCAAGCTCTCGGTTGAGTATGTCTATCGTTCTATACGCAGTTGCACGTGAACAAGATACGATTTGTGCGACGTCTTTTGCATTGTAAAATTCCATTTTTGGTGTTTCATTATTCTTATTCATATTTATAAAAATCCTTTCTTATTTCATCTTTCATCAATATTTTTTATTCTATGTAGAGGTAAATTGCACTCTGGTTCTATTATAGAGTGGAATATCCAATCTCCTTCATGACTTTCGTAAAATAATTAGAAAAATGAGAAATTTGAGACGTATGAGAAATTTGAGACGTGTGAGAATATCATTACCGTTGATTTTTGACGCCACTAAAATAATTTCAGACGTCAAACGAAGGACGCTGAAACTTCAATATCTCGAAATCCGTGTGTCAAGTGTCATATAATCCAAAGCTCTCAAAAAAGCCTTATACAACAAGGCTTAAGAACATCGTGCGGCGGATTATCATTCCCGCCGCACGATGTATCACGTGTCAGAAAGACACTTGATATATCAATAGGTAACTCAATAAAAGAGATTATCTTATTTATCATATTTGAATATTGAATTTATAGGTTTCTTTCGATTTGCCAGACGTTAAATTTTTAGAAATACGGAGGTATTTTCTTATGGCAAAGAGAACTAAACCGCAGGATATCGACCTGCAGAACAAAACACAGTGCGACAAGCTCAAAGACCGTATGCGTGTAGTGTTTATGCGATTAACAGTTACAAACGAGGTAAAAGATACCGAAATGAAAAAGCTATACGGAAACACTTTCACCTACACCGAGGAATATATTAAAAAGTTCCTCAAAAGATATAAATGCATTGAATTCTGTTATATCTTGCACGAAAACGACGTTAACGAGTTCGGGGAAATCGAACAACCCCATTACCACATCTGTATGCGTTACGTTACCGATTCATCGTTTAGCTTTAAGGTGCTAAAAAAAGATTTTCCGTTCGGTATGATTCAAGTCGGTAGGTATTGGAACTGTATGGTTCAATACCTTATCCACAAGAACAATAAGAAAAAGACACCTCACGAGGTGTCGGAAATCGTTACCAATATTGACCCTGCAACGCTCAAGTTTTACTTGGAAAGCGAATACGAAGACCCTAAAAAGAAGGAAGATAACGCCTTGACTGAGCTTTTACAAATGATTTTGGACGGCTTGAGTCGTAAGCAATATCTTTTGATGTTGGATAACGAAAGAGAGAAATATTTACCGTTGCATAAGAAATACGCTTCAAAGATCAACGAGTTTTTCAAGATTCAAAAGACGTTGTTTGCGGAAAAAGCCAAGACACGCGATATTCAAACCATCTTTATTGAGGGCTCGGCAGGATCAGGCAAGTCTGCCTATGCGGTTTCACTCGCGGAGTCGCAGGGGCTTACATATTATGTTTCGGGCTCTTCCAATGACATTATGGAGGGCTATGATAACGAGGACGTTTTAATCATTGATGACGGTCGTTCGTCTATCTTCAAGTATAGCGATTTCTTGAAGATTATCGACCCTCACGTATCGACAGCCATTCAATCGCGTTATAGCAATAAGACGTTTGTGGGCAAGATGATTATAATTACCTCTTACGTTCCGCTTTACGAGTGGTATCGCAAGTGTACCGATAATGACGAAATGGACAAGGATTATAACGGCTCGTCAGCTCGTGAACAGTTAAACCGCCGTATCAATACGGTTATAAAGGTTGATAAGGCACAAATCAAGGTTTACTATCACGATTGCAACGGTGAAGATACACTCCTTTACAGATTGCCGAACGCTACCTATCTTCTCAAAAGACAAGAGAACGCACCTAAAAGAATTGAGCGTGATGTTCTTTGGAGAGCCGCCGATCATCTTGCCGAAAAGTTGGAGGTCGCAGAAGAATATGAACAGTTCAAGGACGTTGATTTCCTTAAAGCCCCCGAAAGTAACATAACGGATACTGACGAATGGATTTATCGCACCGATGGCAAAGAACCGTAATTTTTTGAAAAACTGTTATATCGTGATAATGATTCAACTATAGTATAGAAAGATTCATTATCGCAAGGTAAAGAATGTGATTGGTGAATTACTATATTGTGTTTCCTTTTTCCTGTCTTTCTTTTTTGTTTGGCCATTTCTTTTCCTTTCCTTTCTGCTAACACAATATAGGAATGCCCCACCGCGTTGAGCGCGGTGGGGCTGTTTCTATTGATGGCGAAAAAAGAGCATATAAAAATAATCAATGATCTGTTTTATATGTTTAACCGCACAAAATTGTCAAAACGCCTTGAATTATTCATAAATTTGTGGTATACTCTTATGTACGATAACCATCAATTACAATATTTGATGTACGCTTTACGCCTTGTAAAAATCATCAATTATGGGGCGTAATATTGAGTACATCAAAGGAAAGAAGGATTTTATGAAAAAACTGCTTACTCTTTTGCTTACATTGGTATTGTTGACAACCGCATTTGTAAGCTGCGGCAACAATGGCAATCCACCCAGCAACGCCCCTGAACAATCACAGCCCAACTCCAACGGTGATTCTACCACCGACGGCAACGAAACCACCGATGGCGAGGGCACTACCGACGGCAACGAAACCACCGATGGCGAGGACACTACCGACGGCAATAGCGAAGCTACCTATAGCCAAGGTCTTTATTTCGAATTGCATAACGATAACTCGTCCTACTACCTCTCCAGCGTAGGCACTTGCAAAGATAGTGAAGTGATTATCCCTGCAGAATATAACAATCTGCCTGTAACGAGTATTGCTGCGTATGCTTTTGAAAATTGCACTTGGATCACAAAAGTAACGATTCCGGAGAGCGTGACCGACATTAGTCATAATAGCTTCAAAAATTGTCCTAACGCTGTTGAAACACAGGACGGTGTTACCTATATAGGTAAGTGGTTGCTCGAATGCGACACAAATGTTGCCAATGTTGCGATTCGTGAAAATACGATTGGTATAGCAGAGTGGGCATTTTGGGGATGCAATCAGATTACAGAAGTTGTAATTCCCGACAGCGTAAAGTATATGAATATGGTGTTTAGAGAATGCTCATCCTTAAAGAGCGTTACGTTACCCAATGGATTAACCAAAATTGGAAGGTTTGACGGTTGCCCCGCTTTGGAGTTTGTCACCATTCCTAATAGTGTAAAAACAATTGGAGATGGTGCTTTTTATGGTTGTAGTTCTTTGTCAACAATCACGCTTCCCGAAGGATTGACAACTATTGAAGACTCTGCTTTTTATAACTGTTCCTCTCTTGTAAGTATATCTATTCCTGATAGCGTCGTGTCGTTGGGACACTCTGCCTTTAGTAACTGCGGATCGCTCAAAAACGTTAAGCTTTCGAATTCTTTAACAACAATTGAAAGCTCCCTCTTTTCAATGTGTTTTGCACTTGAAAGTATTGAAATCCCCGAAAGTGTAACTTGTATTAAAGACAACGCTTTCAATATGTGTAGCAATATTACAAATATATGCTTGCCAGATTCGGTAACAGGTGTCGGAGAAGGAGCCTTTGAATATTGCAATGGTCTCTCCTCAATAACGATGGGAAATGGTATTACTGAATTTCCGTCTGATTTATTTAGCGGCTGTATAAAGTTGAAAACTATCGAATTCAAAGGAACAAAAACAGAGTGGGAAAACATCGTAAAAGATACGACGTGGAATTACGATGTTAGCGGTTGTACCGTCAAATGCACCGATGGCGACATTACCATAAGATAATTCAAACAATACAGTTAACCACGGCTCACAGCGAGCCGTGGTTTTTCCGTTGCATAATGATAAAACGCAGAGCTTTAGTTTTAAGGCTCTGCGTTTTTTACTACAGTAATGATATATAGCGGAAATCCGCAGATTTTTTGAAAGGGGTAGAATAACGTATGGTGTGAAAAAAGCAAGGATTTACAAAGCAAAGAGAGTTTTTAGAAGCCGTTTTTTGTGGCTTCTAAAAAGTAACATTGCAAAAATGTGAAGAAACGGTACGCGTGAAGCGCGTAACGCTTCTTCACACAAACAAAGGGATTTTTCACAAAGAAAAATCCTACAAAAAGGTTGCTACTTTCCTGCGTAATGCGAAAAGTGGTTATAGTCTTAACACCAAGGAGAACGAAAATGTCACGCAACAAAGAAAACATCAAAATGCAATTAAACCGCCGATTGAACGAGCTTTTACGCATTAGGCAGAAAAAGCAAAAGGAAACCAAAGGAACGCCCAATTATAACCCATCAAGAAGTGAGGGGGTGCATTCGGTTTCGTGTGCTGACACCTACAGAAAAAGTTTGAATACGTTCGGTGAATATTGCAAAACGCAGAACATACGGAGCATAGACCAAATTGACGAAAAGGTAGTCGAGGGCTTTCTACAAAGCAGACGGAACTTGTCGGGGCATACCATTTCAAAAGATTTGAGTGCCATTAACAAGGTTTTAGGCTCAAATTACACCCCAAGTCAATTTGGCTTTGCGAAACGTACTGCAGATAAGATCGTACATAACCGTGGCATTTTAACGGCAAATAGTACGGCACATTTAGACCGCAATCAAGCGGCTTTGTGGTTTGCCTATTCTACTGGCTGCCGTCGTTCGTCTATCCTCACGACGACGGCTGATAAAGCTATCCGTGACGAACACGGAACTGTTATAGGTTTTGAATTTCGGGAAAAGGGAGGCAGGTGTAGAAACGCATTCCTATTGCCGTCCGAACAAGCAAAAATGACCGCTTACGTGGACGGACGTATCGCGGCATTGGGTGCAAATTGTAGGCTTATTGACTCTTGTGACAGTTCCTGTAACCCTCATTTTCAGCGTGGTTTGTATGCCCAAGAGTTGTACCAAGAAATGAAAGCGGCAAAAGATGATGGACGAGATATTTATAATGGTCATAGGGATATTTTCGTAAATCGAGAGCTTTACGAACGTGCTGTCTCACGCTATAAGTCCGACACCGTTTGCGGCTATAACCCCAGAATCTGTGCAGAAATCTCGCAGAGCCTTGGTCATAATAGAATTTCCGTGGTCATAGACTCGTATTTACGCAAATAACACGTTGAGAAATTTGAGACGTGTGAGAAATTTGAGACGTGTGAGAAATTTGAGACGTGTGAGAAAATCGTGAGCGTGTATTTCTTACGCCACTAAAATACTAACAGATGTGCAAACATCAAATATTTACTTAAAAGAAAGGACACAGAATTATGTCTGTCAAGAAAACCGCCAAGGGAACTTGGTACACAAAATTTTATTATACCGATTGGAACGGTGAGCGTAAGCAAAAGAAGAAAGAGGGCTTTAAGACAAGGGGTGAAGCCTTGGCATTTGAACGTGATTTCCTCAATAAACACGCAGGCTCTCCCGATATTACTTTCGGCAATTTGATTGAAAGATATATGCTTGATTGTCAAGCTCGTTTGAAGGAAACCACAATGGGCACAAAGAAGCATATGATTGAAACAAAAATATTGCCCTATTTTAAGGATTTACCCATTTCCAAGATTGACTCTCTCAAGGTCAGAGAGTGGCAAACACTCCTCATCAACGATGAAAACCACTATGAGCAAACATATCTCAAGGTTATACATAATCAGATGTCGGCAATTATGAACTATGCCGTTGAGTATTATAATCTGCCGAAAAACCCTGCCAAGAAATCAATGGGCAAGAAGCAAGCCGAGAATATGCAGTTTTGGACGGTTAATGAATTTCAAACCTTTATCAAGACCACCGAGGACGATATGACGGTAAATACCATTTTCAATCTCTTTTTCTTCAGCGGTATTCGCGAGGGTGAACTACTTGCCTTGACGTTGAATGATTTCGACTTTGATAAAAATACGGTTTCCATTACCAAGACTTATGCGAGGGTAAAGGGAAAGGACATTATTCAGCCCCCAAAGACTAAAAAGAGCAATCGCGTTGTGTCTTTGCCTCCCGATATTATGAACAAGGTTAAAGAATATTCAACGCATTTGTACGCCTACAAGCCAAAGTACAGACTCTTTTCATATACCAAAGGTAATTTGCACCGTTGGATGACAAAGTATTGTGAAAAGTCGGGTGTGAAAAGAATTCGTATACACGATTTACGCCATAGTCACGCAAGTTTGTTGGTAGAAAAGAACGTACCCATTAAGGCAATCAGCGAAAGACTTGGGCACGAAGATGTTCAAACAACGCTGAACACCTATTCCCACCTCTATCCGCAGAAGCAGGACGAAATAGCTAATCTTCTGTCAGCTTTTACGATTTAGTACGATTGTAGTACGCTTGACAAAAAAGAAAACCCGAAACCCCTTGATATATAAGGGGTTTCGGGTATTTTTATCATTATTCCCATTCAATCGTTCCCGTGGGCTTCGGCGTCAGGTCGTACAGCACGCGGTTGATGCCCTCTACCTCGGAGGTGATGCGCTGGGTGATCTTATGGAGAACCGCGTAGGGGATCTCCTCGATGGTAGCGGTGATGGCGTCCTTGGTGTTTACGGCGCGGATGATGGCCGGCCAGCCCTCGTAACGGCTGTCGTCGCGTACGCCAACGCTCTTGATGTCGGGAATCGAAACAAAATACTGCCACACGGTCTTGGCCAGGCCGCAGTTGTCAAACTCCTCACGGAGAATGGCGTCGGCCTCGCGCAGCGCGTGCAAACGGTCACGGGTGATGGCACCCAGGCAACGCACGCCCAGTCCGGGACCCGGGAAGGGCTGACGGTCTACCATCTCGGAGGGCAGACCCAGGGCACGTCCAACCACGCGGACCTCGTCCTTATACAGGAACTTAATGGGCTCGACCAGAGCAAATTTCTCGGCCAGGTCATCGGGAAGACCGCCCACGTTGTGGTGGGACTTGACGGCCTTTTTGCCCTCGCCCTGCTTAATGCTTTCCAAAATATCGGGATAAATGGTGCCCTGCGCCAGGAAGGAAACCTCCTCCAGCTTGCGCGCCTCCTCGGCAAACACGTTGATAAACTCGGCACCAATGATCTTTCTCTTCTTCTCGGGATCGGCAACGCCCTCCAAAAGATTCAAAAAGCGGTCGGTGGCGTCCACGTAGATCAGGTTGGCATCCAGCTGATTGCGGAAGACCTCGATCACGTTCTCGGACTCATTTTTACGCATCAGGCCGTGGTTGACGTGTACGCAGACCAGCTGCTTGCCAATGGCCTTGATGAGCAGGGCGGCAACCACCGAGGAATCCACGCCGCCGGACAGGGCCAGCAGCACCTTTTTGTTGCCTACCTGGGCGCGAACCTCCGCGATCTGTTCCTCAATAAAAGTCTCGGCCAGGGTGGGAGTTGTGATCCGCTCCATGGATTCGGGACGCATATTCTCGTTCATTGGTTTTTCCTCCAAATCCTATTACTTGGTGCAATTAGTTGGTATAGTTATCGAAATAGCCCTGCACCAGAACCACGGGGGTTCCCTTATCGCCCGAACCCGAGGTCAGGTCGCAAAGAGATCCGATCAGGTCGGTGAGCTGACGGGGAGTGGTTCCCTGTGCCGCCATGTTGCCCACCAGGCTTCCGCTCTTGGCGCGGATGCTGGCCGAAATGGCTTCCTTGAGAGCCTCGCCGGAGAGATCCTTATAATCGTTATCGGCCAGGTACTTCAGCTTGAGCTCGTTGGGGGTACCCACCAGGCCGTCGGTATAAGCGGGAGAAACCACCGGGTCGGCCAGCTCCCAGATCTTGCCCTTGGGATCCTTAAAGGCACCGTCGCCGTAAACCATAACCTCCACGTGCTTGCCGGTGCGGTCAAGAACACGCTTTTGAATATCCAGTACCAGGTCGCGGCACTCCCGAGGGAAGAGCTTTACGCTATCCTCGGTGGACTTATTGGAGCCCAGCAGGCCGTACTTCTCGTTACAGCCACTGCCGTTCACGGGAGCGGTGAGAATATCGTCCAGACCGCAAACCACCTTGGCACCCGCAGCCTTTAGGATGCGCTTGGTGCGCGCGCGGGTGTGAATGTCGCAGGTCAGCACGCAATCGGTATAATCCAGGATCGCCTTTGCCTGGTTGGCAAACACGATCTCCACCTCGGCTCCGCAGGAGCGGATGAGGTCTGCGTAATAATCAACGTAGTCCACGCCGGTAAACTCCAGGGTGGTATGGGAGCCAAACAGTTCACGGTAGCGCTCCAGGGTCAGCACGTCGCTGTAAGGATTGACACCGGCCTCGTCGATCTGATCCAGGGTGATCATGGAGTTGCCCACCTCGTCGGAGGGATAGCTCAGCATCAAAACGATCTTCTTTGCGCCCTTGGCAATACCGCGCAGGCAGATGGCAAAACGGTTACGCGAAAAGATGGGGAACAGAACTCCAACCGTCTCACCGCCCAGCTTATTCTTTACGTCCTCGGCAATGGCATCCACGCTGGCATAGTTGCCCTGGGCTCTTGCCACGATGGACTCGGTGATGGAGATGACGTCGCGGTCACGGAGCTCAAAGCCCTCGATCTGCGCGGCTTCCACCACGCTGTCGGTCACGATCTGCGCCAGATCGTCTCCCTCGCGGATGATGGGGCAACGAATGCCTCTGGATACGGTACCTACTCTACGTTCATTCTTATCCATATAAAATCCTTTCTGAACGCTACTGCCGCCCCGCAACGCGGGCCGACGGTCTGCGCCCACCAATTTACCTTACTATTATAAACTTTTTTTGCCCTATTGTCAAGAAAAACTGCGAGAATCCACGAAAAAAAACAAATAAAATTTTTTCCTTTTTGCGAAATCTTTTTTTCATTTGCACCAAAAAGGCGAACCGGGGGAGTTCCCCTCCCCCAAGGATGGGTCAATAGCGTCCCGGAGGAACCCCTGTAAATTCCTTGAACACGCGACTGAAATAGTACTCGTTTTGAAACCCGCAGGCCACGGCGATCTCCTCCATGGAAAACTGTCCGCTGGTCAGCATCTCCTTTGCCCGCTCAACGCGGACCCGATTGAGATACCGCACCGGGGGCTCTCCCCGGGCTCTTCGGAACAGACTTCGCAAATGGGATTCCGAGAGTCCCACCGCTGCGGCGATCTGCCCCACGGAGAGCGGACTAGCGAAATGCTTTTCCACAAACCACCGCGCCGCCGTGACGGGATCGGCAGCCTCCCGCGGGGCTTGCGCGCTTTGCTCCCGAATGATCCTGCAAAGCAGCTCCTGCACCAGGGCGCGCAGATAGGAATCGGCGCAAACGCCCCGCTCCTCGCTGACCTGCACCGCCTTGAAAAAAAGCTCCCGGTAGCGGTTGGGTCGCTCGGGCACGAACCTCCGCACGGGCAGGTAGGCCAGCAGGCTCTCCCTTGGCGCGGCGTCGTAGGAGATCACCAGATACTCGGCCCCCTCCTCTGCGGTCGCCTCCAGAAGATAGCTATCCCCCGCACGTTGCAGCAGGATCTCTCCCGCGTCAGCCGTCACCTCCCGATCCTCCAAAAGGATCCGCAAAGAGCCCGACAGCACCAACGTCAAACCAAAATAATGCCGCCGCTGAACGCGAAGGACCTGCCCCTGCCGATAGGTTCTGGCATAGGCAAAGGCCACCTTGGTCACACTCCAATCTCCCGTTTCCACCGTCTCTCCTCCTCAAAAATCAATTTCTATAAACATTGTACCCCAAAAACAGAAAAAAATCAAGAAAAACAAGCGAAAATTATAAAAACATGATCGGATTTTGAATTGCAAATTCAAAGCCTCTCTGCTATAATGGAATCACCAAATCAAAAACGAGGTGAATGACATGACCAAAGACGAGATCAAAGCCCTTGCCAAAAGCCTTGGCGCCGACCTGGTAGGTATTGCCTCCATGGATCGCTTTGAGGGCGCGCCCAAGCAAATGGATCCCCGCTACATCATGCCCGAGGCCAAAAGCATGATCGTAATGGCCTTCCGCGTCATGCGCGGCTCTCTGCGCGGCATTGAGGAAGGCACCTTCTTCAGCAACTACTCTGCCATGGGCTACGGCGGTCTGACCTACAACTACATTCCCATGACCGTGATCAACCTCTGCCGCCACATTGAGGACGAGGGCTACGAGGCCATTCCCATTGGTCACCAGAGCGACTGGCGAGGCATTCACAACGACGGAAGACTGAAGAAGAACTTCAGCGTTCCCGTAAGAGAGGGCTATCCCCAGCCCGACATTATGATCCACCTCCGCATTGCCGCCTACCTGGCAGGTCTGGGAGAGATTGGATACAGCAAAATGCTCCTGACCCCCGAGTTTGGTCCCCGCGTCCGCATTGGCGTGGTGCTGACCGAGATGGAGCTGGAGCCCGATCCCATTTACGACGGTCCCAAGCTCTGCAATAAGTGTATGGCCTGCGTACGGGAGTGCCCCGGCGGCTGCATCAGCCCCACCAAGACCGTAAAGGTGACCCTGGCGGGCCACGAGGTGGAATGGGGCGATATTGACGTGGCCAAGTGCAACGACTACTTCAGCGGTGGTCAGCGCGTTGCCCCCGGCGAGACCTCGGACTACATTGAGGGACGCGATGACATCAAGCGCGCCTCCCATACCCCCTTCTTTCGCCGTCCCAAAAAGCTTTATAACAGCGGCCAGGCCGTTTGCGGAGCCCGCGGCTGCACCCGCGCCTGCATGATCAGCCTGGAATCCCGCGGAGTTCTCAAAAATCAGTTCAAGGAGCCCTTCCGCCGTCGCCGCCCCTGGCAGGTGGACTGGAGTGAGGAAGGCAACGTCCGCTTCCTGGACACCGACAAAAAGGAAGGAAACAGCGACCATGAGGCCGATTGATCCCGAAAAGAAGGCCTCCCACGGCATTCCCCTTTGCGTAGGCTACACCATGACCGAGGAGGGGCGTCCCACCTTCCCCCAGATCGTTTCCCGCTATCGGGAGTCGATCTCCGAGGTCTATTTCGCCTTTCCCGGGGTGGCCAGCGGACGCAGTCCCTTGGGGCTGGAGACCGGCTACGCGGATCATGCCGCCATTGAGCGGCTGATGGAGGAGATCCACGCCATTGCGGGGATGGGAGTAAAGCTGGATCTGCTCTTTAACGCCGCCTGCAACGGCGACGACGCCATGAGCCTTGCCCATGAGCGTCACGTGGTTTCGATCCTGGAATACCTGTACGAAAAGAACTGCCCCCCGCAGGTGGTTACCACCGCCTCCCCCGTGACCGCCGAGATCGTGCATCGCTTTGACCCGAAGATCGACGTCCGCGCGTCGGTGAATATGCGGATCTCCACGATCAAGGGCATTCAATATCTGGAGCATCTCTTTGATTCCTTCTGCGTGTTCCGGGACATCAACCGCGATCTCGAATCTCTCGCCCGCGTTTCGGAATACCTGCACGGGAACGGCAAGGGCATCACGATCCTGGCCAACAGCGGATGCCTGCGAAGCTGCTCCATGCAGAGCTTTCACGACAACGCCGTGGCCCATGAGGCCGGCATTATGACCAAGGCCAATCTGCCCTGGGCGGGTGCCTCGGCCTGCCGCGCTTACCTGGCCGAGCCCAAGCATTGGACCGCCTTTTTGCAAAACACCTGGATCCGCCCGGAGGATCTGCACCATTACGCCGACCTGGTGGACGGGGTAAAGCTTGCCACGCGGATGCATTCCCTGCCCGCCATGGTGATCGACGCCTATGCCAGAGGTCGCTACAACGGGAACCTGGCCGACCTCTTTGAGCCCGGCCACGGTCCCACCTTTGCTCCCTACGTTATTGACAACGACCGCTTCCCCGACGACTGGTTTGAGCGCACCACCGCCTGCAACAAGGAATGCACCACCTGCTCCTATTGCGACGGCATCCGCGAGCGTGTATTCGTCAACGCGGAGGAGATGTAAGAAAAAAACTCTTGGCAAGGGCTGGTTCTCATAAGGAAGGATGCCTAAAAGGCCCGGTAGGGGCGACCTCCACGCTTGCGTGGTGTTTGTTCGCCCGCGGGAGACCTCAGGTCTCCCCTACGGGTAAATGAAACATACGCTGCCGTAAACAAATAATAAACCCCGACGGATTTTTCAAGGTCTGTCGGGGTTTTAATACTATTTTTTTATGTCGAAGAAACACGGAACAAGTATATGTGGCTTATGAGCTTTTATGGTAGAATTAATATGTTCTTTGATTTCCAATAGAGATTTGCAACCTAAATCCTGATCGTATATCATTGTTTCAGCCCACATATATTCAGAATTTTCTTTATCTCCATATCCGCCACCGCCCAATGAATTTTTCTGCTTTTCTATGAGCACATATTCAAACCAAAGAATTTCATTTACAGAGCCGCCGCAAGCAAAAAGAATATTTAAAAACGCATTCCAATCTCTAAATATTAACGCAGAACAAACCTTGTTTTGCTCAATGTATCTTTCTAATGCTTGTAGCATATTAAGACCTCCTTTTATCCCCGGTTTCGCCTTTGTATTACAAAGTCATATTGGGCTAATCCTATTCCCTCAAGGTTGTGCGTACCCAAAGGCTCTCCCTTTGGGAGAGCTCCCGCGGTAGCGGGTGAGAGGGCTTTTTGCTCCATCTCCTCCCCCTCTCCGCCGGCTTCGCCGCCACCTCTCCCAAAGGGAGAGGCTTTTCATAAGTTCTATTATAACAAAAGTCGGCAGAGAAAACAATATCTCTGCCGATTTTTATGTGCCTTTGATTCTCCGTTAAGAATAACAGAGAAAAACCAAAGCGTCTGTTTTCTTCTTTTCCCTTATGCGCCGAAGAATTCCTCTTCCAGCATCAGGCACAGGCAATGGTACACCGGCAGGTGCAGCTCCTGGATCTGATAGGTCTGAGTGCGCGGCACACGGATGCAGACGTCGGCAAAGCCCGAAAGCGCGCTTTCCTTCTCTCCCGTCAGTCCAATGACCGGCATGCCTTTGGCCCGGGCGGTTACGGCGGCATACATAATGTTTTTGCTATTGCCCGAGGTGGAGATCCCCAGGAATACGTCCCCCGCCACGCCAAAGCCGTTGACCTGTTGGGCAAAGCAAAGCAGAGGCTCACAGTCGTTCATATAAGCGGTGCTCAGGGAAAGATGGCCGTCCAGCGCAATGGCGGGCAGAGCCCCTTGCAGGTGCATCTGCAGGGTCTGTCCCAGCTCCCCATCCACCTCCAAAAGGCGGTTGGAAAAATCCTCGGAAAGCTTGCGGGGAAGCACGAAGCTCTTCATCAGTTCCCCCACGATATGCTCGGCATCCGCGGCCGAGCCACCGTTGCCCGCAACCAAAAGCTTGCCGCCCTTTTGGTAACTGCTCTTCAATACGGCAAAGGCTTCCAGGATCTGCTCCTTACAGCAAGCCAGGTCGGGATAGCGCTCCAAAAGCAGCTCCAGGGGAGCCGCTACGTGATTTGAAAGTTCCATAATTACTCCATTCCATCGGCGCGTTCCCGCCGATCGTTGATATGCAATCGAAGGTGGTCAAAGGGTGTGGATCCCGGTCCATTTCTGATCCTTCTCGCTCAGGTTCAGGGGCGTGCCGTCACAGAGGGTGTAACCCTCGGCCGACGCCGAGCCTTGGTAGGTTCCGCAGAGCATGGGCCACTCGATGCCAATGGCGGGATCGTTCCACGCCAGGCCGCCCTCGTCTCCGGGATGATAAAAATCGGTGCACTTGTAGCAGAATTCCGCCACGTCGCTCAACACCAGGAATCCGTGAGCAAAGCCCTCGGGAATATAAAACTGCTTTTTATTCTCCTCGGTCAGCTCCACGCCGTACCATTTCCCGTAGGTGGCGGAGCCGGGGCGAAGATCCACGGCCACGTCAAAGACGCTTCCCTTGATCACCCGCACCAGCTTGCCCTGGGAATACTGCTTTTGAAAATGCAATCCCCGCAGCACGCCCTTGACCGACATGCTCTGATTGTCCTGCACAAAGACCATATCCAAGCCGGCCTCGCGCATATCGTTTTGATTGTAGGTCTCCATAAAGTAGCCGCGGGAGTCACCGTGAACAGTGGGCTGAATCACACACAGTCCCTCAATGCCTCCAACGTTCTTTTCCACTTGAATCTGTCCCATAAATTTTTATTCCTTTCCTGCGCTCTCGCCAAGGACGGCAAGATAACGCGCCAGGGCATCCTTCCAATCGGGTAAAGGGGAAAAGCCCTTTTCCCGCAGCTTTTGCTTATTCAACCGACTGTTGCGGGGACGTGCCGCCTTGGAAAGTCCGTATTCCTCGGTGGTCACGGGGAGCACCTTGGTGGAAAGCCCCGCCTGACGGTAGATCTCCTTGGTAAACTCGTACCAGGAAATGAATCCGCCCTCGTTGGTGGCGTGGTAGTAGCCGTATTCCTCACTCTCGATCATATCCACCAGAAGTCTGGAGAGATCAAAGGTGTAGGTAGGCGTTCCGATCTGATCGTTGACCACCCGCACGGTGTCGTACTTGCGACCCACGTTCAGCATGGTCTTTACAAAGTTCTTGCCGTTGACACCAAACACCCAGGCAATGCGAACGATAAAATAACGCTCCAGGAGCGCGGCCACGGCCTGCTCGCCCTCCAGCTTGGTCTGTCCATAATGATTGAGGGGGGCGTAGTCCTTGCAATCGGGCTCCCAGGGGGTCTCGCCCTGCCCGTGGAACACGTAGTCGGTGCTGATATACAGCATCTTACAGCCAAGGGTGGCGCAGGCGCTCGCCACGGCCGCCGTGCCACCGGCATTGACGGCGCGTACCAGATCCCGATGTTCCTCCTCCTCGGCGGCGTCCACCGCCGTCCAGGCCGCGCAATGGATCACGGCATCGGGAGCAATTTGCAAAACGGCACGCTCTACCGCCGCGGCATCGGTCAGATCCAGGGGAAGATAGGAGGTCTCCACGGGGGAAACGGGAGAAAGGTCACTCCCCACGGCTTCGTGTCCGCGGGAAAGTAGCTCGTTGACGACGTCGTAGCCCAGCTGGCCACCCACGCCGGTTACCAAAACCTTCATTCTCAAGGCCTCCGATCAGCGATTGCCGTACATTTTTTCGTAGTAATTTTGATATTCGCCCGAGACGATCTCCTCCCACCACGTGCGATTCTCCAAATACCAGGCAATGGTCTTTTCAATGCCCACGGCAAAGGGGGTCTCGGGAAGCCAACCAAGCTCGGAATGGATCTTGGTGGGGTCGATGGCGTAGCGCATATCGTGTCCCTTGCGATCAGCCACGTAGGTGATCAGGGACTCGGGCTTGCCAAGGGCCCGGCAGATGATCTTAACGATATCGATGTTCTTCATCTCGTTGTGTCCGCCAATGTTATAGACCTCGCCTACCCGTCCCTTATGAATAATCAGGTCGATGGCCTTGCAGTGATCCTCCACGTAGAGCCAATCACGCACGTTCTCGCCGGTTCCGTAAACGGGAAGGGGCCGATCGTGCAGAGCGTTGGCGATCATGAGGGGGATCAGCTTTTCGGGAAAATGATAGGGGCCGTAGTTGTTGGAGCAACGGCTGATGGATACGGGAAGCCCGTAGGTTCGATGGTAGGCCAGCACCAAAAGATCCGCCGCCGCCTTGGACGAGGAATAGGGGGAGCTGGTGTGAATGGGGGTCTCCTCGGTGAAAAACAGGTCGGGACGATCCAGGGGAAGATCTCCGTAGACCTCGTCGGTCGATACCTGATGATAGCGCTGGATGCCGTACTTGCGGCAGGCATCCATCAGGGTTGCGGTTCCCATAATGTTGGTCTGCAAAAAGACGCCGGGATCCTCGATGGAGCGATCCACGTGACTCTCGGCGGCAAAGTTGACCACCATTTGGGGATGCTCCTCCTCAAAAAGCTTATACACCGCCTCACGGTCGCAGATGTCGGCCTTTACAAAGCGGAAGTTGGGCTGCTCCATGACCGAGGCCAGGGTGGAAAGGTTGCCCGCGTAGGTCAGCTTATCCAAGCATACCAGGCGGTACTCGGGATGGGCCTTGCGCATATGGAAAATAAAGTTGGAGCCGATGAATCCGGCGCCTCCGGTTACGATGATGGTCATAATATTTCTCCTCTTTTGTCCGCGTTAGTGCAGAACGTCCAGATACTTTCCGTCCAGCACGTCCTTCAGATACTGGCCGTACTGGTTCTTCTTGAGAACCTCGTAGACCGCGGTCAGATCCTCCCGGGAGATCCAGCCGTTGAGATAGGCAATCTCCTCCAGGCAAGCGATCTTACGGTGCTGGTGGGTCTCTACGGTCTTTACAAAATTGGTGGCCTCCACCAAGCTCTCGTGAGTTCCGGTGTCCAGCCAGGTAAAGCCCTGCCCCAACAGCTCCACGTGGAGCTCGTCCATTTCCAGATAGATACGGTTGAGATCGGTGATCTCCAGCTCTCCGCGAGCCGAGGGCGTCAGATTCTTGGCGTACTCCACCACTCGGTTGTCATAGAAATAGAGCCCGGTCACGCAGTAGTTGCTCTTGGGCTTTTGGGGCTTTTCCTCAATGGAAACCGCCTTGCCCTCGGCGTTGAACTCCACAATGCCAAAGCGCTCGGGATCGTCCACGTAGTAGCCAAACACCGTGGCACCCTTGCCCTCCTCCGCGTTCTTGACCGCCGCCTTAAGGCGTTTTTTGAGGCCGTGCCCGGCAAAGATGTTGTCACCCAGAACCATGGCCACGGTATCGTTGCCAATGAAATCGGCACCGATGATAAAGGCCTGCGCCAGGCCGTCGGGCGAGGGCTGAACGGCGTAGGAAAATTGTACGCCAAACTGACTTCCGTCCCCGAGAAGGTCACGGAAGCGGGGGGTGTCCTGGGGGGTGGAAATGATCAGGATCTCCCGAATTCCCGCGTTCATGAGAACCGAGATGGGATAATAGATCATGGGCTTATCATATACGGGAAGCAGTTGCTTTGAGGTAACCTTGGTCAGCGGATAGAGCCGTGTGCCGGAGCCTCCGGCAAGAATGATCCCTTTCATAGTAGCAGTTCCTTTCGTACGTAGTTGCTCCCCCGCCGCGGCGTTCCGCAGTCCCAAAACGGGGGGCGATATGAGCTTTGGCCGTCATAGCCCACAGTTATACATTCTAATTCAGTTTATTATAACATATTAGTATATGTTTGTCAACCCTTTTCCCTCCATACCTCCGGGGACCGCGGCGAGGAATCTCCCTCCCACATCTTGCAAAGCGGGCTTTCATCCAACGGAGTGAAAGGTCATGAGAACCGTTCCCGTTCTCTCTCCCACCAACAAAAAGAGCATTGCTTGCGCAATGCCTTCCCGCCACAATGCGAGATTTTATTAAAAAAATCTCTAACGCGGTTTCCTGCCGCGCTCGGTACGCCGGTGCGAACACACCAAAGGTCCTCGCCCTAAAAACGCTCCCCCGGAGCGTTTTTGCCCGCCTACGGCATGGGCGCGGGCTGTCCGAATCCACGTTCAATATCTCCCACCAACAAAAAGAGCATTGCTTGCGCAATGCCTTCCCTCCACAATGCGAGATTTTATCAACAAATCCTCTAACGCGGTTCCTTGCCGCGCTCGGTACGCCGGTGCGAACACACCAAAGGTCCTCGCCCTAAAAACGCTCCGGGGGAGCGTTTTTGCCCGCCTACGGCATGGGCGCGGGCTGTCCGAATCCACGTTCAATATCTCCCACCAACAAAAAGAGCATTGCTTGCGCAATGCCTTCCC
>JAFTNJ010000065.1 GCA_017451915.1 Clostridia bacterium
GGCTGCGGCTCTCGGCGGAGGTATTACGAAAAAGTACTACACCGATCAAGAAACCACCAAGCTTTCGGGAGGTTTTTGGTTCAACGCTGTCAGTTGTTTGACCGCAGCCGTAGTTCTGCTGTGTTGGGGAGGTTTTGGTTCCGCATCTGCATTTACAGTCCTACTCGGCGTTGTGTTTGGTGCCATTACGGCTGATAATCAGCCGTTGAATCGTACATTTCAACATGGGAAACCCGTTTTTCGAGGTTCCCTGAAAGGAGTAAAAGCATGAAAAAAAATCTATTTCTCCGAGTCATTGCTCTTTTGCTGATGATCTCCACCCTTGCAGGCTGCTTTACAGCCTGTAAGGGGAGCGGTGACCCTACCGACACCGACCTGTCCACCGAGGAACAGACCCCGGGCGGTACTACCCCCGAGGATACCCCCGGTGAGACCGATGCCGAAACCACTCCTCCCGTGATCTGGGAGGACTACGTAGCTCCCGAAGGCGCGGACGTGACCGACCTTTCGGTATCGAGCACGGTTGCGGGGAGCGGCGGCTCCACCGCCCGGAAGGTCACCTATGCCTTCTCCGCCGGTGACCCTGCCTTCAGTCTCGGTGATGCCGATGTAGAGGGGACACGGGTGACCCTGCGTCAGTCCACGGTCAGTTCCCTGACTCTCAATACAAGCCTGGCAAGCCCCGCCACCTATGAAGCCAAGATGCACATCACGGGCAAGAACGAGAGCACGCCCTGGTTCACGCTCTACATCGGTCTGCGCCTCCCCAACCCCGGCGGAGATGCCACGGGTAAGGGGGGAATCTGGATCGCCCTGCGAGAAAAACAGATCGGTATCCGCACGGGTGAGTGGCCGCTCACATCCTATATGACCATCAAGGAAAAGGGCGTGGACTTCAAGACCGAGCGGATGCTTTGGATAGAGGACAACGGCTCTATGATCACGGTCTATGCCGAAAATGACAGCGGTAAAAAGGTGGCTCTGGCCGAGGTGAAGTGGGAGGGGGACACCGTCTCCATGTACCATCCCGGGGAAAGCAAGCCTACCCTGACCGACAGCGGCGTGACCATCTCCGATGCCGGCTACTTCAATATCTGGCTCCATCTCATGAATACGGGTAACGTCTATATTACCGATTTCAAGGCCACCGGTATCGCGGGAACCAAGAAGACCGCGGAGGACGCCAACATGATGAATTCCATGGACGTGCTGTCCGATACCTGGGTCAGCATGGATGACGTGGGCCGCTTGACAGGCTCCGGAAACGGCACCGTCAACGACAAGAAGGTGGGTATTTTCTACTTCCTGTGGCACGACACCAACATCCACGGCGGTCACAGTACGGTCTACGATCACACCAAGACCTACTACGAGGGCGGCAAGAATGCCCTGATCGACGTCATAACCCAAGGCCCGCTGGGCTTTGGCCACTACTGGGCCGAGCCTTATTTAGGCTACTACCGCTCCGACGATGAGTGGGTCATCCGCAAGCACACCTACCAGCTGGTGGCCGCAGGCATCGACTTCATCTTCGTGGATGCCACCAACGGCCTCACCTACGAGAATACCTACGAGACCCTTCTCCGGGTCTGGTCGGAGATGCGGGCAGAGGGTCACGATACCCCCCAGATCTGCTTCCATTGCGGCGATGAAAGAGACGTCGCCGCCAACTCCTTCAAGGCTCTCTGGAACAACCTCTACTCCACGGGTCGATACGAGGATCTGTGGTTCAAGCACAACGGCAAGCCCCTGATCTTCCTGCCCAAAGCTCTCTTGAACACCCTTCCCCAGGAGCAGCGGGAGTTCTTCACAGTCCGTCACAGCTGGGCCTACACCCCGGACGGCTGGTATCAGAATCTCCAAGGCAAAGCCTGCTGGCCCTGGGCGGATATGTACCCTCAGGGTAAGGGTCTCTCCGAAACGGGAGAGCTGGAGCAGATGGTCGTCATGAGCGGCTTCTGGGCCAACGGCAGCTACGGCACCAACGGCGGCCGCAGTTATTCCTATCACAACGGCGGACAGCCCGCAGGCGGCAATTTCGGCTTCGATCTGGTGGATCAAGGCACCTCCGGCTTGGGTATTGCCTTTGAGGAGCAGTTCGATTACGCCATTGAGCAGGATCCCGGCCTCATCATGCTGGTGGGATGGAACGAGTGGTGGGCAGGCCGTTGGGAGGCCAGCGGTGCCGTCGGCCAGACCATCGCCAACGAATATAAGGTCACCAATGACGACAAATGGACGAGACACTACTACGTGGACGCCTTCAACCCCGAATACTCCCGTGACATCGAGCCTGTGAAGGGTGTCTACAACGATAACTACTACTACCAGATGACCCAGAATATCCGCGACTACAAGGGTAGCCGCGCCCCCCTCGCCGCCTTCGGTCAGCGTCCCATCGTTCTGGACGGCCCCCGATCCCAGTGGGATATCGTCGGTCCCGAGTTCCGCGACTATGAGGGTGACACCGCCCACCGCGATGCCATGTCCTACGTGGGGAATTTCCACTACGAAAACAAGAGCGGCCGCAATGACTTCACGGTGGCCAAGGTGTCGGGGAACGGTAGTGACGTGTTCTTCTATGCCGAGTGCGCCGCCGATATTACCGCCCCCTCCGGCACAAATTGGATGAACCTGTTCATCAACGCCGATTGTAACTACGAAACCGGCTGGTACGGCTACGATTTTGTCCTCAACCGCACGCAGAACGGCAACTCCTGCTCCGTCCAGAAGTTCGTGAACAACTCCTGGGAGATGGAGGAGGTCGGCTCCGCTACCTACACTGTCAGCGGAAACTATATCCAGATCAAGGTGGATGCCGAGCTGCTGGGCTTGGGTGATACCTTCGACTTCAAGTGGGCGGACAACTCGGTGGACAGCGGCGACATCATGCAGTTCATTGACCTGGGCGATACCGCTCCCAATGACCGCTTCAACTACCGCTACACCACCAAGGAAACCGAGGTTAAGGCTCCCGCTTCCCTGACCGAGGACATGGTTGTTCTCAAGGCCGGCTCCTACTACGCCTTCGCGGGCGGCAAGATGGTGCGTTTGGACGAGTCTTCCACCAAGGCGACCTTCTTTGGTGACGAGGATCACCTCTATGTTCCCAAGGTCTTCGCAACCGAGGTCATGGGTCTGACGGTCAGCGGCGAGACCTACAACCACTACGGCGTCGAATACGTGGATATTACATCCGCTCTCGAGAACTGCGGCAAGACCGTGACCCGCTCGGATGATCTGCTGGTGCTGGCCGACAAGGCCGTAGACGGGGACACCCTTCTGACCCTGTACCGCGGGCTTTACTGATTGAAAAGAAAGAATGCTTCGGTGTTTTGATCGCGGAGGTATTCTGTCTCATTATCCTCTTGTCGTTCGCTTCCTTACTCTTTGTATAGCGCAGAGAAGAAAACGAGCAACAAAATATGCCATCACCTTGTACTGATTGCTACAAGGTGATGGCAAAATCTTGTTGAGATAAGTTGTTTTGCGTTTCACGCATTTCACCAAAACAAGCCTAATCCGAATTGTTTCGGGTCAGGCTTATTTTGATGATTTGCTTCGTTAATCCGAAGCCTGCAAACTGCTCATGAAGTTCTGTCAGGAGGGTACTTCCTCAATCAGCACCACGGCGCTGCTGTACGCCTCTGCCAGCGTAATCGTGTAGCCTGCCTTTTTCAACTCGGAGCCCGAGACAGTGACCTCAAAGCGGCCTTCGGTGTCGGTCAGCTTGTAGGAGGCGGAATTTTTCAGACCCTTCAGCTGAACGGTAAAGCTGCTGTCAGTCGCATTTGCGGGGCGGAACACCTCAAAAAATCCCTTCCCGCTTGCAGGGTCGTAGAATTCCCAGGCCGTCCACTCCTTGTCCGAACGGTTCCACTCCGAGAGGAGGTAGTAATCGTCGTCGTAGAAGCCCTTGATCTGCTCCCATTCGTCGACACAGGCCTTCGCAGTCTGCCAATCCAGCTCCGACGAGTTCAGATTGTATTCAAGCACGGGGAAGCTGCAGAAGGAGGAGCGCAGACCGTAGCGGTCCACACGGTTGCAGGTTGCGGGGCCATCTACAACGGTGCCAAAATAGGGGAGCCAGGCGAACAGAGAGGCGTTCATGCTCTGCTTGATGTCGTGCTCCGAATAGGCTCCGTCGCTCTTGTGGAGAGGAACCGCGCGGCGCATGGTCTCCAGATCGTTACGACCGCCGCCCGCCGCGCAGGCGTCGATCATCATGTCGGGGAAACGGGCGATGATGCCGTCCAAGAACCAGAGGTAGCCCTGCACGTAGAGATTCTCGGTGATACCGATCTGCCCCGCGGGGTCGTTGGACTGCCACTCGGAGGCGGGAGAAGCAACACCGTAATCCTGGCGGTAGAGGTCGATGTCGCCCTCCTCCAGAATGGTA
>JAFTNJ010000066.1 GCA_017451915.1 Clostridia bacterium
ACGCACCAGGAAACGATATACCCATTCCCCTGAAAAGAGCCATCGGCCCCGGATTTTACACCCAGGGCCGACGCGATAGATTTTGCTACACTCGGTTTTTCTGCGATAATCAGCTTCATTCGATATCCTCCGTTTCATCGGCCGTATCCGTGTCGGTATCTTCCTCGATCAGATATTCTTCATCCTCCAGGTCAAAATCGTCAATGTCGGAAGGTACTTTGGTCGTCTTTCCTTTCTTCTTCAGCACAAGGAAATAGAAGGCCGCACCGCCGCCACCTGCCAGGATCACCACTACAACAGCGATCAGGGCACCGTTATTATTCTTTTCCTCTGCCGGTTCCTCTGGCTCGTCAGGCTCCAGGGGCTCCACCGGCTCAGGCTCCGTACCCACACACTCGGTCATGTTCGCCATACATACGGCACAATCCATCTTAATGGCACCCGCCGCGCATTTATCGGTACAGGAACATACGATAGGCTCCGTTTCGGTCTCGCCGTCCTCCATAAGCGCCATAAGGTCGGCTTCATCCACTCGGTTCAAGAAATGTACGGTATATTCGCCCTCGTCGTCACGGTCGATAATGAGATAGAACACGTTGCCGTTTTTAGTCTGTACCGTAATGAACTGCTTGCCGCTTTCCTCGGTGCTGCCGATATCGTCAATGAGGGTCATATTTCCGTCAGGTGTGAGGGCGTTACTGTTGCCGCTCGTCTGTTCTTCCTCTCCAAAGAAGCCGCCGAACATATCAAGCAGCCCTGCCAGCATATCGAGATCAAGGGAGAAGGACGGCGTTTCGGTATCCTCGCCACTATCCTCGATGGGCTTATCCGTTACGGTGAGATAATCGGAATGAACATAGCCGATACGTTCAGGTAAAAGCACCATGACCCATTCGCCGTCTGTGCCGATCACGTCCACGGTCTCGCCGTTCTCAAGCTGGGTAAAGGCTTTGTTATCAAGACCGGCTCCCGTTCTGACATTCAATCGGGCTCCGTTTGTGGTGACGGTGCCGATCTGTCCGGGGTCTGTTTCTTCTTCCTCCGAAACATCACCCATGCCGCCGAACAGGGATAGCACAGTATCCATAATTGCGTTAAGGTCAAGCCCTTCAAGGTCGGTTCCTTCCAAAAGAGAAAGATATTCCTCCGGGATTTGAAACGTGTTATCCGCCGTCCCCTCGGTCGGGGTCTCGTCGGTCGGCTCGGTATCCTCGATGATGGGCGGTTCTGCGTATTCCTCGCCGCCGTCACTTGCAAAGGCGGTCATAGAAAAAGCGGTGGTACACATCACCACCGCCAAAAGACAGGTCAAAAGTCGAAACATTCCTTTACGCTTCATCGTTCATATCCTCCGTTTCCTCGGGCTCGGCTCCGCTGTCTGCCGCTATCATATCCTCGGGCAGCGTAATGAGGCCGCTTGCGTATGCCTTCAGGAAGGCGGTCAGCTCCTTGTTATCCATCTTCACGGCCTTAACCATACGGACGATCTCCAGGTTTTCTTCCTCCGCAAGCTGGGCCTCCAGGGAACGCTGCTTTTTCTGCAGCTCCGCGATCTTTTCTTTCGTTTTCGCAATATCATTGCGGATTTTATCAACAGTTGCCATA
>JAFTNJ010000029.1 GCA_017451915.1 Clostridia bacterium
CTTCGCGCGCAAATCATAGATTTGCTTCGTTACTCCTTGCTTTGGGTGGTTTCGCTCGCAAAAAATTCACCACAGGTGAGTTTTTTGCTTCGCTACCTTAACAGAGTCGGAGTCTGACGCGCTATCCAGCTGTGCCACGGGGCGGGCAACGCCCGCTCTCATAAATCGGGGGCGTTTGGGTGGTCCCTTTCGTCTGTCCCCGATGGCAAACGCCATAGAAAGCTCCAAAAGATGCATCTGTAAGGCTTACTGGGTTATTATATCACATATCTTTGCCAAATGCAAGCATTTTTTGACGAAAAATTTTGTCTTTCACTTTTTTATTTGGGATTTGTGGTTTTTTAAAATCCATTTCCACCTTTACTTTTCCCCGCCCCTGTGCTATAATGAATTGATTCATTCCAAAGGAGGTTGGCCCATGCGAGATTACAGTATTTCCGGCGAGTTCGGAGACGTAAAGCTGTTTGACGTTTGCCCGGCTTCGGGAGCGTTTTCGTCGGTGGATCGGGTCACGTCGGCGGGTTGGCATCGGGTCAACGAGCTCTACCGTATCCACCGCCCCCGTGGGGTCTCCTCGGGGCTGCTACTCTTTACCCTGGGAGGCAGAGGGCAGATCCGTGTGGACAAGACCGAGCTGGTCACCGAGAGCGGCCGCGTGGTCATTCTTCCCCCGGACGTCCCCCATGAATACGCCGCCCTGCCGGGTGAGGATTGGGAATTTTACTGGGTCCATTTTCGGGGCCCCTACTCCGAGCTCTGCACCAAGGACCTCCTGTCGATTGGTGCCTATGAGATTCCCATGGAAACGAAATGGATGGAGCTGACCCTTGGGGACTACCGCCATTTTGCCTCGGTGGGCATGGAACGGGAGCTGGAAAGCGCCGCCTGGCTGCGTCGGGTACTGCACCGCCTCCTGGGGCAGGCCGTGGCCGCCCGCTACACCCCCGACGAGCAGGGCACGGCACGGAGGATCATGCGCTTTTTGGAGCAGGATCCCCACCCCCAATTCTCCCTGGATCTCCTGACCTCGGAGTTCCATTATTCCAAGGAATATCTCATTCGTTTGTTCAAAAAAGCCACCGGCATGACCCCCTATCGCTATTGGCTCCTTCTGCGTCTCAAGCGTGCCTGCTTTGCCCTGGAGCAAGGGCAAAAAAGCGTGGAAGAGATTGCTTTGGAGTGCGGTTACGGGGAGATCAGCAGCTTCTCCAAGCAATTCAAAAAATGCTACGGCATCTCCCCCACCGAGTATCGCAGGCTCCACGGATTTTGCCAAAATTGACCTGCGTGAAAGTAAAATTGATGCCTTTTTCCCAAGCCCTTGCTTTTCCCAAATTTTCTGCTATAATCGAGCATAGCGACATTCGCTGAATCTGACACGATTGGAGAAAAGCATGATGAAACGAACCAAAGTAAAAATCGTTGCGGTAAAGGAAGAGCCCGGCACCCCTTGCTGGCCCTGCATTGATCACGACGCCGACCGGGAGCTGGCGCGGGTGATCGCGCCGATCCGGGAAAACAACCCCGGAATGGACTTTGACGTCGTCTCCTACACCCAACTCTGGCAGGCCGAGGCCGACTACGAAAAGGACGCGCAGATCTATGACGGCGTTCTGGTCCTGCTCATGACCTGCTGGAAGGACATTGATAAATTCTACGCGGCGCAAAGCAAGGAAGGGATCCCCACCATCATCGCCGACGTTCCCTACTGCGGCAGCGGCTCCCTGCTCATGTCCGCAGTTCCCTTCGTGCGGGAAAATCGACTTCCCGTGCCCATTCTCTCGACCCTGAACTACGCCGAAATTGCCGACGCGGTAAAGATCTTTGACGTTCTCGCCAAGATCAAGCAAACCACGGTGCTGGTGGTAAGTAACAAGCCGAACATCCGCGAAAAATGCGCTCCCTTTGCCAAGGAATGGGGCTGTTCCTTCGTCATCAAGGGCGGCGACGATCTTCTTTCCTATATGGAAAAAGCCGACGACACCGAGGCAAGAGCCATTGCCGACCGCTGGATCGCAGGTGCCGACGAGGTTTTGGAGGCCACCGACGCCGATATTCTGGAAAGCGCGCGGGTACACATTGCCCTGCGGGAAATGATGAAGGACGTGGGGGCCCAAGCCGTGACCGTAGCCTGTCTTTCCCTTTCTTACAGCGGAGCGTATGGGGAAAAACGTCATTTTTACCCCTGTCTCTCCCACTTTGAGATGCTCAACAACGGCACCGTGGCGGTTTGCGAGGCCGACATTGCCGGCACCGTGACCTCTCTGGCTCTGTTTTATCTGACGGGCAAGCCGGGATTTGTATCCGATCCCGTCATTGACACCTCCGCACAGCAGATCATCTACGCCCACTGCGTAGCCTGCAATAAGGTGTACGGCTGCAACGATCCCCGCACCTGCCGTTATTCCATTCGCAGTCACGCCGAGGACAAAAAGGGAGCCTCGGTGCAGGTCTTCTTCCCCGCTGGGGACGAGCTGACCACGGCCATGTTCTATTCCTCGGACCGTTGCCCCTCGGTGATCCATTCCTCCACGGCGGTTGGAAACGCGGGACACCAGGAGGCCTGCCGCTCCAAGCTGGCAGCCAAGACCCGGGCCGAGAACATTATGAACAACTGGTCCGGCGGCTGGCATCGGGTCACCGTATTTGGAGAATACCGCAAGCTGCTGCTCCATCTTCTCAAGGCCAAGGGCTTGGCCGTCCTGGAGGAGGACGAAAAAGCCTGAGCTCGGTCTTTTAAGACAACAAAGAATATTGAAAAGAAACCGTAAACCTTTCTCTCTTGTTCTTAACGGAGAATTTGCAGGCACAAAAAGTCGGCAGAGATGTTGTTATCTCTGCCGATTTGTGTTATAATGGGACTAACGAAAAAGCCTCCCTCCCGGAGGGAGCCTATGTAAGTGCCGTTGATTTTAAGGGTATGGGCTTGGCCCTGTGCCTTTGTAATACAAAGGCGAAACTGGCGATAAAATAGTAGCAAAGGAGAGTAATATGCGTAAAATACATTTGGATGGATATACCGTAGAATCGATAACAACGAATACCCTTGACAAGTATGAAGATATTTTTTATTGCAATGAAGAATACTATATGATTACAGATGGGCATCCTGCTACGAAAACTGATTGCATTGAAACTATAGAATACTGCATTGATGGTATATCGAAAAATAATATTTACAATATAGGATTTTGTAACAATGGCGAGGCAGTAGCTTGTTTGTTTTTAATTGAGGGATATCCCTGTGCAGATGTGCTTTGGATCGGTCTTTTTCTGGTACATAATAAGTACAAGCGAAAGCATATCGGTTCTAAATGTACAAAAGCACTAATTGATTCTTTGAAAGAAACATCTATCAAGTACATTCGTTTGTCCGTTCAAGATAATAATATTAGCGGATTGTCTTTTTGGAAGCATCTGGGCTTCCATATTATCGCGGAAACAGAATGTGAAAACTTCAAAAATCTCACAATGGAATATACGCTATAATAGCTAACCCCGACAGACCTTGAACATCTGTCGGGGCTTACTATTTGTTTACTGCGGAGCATTTCTTGTTTATCCGTAGGGGAGACCTGTGGTCTCCCGCGGGCGAACACAGTTCGCCCCTACCGTGCGTTAGGGGAGTTTTCTTGTAAGAAGAACCCGTTTTGTAATTCCTCCAATAAGAACATCACGCCTTGCGTTTACGGTTCTTTTTTTGCCCTTTATTATATAGAAGGAAAAAGTTGAAAAATTCTTTCTTTTTTTTCAAAAAATCGAAAAATTCCTATTGACAAGCCTATTGTTTTGTGATATAATGTCTCTACCTCTGCAAAAGGGTTTTTTCTTTGTGCCCATTTTTTGGTCACAAATCGCCCATCAATGCGCCGCCCAAAAGGGTTTGACGGGCACCTTTCAGAGGGAGGTACACACGGACGGGGACTTTACTCCGTCAAATAAAATCAAATAGGAGGTGCCGCTATATGGCTAATGAGGCTCGCGTCAAGATTACTCTGGCATGCACCGAGTGCAAGCAGAGAAATTACGACACAAAGAAAAACAAGAAAAATGACCCCGACAGATTGGAGCTCATGAAGTACTGCAAGTTCTGCCGCAAACACACGCTTCACAAGGAAACCAAATAATCCAAGAAAGGAATTAGGATCAAAACATGAAAACAGGTACCCTGTTAAAGAAATGGACGGTCGCTCTTTTCTCCGTCCTGATGATGATCTCACTCTTTGCAATTCCTGTACTGGCAGATGACGGTCACGATCATTCCACCGACGTAACTGCGTTTACGAAGACCGAGACCTGGATCCTGCTGGGAATCTTTGGAGTTCTCCTGATCGCAGCGATCGTGTTGTGCGTGATCTTCCGTGAAAAGGTTGGTAAGTTCCTGCGCGTTTACAAGAGCGAATCCAAAAAGATCGTTTGGCTGACCTGGAATCAGACCAAGAAGTCCACTCTGGTGGTTCTGGTGGTTCTGGTGGTTTGTGCCGTTGCGATCTGCTTGATCGACTTGGGACTCTCCCAGGGATTCATCGCATTCATCAATCTGTTTAAGTAATAACCGATCATGAGTGATATCAATGAAATGAACGTTGGCCCGAGATGGTATGTGGCGCACACTTATTCCGGCTACGAAAACAAAGTAAAAGCAAATCTCGAAAAGATCATCGAAAACCGTGGCCTGGGCCACATGATCTTTGATATCCGCATTCCCACCGAGATCGTGATTGAAAAAAATGGCGATACCGAGAAGGAAGTGGAGATCAAGACCTTCCCCTGCTACGTTTACATTAAAATGATCATGAACGAGGAAAGCTGGCATGCCGTAAGAAACATTACCGGCGTTACCGGCTTTGTAGGTCCCGGATCCCGCCCCACGCCCCTGAGCGAGGAGGAGGTTGCCGCTCTTTCCATCGAGCAAGAGCAGCAGATCAAGCTCTCCTTTGCCGTTGGCGATAGCGTAACCGTGATTGGCGGACTGTTTGAAGGATACAGCGGTATCGTTCAGGACATTTCCGAGGATCTCAAAAACGTTACCGTGCTCATTAAGCGCGGAACCCGTGATATGCCCGTGGAGCTCTCGGTAAACGAGGTCAAGCTGGCAGATTCGCAAATTTAACTGGCAACCTACGCGTTGCACGTGGGAGGAAGAAAATTTTTACTTTACATTCTTCCGCAACAAACCACATTTGGAGGTAATTTTAATCATGGCAAAGAAAATTTTGGGTTATATCAAGTTGCAGTTGCCCGCCGGTAAAGCAACTCCTCAGCCCCCTGTAGGTCCGGCACTCGGTCAGTACGGTGTTGCAATTCCCGTATTCACCAAGGAATTCAACGAAAGAACCAAGAATGACATTGGTCTGATCATTCCCGTTGTTATCACCGTTTACGCAGACCGTTCCTTCACCTTTATCACCAAGACTCCTCCCGCTCCCGTTCTGATCAAGAAGGCAGCCGGCATTGAGTCGGGTTCCGCAGCTCCCAACAAGACCAAGGTTGCTAAGCTGACCAAGGAGCAGGTAAAGAAGATTGCCGAGACCAAGATGCCCGACCTGAATGCGGCAAACATTGAGACGGCGATGAGCATGATCGCAGGTACCGCACGTTCCATGGGCGTTACCGTTGAGGACTAAGGAGGGTAACGAAAATGGCTAAAATGGGTAAGAAATATTCCGATAGCGCAAAGCTGATCGAAAAGAGCAAGGCATACGACGTTGCAGAGGCTATGGAGCTGGTTTGCCAGACTTCCAAGGCAAAGTTTGACGAGACCATTGAGGTTCACGTTCGTCTGGGTGTTGACTCCCGTCACGCTGACCAGCAGGTTCGTGGCGCCGTTGTACTTCCCAACGGAACCGGTAAGACCGTAAAGACCCTGGTATTTGCTAAGGGTGACAACGTTCAGAAGGCTCTGGACGCAGGCGCAGATTACGCCGGCGGCGCAGAGTACGCTGAGAAGATCCAGAAGGAAAACTGGTTCGACTTTGACGTAGTGATCGCTACTCCCGATATGATGTCCGTAATCGGTCGTCTGGGTAAGGTTCTGGGTCCCAAGGGCTTGATGCCTTCTCCTAAGGCAGGCACCGTTACTCCCGACGTTGTTCGCGCTGTTACCGAAGCGAAGGCCGGTAAGATCGAGTACCGTCTGGACAAGACCAACATCATTCACTGCCCCATCGGTAAGGCTTCCTTTGGCGCTGAGAAGATCAAAGAGAACTTTGATACTCTCCTGGGTGCCATCATCAAGGCAAAGCCCGCCGCTGCAAAGGGTCAGTATATTAAGAGCTGCGTAGTGGCTTCCACTATGGGCCCCGGCATCAAGGTAAACCAGGCTAAGCTTGGCTAATTGATTGTCAATAAAAAAGGATCCGCTCATAGAGCGTTGCTCTAAAGGACAGTTTTCAAAAATACGGCATATCTCGGAAGAGGTATGCCGTATTTTGCATTTGTGGACACAAATGCAGTGCTTGTCAAGAAAAATGACAAAGCATAGATGAACATAAAGAAAAGGCTCCCTTGTGTAAAGGGAGCTGTCAGCGAAGCTGACTGAGGGATTGTTCTACGAAGTTATCAATATATTCGCAAACACCCCGAAAGTTTTTATGTATTTCCGTGTTTGGTATTCTGATAACTGTCAATCCATATTCTTCAAGAAAAGCTGTTCTTTCTTCATCGTATTGCTTTCCTTCTTTCGTATAATGTCCCGAACCGTCAAGCTCTATGACGAGCTTTGCCTCTGCACAGTAAAAATCAGCGATATACTTGCTGAGAACCTTTTGACGAGAAAATCGGACGGGATAGGTACGCAAAAAATCATACCAAAGGTGTTTTTCTTCTTTGGTCATATTCTTTCGCAGCATTTTTGCGGTTGGCACGATGTCCTTATTGTGTTTTCTCTGCATTAACAATCCCTCCGTCACGCTCCGCGTGCCACCTCCCTTTACACAAGGGAGGCTTTAGATACAGCACCCTATATTATTGGTGTTTGCTTGAAAAGGTTGCCAATGGTGATAGAAATATTTCCACCGGATTTATACTTACTACCCTTAATTTATTATCCCTTCTTCGGTTAACTGATACACAAATTCATCTGATAGTTGATATGCTACATCAACTTCAACACAATACCATGTGTTGTCTATCAAATAAATTCTCTTGCAAGCGAGTATAGTTGGAATATCTTTTACATAAAAATCAACTTTTGCTTGTCTTGTATATTTCTCTCGTGTAATATGATGGTCATAGTCCACCTTATCTGTTATCATAAAAGCTGATGTAAATTCAAATTCAAAAGAATCATTTATTTCATATACGACACCGGCATTATATAGGTCTTCTCTCAAATAAACAAAAGTTCCTGTCGTACCTGCAGTTGTGCCGCCCATTATAAAGCTTGGATTTTCATCTGGGTTTACATAATAATAACTATTTGGAAAGAATGGGAAGTTACTTGTTTGACCAAGTAAAATATCGTCTTGAGTTATGTCGATTTCACAATCTCCGTTAAGTTCTTGAACCAAAATATATTTGTTATTGTTGTATATAAGTGTACCTTCTTCCTCGCCGCGAGAAAAACCGTCCGCAGGATCAATAATATCTCCCGATACAGAGTATTTTAGAGCTTCAATAGCCGAACAAGAAGCAAGTGAAAAGCAAAACAATATTAAAAGAACCATTGCAAATATTTTTTTCATCAGCATGCCTCCGTTTGTCGATTTTCTGTTCTTAATTCATTATAACACAAAAACCGCAGAAAATCAATCTGCGGTTTCTGCTTTTTTCTGTCGGTAGGTAATGTACTCTCAAAACTGTCCTTAAGAGTACAGCCCATTGAGCGGATCCTTTTTTATTTTATCATTTACCAAAAATGATAAACCATGATATGTTTTTCTTTTTATATAAATCCACGTAGGGGCGAACTGTGTTCGCCCGTTCTCACGTTCTTTTCATTTTTTGAGAGGCGGGCGACCACAGGTCGCCCCTACAAAATAAAAAAGATTGCGCGGATCCTTTTTTATATGTTTTTTAAATATTCGTCTACCTCGGTGCGGGAATGAAACACGATCTGCTTTACGTGGGGATATTTTGCAAGACGTTCCAAAATTTCGGGCTTTCGCTCGGTGGAAAAGGTACGAATAAACTCCATAAATTCCTCGTTCTCCTCGGTCTCCATCCAAGGGAGATCGCTTCTTTTGGTTCCGATGCGCCCACGAACACTTTCAAGACACACCTCTGTTGGAATATCTAAAAAGAACACCGTATCGCAAAATTGAAGCCTTCTCTCCATGGTACGGCTGAAATTTCCGTCGATGATCCATTGATCCTTCTCCAGAACCTCGCCCAGCCTTCCGTCAAAGACCTCACGGGATACCGTGGTCTTATCGGCGTTCCAATAGAGCATATCCAAATGATAGAGAGGAAGCCCCAAGCGATCCCGCAGAGCCCGCGCAAAGGTGCTTTTGCCACTCCCGGGACAGCCAATAATTAGAATTTTTTGGAAAGACATGATGTATCTCCTTTCAAAAAATAAAACGGAAAATTCCTTTATCAATATACCGCTTACAAAAAAATTTGTTTATTTTCGGGCGATTCATAAAACGCCCTTGTTTTTTTACATAAATTCTGTGTGTCATCCTGAGCGAAGTCGAACTTTTGCGCAATGACAGGGCGTAGCCCCAATGGAGCAAAAGCGCGAGACAAGGCGTGGAACGCCGGTCGAAGCGGGATCTACGAAGGATGACTGCCGGCTTTTTGTAGGAAAGTTACTTTTGTTAGCACAAAAAGATAGCAAAATTCGTTACGAGATCCCTTCGTCGCTTCGCTCCTTGGTTTTGCTCCTACGTCGCAAAACTTCGGCTTCGTTTCACTCCGCTCAGGATGACACGTTTATCGTTACAAGATCCCAACGCCCAAGGCGTTGCCCTCCCTTGGGTCGGGTTCGACTCCAAAAACGCCGCACCGTGGCGTTTTCTCCGCTCAGGATGACACGCTGATTGTTTGTTTTGTAAAATGTGCACGTTTATTTTCATTCCGAATTCCATTCAAGCGAACAAACATCCCCACTCTCTTCAAAAACCTCTTTGTGCAAGTTCTTGAAAGAGGATAGGGGTGTGGGGGAAGGAGAAAACTTCTTGCAAGAAGTTTTTTCCTTCCCCCACGGTCTTATAATATCATCATCAAATTGCTCTTACTTTGTAGATACCGTCGCCGGCGGCGATGCGAGCCACGGCATCGGCGGAGGGAGCGTTGGCAACGTCCACCACGGTGTAGGCGTTGTCGCCCTTGGATTTACTGGTCATGTTTTCAATGTTCAGACCCTCGTCGGCCAGAGCCGCGGTGATCTTGGTAATGATGGCGGGAATGTTGGCGTGGAGCACGCAAATACGGGCATTTCCGCTGCGAGGCATAGTCAGGTTGGGGAAGTTCACGCTGTTGGTGATGTTACCGTTTGCAAGGTAATCGTCCAACTCCTTGGCGGCCATCACAGCGCAGTTATCCTCGGACTCCTCGGTGGAAGCGCCCAGGTGAGGAATGGCAACCACGTTGACGCCGTCCAGAATATCCTCGGTGGGGAAATCGGTAACGTATGCGGAAATCTTACCCTCGGCAAGGGCAGCCTTCAGCTCGGCGGCATTCACCAGGTCGGCACGGGAGAGGTTGATGATCTTGGCACCGTCCTTCATCTTTGCAATGTTCTCGGTGCAGATCATGTTCTTGGTGTCCTTGGTTGCGGGAACGTGGAGGGTAATATAATCGGATTTTTCAAAAATTTCATCGTAGGTAGCGGCTCTGTGGATGTTGTGATCCAGGTTCCATGCGCCTTCAACAGAGAGGAAGGGATCACAACCAATAACGTTCATGCCCAGAGCAATGGCGGTGTTTGCGATCATACCGCCAATAGCGCCCAGACCGATGACACCCAGGGTCTTGCCCTTGAGCTCGGTGCCGGCAAACTTGGACTTGCCCTTTTCCACCTGCTTGGCAACGTCGGCAGTGCCTGCCAGACTCTTTGCCCACTCGATACCACCAATGATGTTACGGGCGGCCAGAAGCAGAGCGCATACCGCCAGCTCCTTTACGCCGTTGGCGTTGGCACCGGGAGTATTGAATACCACAATACCCTGCTGACTGCAACGGTCCAGAGGAATGTTGTTTACACCCGCGCCGGCACGTGCAATGGCCTTGAGCTCGGGGCCAAACTCCATGTCGTGCATCACGGCAGAACGAACCATAATACCGTCGGGATTGGCGATGTCCTCGCCTACTTTGTACGCGTCGCCCAGTTGGTTCAAACCAACCTTTGCAATTTTATTTAACAGTTGAATATTCATAGCAGGTTACCTCGTTTACTTTTTGGGATTGTTCTTTGCAAATTCTTTCATAAAGGCTACCAGCGCCTCAACACCCTCGTAGGGCATAGCGTTGTAGATGGAAGCTCTCATGCCGCCTACCGAGCGGTGACCCTTCAGGTTCTTCAGGCCTGCCTTGCCGGCTTCGCTGGCAAATTTCTTGTCCAGATCGGCGTCACCGGTCACAAAGGTCACGTTCATCAAGGAACGGCTGTCTGCCTTTACGGGAGCAATGTAGTAGTCCTGGGAATCCAGGTAGTCGTAAAGCACCTTTGCCTTCTTCTCGTTCATGGTCTTCATTACGTCCAGACCGCCCAAGGAGAGGATCCACTCGTAAACCAGCTTTGCCATGTAAATGGTGTAGCAGGGGGGAGTGTTGTACATAGAACCGTTTTCGGCCATGGTCTTCCACTCCAGCATGGTGGGCATATCCTCCTCGGCGTAGTCAAGAAGATCCTCACGAACGATCACCAGGGTCAGACCGGCGGGAGCCATGTTCTTCTGCGCGCCTGCGTAGATCACGCCGAACTTGCTCACGTCAATGGGCTCGGAAATGATGCAAGAGGAGAGGTCGGCAACCAGGGGGATATCACCGGTATCCGGGATGTAGCCGTACTTGGTGCCGTAAATGGTGTTGTTAAAGCAGATGTGGAGATATGCGGCGTCGGGACGGATCATATCCTTGGTGATCACGGGAACGTGGTCAAAGTTGTCGTCCTTGGTGGTGGCAATGCACTTGACGTCATAGCCCATCTTTTGTGCTTCCTTAAAGGCCTTGCCCGAGAACTGACCCGAAACGGCGTAGTCGGCCTTGCCGGTTCTCTTGATCAGGTTCATGGGAACGGCGGCAAACTGGGTGGAGGCACCACCCTGCAGGAAGAGCACCTTGTAGTTGTCGGGAATATTCATCAGCTTGCGAAGCATTGCCTCGGCCTCATTGATGATGGCTTCGTAGTCCGGAGATCGGTGAGACATCTCCATGACGGACATACCCGATTCTCCGTAGCAGACCAGCTCGGATGCTGCTTTTTCAAGCACGGGAAGGGGAAGCATGGAAGGGCCTGCCGAAAAGTTAAATACTCTGTTCATAATAAAATCCTCCGGATCGATAGTGTTCCTTTTATTAGTATATTGACTGCGTCACAAAACGCTCCAAAAATAAAAGATGCTCCTATTATAACTTTTTTGCAAGTCGTTGTCAAGATATTTTTCAAAATTTGTTGCATTTTTTCGCTAAAAAGTGGTTTTTAATGGAATTTTTTGCAACTTTCAAGAGCTTCGGCTTTCATTTTCTTTAGTTTGGTAAAGTGTTTTTTAATTTGAAGCGGGATTGCAATTTTGCACTTTTATTATTGGTAGAAAAATAAAAATACACTTTTGGACGAATAAAGGACGTAAAAAATCGGCAGATAAAGATCTTTCTTCCAAGTTTTATTTGTAAAGAGCACATTGCGCGCTAACACAAAAAATATATCATGATAGTGATTTATTTCAACGTAAAATTGACACCTCATCCACCGTCTACGACGGTCCCCCTTCCCCCACTGGGGAAGGCTAACAGGAGTCATTGCTTTATATGATATTTTTCTTAAAATGAATTTGGGTTTTGCTAAAACAAAAAAGATTGCTAAAAGCGGGGTATTTGATTGCCTTCTCCAGTGGGAGAAGGGGGACCACCGCAGGTGGTGGATGAGGTGTTATTGAATGTTGATTTGTAAAGTTTTAGATGAAACAAGACAATACATTGTAACACCGTAAGAGTAATCGCCGTGCCGATGGCTTGTGATAACCCTCTTGGAACATTCCACACGCTGAACCATATAGGCTCGTCGAAGAGATAGTTGCCCTACCGCCACAAATGTGGCTTTAACTTGAGCCTCCCTTGCTTTCCCTTTTTATAAATTATAAAAGCAACTTGATTCTTCGCTCCGCTCGGACAAATAAACTGGGCAAAGCGAAAGCTTTTTGGTACCACCGGCACTACTGATTTTTCAGAATACAAAAAAACGGCAGGACGGTAAATTTTTTTACGTCCTGCCTTTTATTTTTATATTCAGATCACCTGATATCCCGCCTTGGTAATGGCGGCCTTGATGGCATCCACCGAGAGGCTCTCGGCGGCGGTGACGGTGACCTTCTTCTCCTCCAGGCTGACCTCCACGGCGGTCACTCCCTTGAGGGAGGTGATGGCATCCTTGACGTGTGCCACGCACCGCTGGCACATCATTCCTTCCACACCAACGGTATGAACGCAGGTGGTCTTTTCCTTCTTTCCAAATCCAAACAACATCTTTTTTTCTCCTTTCAAATTGATCTTTCTTAAACGCAGGGCGTTGAGGACGACAAAAACCGACGAGCAGCTCATGGCGGCGGAGGCCAGCATGGGACTGAGCTGCCAATGGAACAGAGGATAGAATACCCCTGCCGCTACGGGAATACAAATGGCGTTATAAAACAGGGCCCAGAACAGATTTTGCTTGATGATACGAATGGTGGCACGGCTGAGCAGGTAGGCCTCGGTCACACCCGCCAAGGAGGAGCCTGAAAGCACCACTCCGGCGCAATCCACGGCCACCTCGGTGCCGGCACCCACGGCAATGCCCACGTCGGCACGCACCAGCGCGGGAGCGTCGTTGATGCCGTCGCCTACCATGGCGCAAGCACCCTGCTCGGACAGCTCCCGCACCATGCGTTCCTTGTCCTCGGGCATCAAAGAGGCGTAATAACCGTCCAAATTTGCTTTTTGAGCCACGAAAGCGGCGGTTCGCTCGTTGTCCCCCGTAAACATCAAACAGGTCACACCGGCACTTTTTAGGGCCTTTACAGCGTTGGGAGAATCCTCGCGGATGCGATCCGATATTCCAAGCACGCCCACGGGACGCCCGTCAAGGGTGACGACCACGGCGGTCTTTCCCTCCCTCTCCAGAGCCGTAAAGGCCTCTCGGAGAGCGGGGAGATCGGCGGCACTCTTTACCTCAATGCCAACGCCTTCAAAGGCGGCCACGGAATCCTCCAAAGAAAGCTCTTTTTGCACCACGTAGGTGTTTTTCTCGTCAAAAAATTCCTCGTTGGGCTTGCCTACGCGGCATTGGATCCCTTCCACCCTTCCTTCGGCACCAACTCCCGTCAAGGAGGAAAATTCATCCACGCCCGGCAATTTCAGCTCCAGCTCCTCGGCCCCCCGCGCCACGGCGGCGGCTAAGGGATGGGAGGAAAGTCGCTCCACGGCGGCGGCCAGGGTCAGCACCCGTACGGGAGACTCGCCCAGCACGCAAAGATCGCACAGGGAGGGATTCCCCTCGGTGATGGTTCCGGTCTTATCAAAGACCACGGTACGAACACCGCAAAGCTTTTCCAGGGCCTCGGCACTGCGGAACAGAATTCCCATGCGGGCACCGCGACCGATTCCCACGGTAATGGCGGTGGGGGTGGCGAGACCCAGGGCGCAGGGACAGGAAATAACCAGTACCGAAATGGCCGATTTGAGGGCCATCTCCAAATTTTGAGACACAAGCATCCATACCAGGAAGGTAACCAGGGAAATAGCCATAACGCAGGGTACGAACACCGCGCTGACCCGATCGGCAATGCGGGCAATGGGCGCTTTGGAGGACGCGGCGTCCTCCAACAGCCGCAGGATGCGGGAAAGGGAGGTATCCTCTCCCACCTGCTCGGCCTGCACCGTCAAGGCTCCCGACGTCAGAACGCAGGCCGCGCGGACGGTAGAGCCGATCTCCTTTTCCACCGGCATACTTTCGCCGGTCAGGGCCGATTCATCGGCACTTCCCCGTCCCTCCAGGACGGTTCCGTCCACCGGGATCCATTCCCCGGCGCGCACCAGCAATCGGTCCCCCACACGGATCTCCTCCACACAGACCGTCCGCTCCCCCTCCTCGGTCAGCACCGTGGCAAATTTGGGAGCCATGGTAGCCAGGGAGCGAATGGCGTCGGACGCCCGATTTTTGGCCCGCGACTCCAAAAGCTTTCCAAGGGACACCAAAGTTAAGATCATAGCGGCCGATTCAAAATACAGATTGTGAAGCCAATGGGGATCGGCCTCCTCGGCAAACAACAGCGAGCCCAGGGCGTACAGACCGTAAATTACCGACGCCCCTGCCCCCACGGCAATGAGGGAATCCATATTAGGGGAACGGTGAAGCAGTGCCGCGCATCCGCTGCGGAAAAATTTAAAATTCAAAAGCAACACCGGCAGGGTAAGCAACAGCTGAGCCACCACCATGCGCACGGGCACCCGGGTAAACCACAGGGGAATGGGAAGCCCCATCATTCCGCCCATGGAGAGGTACATCACCGCCAAGGTAAAGACGATGGATACGATCAGCCTCCCCAAGGCTTTTTGAAACTCGGAGGCTCCTTTTTGTTTGGGCTCCTCCTCCCGGGTTACCAAAGTGTAGCCCGCCGACTTGACGGCCGCCGCCAGACGGGCACCAAAGGCCTCGGTCTCCTTCTCATTCATCTCCTCCCGATTCAACAGGACGGTGACCGAATTGGTCAAAAGGGACACGGTAAACTGATCTCCCTCTCCAAGCGCACCCTTGACCGCCCGTTCCACGTGGGCAACGCAGGCGGCACAGCTCATGCCTTTGATGGGATAGTGTAATCGGATCATATCTTTTCTCTCTTTTCTATGGCATCTCAATGCCGTTTTTTCATGCAGTATGCTTGCAAGCAGGGCGTTGAAGGACGATTCAACGCCCTTTCCATTATACACCATTGGGTTTCTTTTTTCAATCCCTTTTGATATTTAAAATATTTGTAAATTTTATGTTTTCCACAGAGAAAAACATTGCAAATATTATAATAATATGTTATAATATTTTATATTATATAAAGGAGCCGGAAAATGTCTGATAAGAATTACATCGAGGAGATCACCGAGGTTTGGGAAATGGTAAAGGATTCCTTCCGCGAGACCCTCTCGGAAAGCACCATCAATTTGTGGTTTTCCAGTATTGAGATCCTTTCCTTCAGTAACGATACCGTTACCATGGGCATTGCCTATGAATTAAAATTCAATATCATCCAGGAAAAGTACATCGCGGATATTCAAAAAAAGTTTTCCGCGCTTCTGGGATTTGACATTCACGTCAATCTGATCTTTACCGGCTCTGCCAACGCCGCCGATCGGATCCCCCATCCCGCCGTATCCGCGGCACAGCCCGCCAAGGAGGAGCCCAAAAAGGTTGAGCCCGAGGTGAGAACTGCCGACGGTACGCCCAACTACAATTTTGAGTACACCTTTGAAAACTTTATTGTTGGCAGCACCAATAAGTTTGCCCAAGCCGCCTGCGTTGCCGTGGCCAACCGCCCCGCAACCAATTACAATCCCCTGTTCATTTACGGAAACAGCGGACTGGGAAAGACTCACCTGCTTTACGCTACCATCAACCAGCTCAAAAAGAACAATCCCAACATCAAGATCATCTACACCAACGGCGAGGACTTTACCAACCAAATGATCGCCTGTCTTGCCAACAAGACCATGGAGGATTTTCGGGATAAGTACCGCAAATGTGACGTTCTGCTCATCGACGATATTCAGTTCATCGCGGGCAAGGTGGCAACCCAGGAGGAATTCTTCCACACCTTCAACGCTCTGTTTGAAGACAAAAAGCAGATCATTCTCACCTCCGACCGTCCCCCCAGAGATATCAAAACCCTGGAGGACCGCTTGAAATCCCGCTTTGAATGGGGCCTTTTGGCCGATATCGAGCCCCCGGATCTGGAGCTGCGCATTGCCATTATCAAAAAGAAGGCCGAGCAGGTGAACGTGCTGATTCCCGACGACGTGCTCACCTTCCTTGGAGAAAATCTGCGCTCCAACATCCGCCAGATCGAAGGAGCCATCAAAAAGCTGGGGGCCCTCAGCTTCCTCTCGGGCAGGGACATCAACATGACCCTGGCCCACGAGTGTATTTCCGAGCTCCTCGGCGGTGCCGAGCCGGTGAACATTACCGTGGATAAGATCTTTACCTCGATCTTCCGCAAATACGGAGTTTCCAAGGAAGCTCTCACCAGCCCCAAGCGGAACAAAGAGATCGCCACGGTGCGGCATATCACCATCTTCCTCATCCGCGAGCTCACCGAAATGTCCTTCCCAAACATTTCCAAGATCTTTAACCGGGATCACGCAACCATCATGTCCTCTTACAATAAAACCTTCTCCAAATATCAGCTCGATCCCATCTTCACCCTGGAAATGAACGAGCTGAAAAAGGAAATTACCGGGTAAGGGTTATAGAAAAAGTGATTTTTGTCAGACCTTTTTGAAAAAAGGTCCGACACCCCAAAAACTTCCCTTTAAGGTTTTTCTGGTGTTCGCGATCGTGGAGTGTTCGCAAATGTTTCTAAAGTTTCCCCGGCGCAACTTGATAAAAAAAGCGTAGCCGAAACGCTCATGAAAAGTAGCTTCACATGGAAAATCAAATTTAACCTCTTTGTGTTATCATGAAAATAAATCGCAAGCTCGTAACCAAAGTCAACAAACATCGTGTCATCCTGAGCGGAGAAAAATATCCGGGGGATGTTTTTCGAAGTCGAACCCGACTCAAGGGAGGGCGGCACGCGAAGCGTGACGGGATCTTGTAACGAGGCTTGCAAATCTTTACGCAATAGGAAAGTTTTTCCCCTCTTTGTTTCATAAAGAGGGCGCCCATCCAAGGCGCGTAGCCTTGGTCGCGCTCCGCAGAGCACGACATTTCCTGAATCCCCTTGTTTCCCACAAGTTTTCCACAGGTGTTGAAAAGTATGTGGAAAACTCAATTATTCTCCACAGATTTTCCTCACAAAGGACTACGAAAGTCTTTGGTAACAAAGGAAAAACGGTGTGGAAACCGCATGGGCGGCGGGATGTGGAAAAAGCTCCCGCGTTTGCCGAAACTTTCTGTTTTTCCACTTTTCCACACGGAGGATTCCAAAAAACGTTGTGGAAAAAAATGTGGAAAATTCAAAATGGAGATTTTTGCTCTCAATCATCCTCATTTTTGGGGTGCACGAAAATTTCTCCACATATTTTGAGTCGCTTTTTTCGCAATTTTCCACCCAAAACTCCATACCAAGTCCCTTTACAGATCCTTGTGTTACAAGGGTTTTCGCCCTTTTCCACAGTTTCCCCAGGACCTAACCCTACTACTACGACTTTTAATCTATCTATTCTTTCTCTCTTTCTTTCGCGCCGAGCGCGGAAGGATCCGGATTTTTACTGAACGAAAGGAATCAACTGTTATGAAAATCGTATTTCACCGTCAAAAAGTAATGGATGCCGTATCTCCCCTGATGTGCGCGGTTTCCGGCAAGTCTACCTTGACCGCCATCGAGGGTATTTTGATCGACGCAAGAGAGGACCAGACCTGCGTGATCACCACCTTTGATCTGGAAAAGGGAATGCGTTCCTCCCTGGAGGCCCAGGTAGAGGAGCCCGGCCTGTATATTATCAACGCTCAAAAGTTTATGCAGACCCTGCGGGTAATGGAAGGGGATTTTGTGACCCTGACCATTAACGAGCAGCTCCAGGCCTGCATTTCCAGCGGCAAGTCCAACCACAAAATGAACGCTCTTTCGGGTGCAGACTACCCCGCCATCCCCAGACTTATTACCGAGGACGGCTTTGTCATCGGTCAGTCGGTGCTTAAAAATATGCTCTCCAAGGTCATGTACGCCATGGCGTCCAACGACCAGCGTCCCGTGCTCAACGGCTGTTATTTCCGCGTGACCGAGGGTCGCCTTATGGCGGTTTCCTGCGATAGCTTTAAGCTGGCAAAGTGCGCTGTGACCACCGAAATTGAAAACAAGAACGACGATCACTCCGAGATGTCCTTCTCCTTCATCGTTCCCACCAAGACCGTCAACGAGCTTTATAAGCTCCTGAAGGATGACGAAAGAGAAAGCGTCCGCATTTATATGTCCCGCCGGAACATTGTGTTCAACATTGGCAACCTGACCTTCTTCTCTCGCTTGATCGAGGGTCAGTACATTGATTTTGACCGCATCATTCTCAAAAACCACAACATTACCGCCACCTGCAACCGTCTGCCCTTGATCGCCGCCCTGGAGCGCGCGGCTCTGGTGACCGAGGATAAGGTTGCCGGTAGCGTTCCCTCCCACGTAAAGCTGCAGCTGGAGGATTCCCTGCTCAAGATCTCGGCCATCTCCACCATGGGCAGTACCTACGATGAGATCGACATCAACCACGTGGGAAGTGATCTTCTCATTGCCTTTAACAACCGCTTCCTCATTGACTCCATGCGTGCCTGCGACTCCGAGAGAGTAAAGATTTCCTTGACCTCTGCTCTGACCAGCATCAACATTGAGCCCGAGACCGGCGACGAAAACACCGAGGAGCTCTTTATGCTCCTGCCGGTTCGTATGAGAGAGTGATCCCAAACCCTTTGACCTATGGAATGTAATCAGATTCGGATCCGGAATTTTCGGAATATCGAATGGGCCGACGTAACCTTTGATCCCGGGGTCAACATTCTCACCGGTGCCAACGCCCAGGGAAAGACCAACCTTCTGGAGGCCATTAGCTTTACCGCCCTGGGAAAGAGCTTTCGCACCTCCCACGACGAGGATCTGATCCGCTTTGGCAGCGACGGCACCGAGGTCTCCCTGGATTTTACCGATTCGGTGCGGCGGCAAAACATTACCGTACGCATGATCTCGGGAAAGCGGCGGCAGATCGAGCACAACAAGGTAAAGATCTCCCGTCTTTCCGACGTGGTGGGAATCTTTCGCACCGTGCTCTTTTGCCCCGAGCATCTTTCCCTGATCAAGGACGGCCCCGGGGAGCGGCGGAATTACATGGATATTGCCATTTCCCAGCTCTATCCGATCTACCTCAAAAGCCTGCAACGCTACAATCAGATCCTCAAGCAACGCAATCAGCTGATCCGAGGGGCCGAAGAGGATCGAAAGACCTTTACCGATACCATCGAATTCTGGTCCTCCCAGCTGGCTCATGAGGCGGCTGTGATCTCCCGCTACCGTTACCGCTATCTTGTCAAGGCCTCGGAGCATATTGCCTCCTGCTTTTTGGAGATGATGGGAGAAAAAGAAATTCCCGAAGCCATCTACGTTCCCTCCTGTCACCTGGAGCCCGCGGCCTGCGAGGATGTGGACGCCTGCGAAAAGCAATACCTGGAGCTCCTGACCTCCCATCACGATCGGGAGATCGGCGCGGGAAGCACCCTTTGGGGGATCCATAAGGACGATATTGACATTCGCATCAATCAAAAATCCGCTCGCACCTTTGCCTCCCAAGGGCAACAACGCTCCCTGGCTCTGGCCATGAAGCTGGCCGAGGGAGAGGTTTGTGCTGAAGTTTGCGGCGAAAAACCGGTCTTTCTCTTTGACGACGTCTTCTCCGAGCTCGACGCCACCCGTCGCGCCTATCTCTCGGGAAAAATGAAGGACCGCCAGGTCATCATTACCACCTGCGAGCCCTCGGGAATGATTGGTGGGAAGGTGATTACCGTGGAGAACGGGGTTTATCAATAAAATTCTTTTATAACATTTCTAATATTGAAACCAAGTGAAAAAATTTGTGTGTCATCCTGAGCGAAAAAATGCGGAGCGTTTTGTAGTCGAACTTTTGCGCAATTGCAGGCGGAGCCGAATGGAGCAAAAGCGCGATGACGAAGTCGAGCGGGATCCACGAAGGAGTTCTGCTGTCTTTTTGTAGGAAAAGTAACTTTAATTGCACATAAAGACTTGCAAGAGTTGTTGCAAGATCCCGTTATGCTACGCATACCGCCCTCCCTATGGTCGGGTTCGACTACGAAAACAGCCCACCGGGCTCTTTTCTCCGCTCAGGATGACACGTAAAATTAAATGATTGCGGCATTTTACCCCCTTGAGTCGGGTTCGGGCTCGTTTGCGAGCCTGCTCTGAGATGATACGGGTAATATAGTTCCAAAAATAATAATTTTTGTTTATTCAATCAACGAAAGGAATTTTCAAATCATGAAGGTTTGTATCATTCAGCCTAAATATTCGGTTCATTACGAGGAATCCGATGCTTGCTTTGAGGCGGAATTGAAATTACTTGATCAATGCGATCCTTCTATGGACATCATCGTATGTCCCGAGATGTGTGACGTTCCCGCTCTTGCAGGCAGCAAAGAAGAATTTGAGGCTTCGGCGGCAAAATACCACGGACCCATGATGCAAAAGGCCGCGGAGGTTGCCAAGCGTTGCTCTGCCACCCTGTTCATCAACGGCTGCGACTTTCATGAAAAGGGCATCCGCAATACCACCTTCGTTTTTAACAAGGAGGGCGAGCTGGTTGGAAAGTATTTCAAGCAGCATCTGACCCCCGGAGAGGTAACCAAGCGAAAGCTGGACAGCGACTACACCTTTGAATTTGAAGAACCCACCGTGATTGAGGTGGACGGTATTCGCTACGGCTTTTTGACCTGCTACGATTTCTATTTTTACGAGGCCTTTGCACATCTTGCAAGAAAGAACATCGACGTGGTCATCGGTTGCTCCCACCAGCGCTCCGATACCCATCAGGCGCTGGCGATCATGTCCCAGTTCCTGGCCTATAACACCAACGCTTACGTCTTCCGCTCCTCGGTGAGCATGGACGAGCAGTCGGACATTGGCGGCGGAAGCATGATCGTTTCCCCCGACGGTACCATTCTGACCAACATGAAGAGCCGCGTGGGTCTTGCCACCGTCGAGCTGGACGTCAAGGCCAAATACTACAAGCCCGCCGGCTTTGGAAATCCCCCCTCGGCACACTACGAATACATTGAAAAGGGACGCCGTCCCTGGAAATACCGTCCCGCGGGAAGTGCCATTGTACGTCCCGACAGCTGGATGGGCTACCCCCGTGTTTGCGCCCACCGCGGCTTTAACACCGTGGCTCCCGAAAACAGTATGCCTGCCTTTGGATCGGCGGTTGCCATGGGTGCCGATGAGATCGAATTTGACCTCTGGCCCACCAAGGACGGGGAGATCGTTTCCAGCCACGACCGAAAGCTGGAGCGGGTCTCCGACGGCACCGGATTTATTTACGATTACACCTATGAGGAATTGCTGCAATTCGATTTTGGCTCCAAGTTTGGCGAGGAGTTCAAGGGTTTGAAGATCCTGAAGTTTGAGGAGATCCTCAAAAAGCTGGGCTGCCATACCATTATGAACATTCACATCAAAACGGTGGTCAAGGGACAGGAGACCGACGAGGGTTACCTGCAAAAGATCATTGATCTGATCTATAAATACGACTGTCAAAAGCACGTCTACTTTATGACGGGGGACGATCGCATGATGGGTCAGCTGCAGCGGCTGGCTCCCGAGATCTGCCGTTGTATGGGTGCCGGCGACGGAAAATGGGAGATCGTGGATCGGGCCATCAAATTTGGTTGCCAAAAGGTCCAGCTCTTCAAGCCCTATTTCAACCAAGAAATGATCGACAAGGCTCACGCGCACGGCATCAAGTGCAACGTGTTCTGGTCGGACGATCCCGAGGAAACCCAAAAATTCCTGGATATGGGTATTGATACCATTCTCACCAACGACTACAACCGGATCTCGCAGATCGTAAAAAAATAAAATGTATCTACACGTAGGAAATAATCAAAACATACGGATCAAGGATATCATCGGGATCTTTGATGCCGATACGGCTACCGTTTCGGCCATCACCAAAAAATATCTCTCGGCGGCGGATCACAACAAAAGCGTCAAGTTTGCCTCCGAGGAGATTCCCAAATCCTTCGTCCTTTATAAGGATCCCAAAAACAACGGATACGGCATCTGCTTTTCCCAGCTCTCCTCGGCCTCCCTTTTTGGCCGCATTGGCAGCTTTGGCGATTTTTGATCCGTATCAACCAAATTCAAAAATTACCCTTTGAGTTTCCCACCAGAAAGGAAAAACAAGCATGGATAACATGGAAAACTTGGAACAAACCGAACAGCGCGTATATGACGAAAACCAGATCCAGGTACTGGAGGGTCTGGAAGCCGTTCGCAAACGGCCCGGTATGTACATCGGGTCCACCTCGGCGCGCGGTCTGCATCATCTCGTGTACGAGATCGTGGACAACTCCATCGACGAAGCCCTGGCGGGTCGTTGCAAGAGAATTGAAGTTACGTTGCACCCCGACGACAGCGTTTCGGTGCAGGACGACGGTCGCGGTATTCCCAGCGGCATCCACCCCAAAATGGGAATTCCCACCCTGGAGGTGGTTTATACCGTTCTCCACGCCGGCGGTAAGTTTGGCGGCGACGGCTATAAGTTCTCGGGCGGCTTGCACGGCGTTGGTGCCTCGGTCGTAAACGCTCTCTCCGAATGGGTGGAGATCGATAACTGCCACGAGGGAAAACGCTATACCGAGCGCTTTGAACGGGGTCACGTGGCCCGTCCCTTCCGCGATGAGGGAGAGACCGACCGTCACGGCCTTTACGTCCGCTTCAAGCCCGATCCCGAAATGTTTGAAGAAACCGTGTTTGATTACGATACCCTTCTCAAGCGTCTGCGGGAGCAGGCCTTCCTCAACGGCGGTGTCAACATCTGCCTGCGGGACGAGCGCGCTCCTCTGGAGGACGGCACCTATCGGGAGGACGATCTGGAATATGAGGGCGGTATCAAGTCCTTTGTGGAATATATCAACGAGCAAAAGCACTGCGAGGTCATCCACTCCGACGTGATCTATATGCGCGCCGAGCGGGATAACAGCGTGGCCGAGGTAGCTCTCCAGTACAACGACAGCTACAACGAAATGCTCCTGACCTTTGCCAACAACATCAACACCGTGGAGGGCGGTACCCACGAGATCGGCTTTAAGACCGCGCTGACCAAGGTGTTTAACGATTACGGCCGCAAATACGGCATTATGAAGGATTCGGACAAGAATCTCTCGGGCGAGGACGTGCGCGAGGGTCTTTCGGCAGTGGTATCGGTGAAGCTGACCGAGGCCCAGTTTGAAGGACAAACCAAAGGCAAGCTCGGAAACAGCGAAATGCGTACCTACGTTTACAACCTGGTGTCCGAAAAGCTGAACGAGTACCTGGAGGAAAATCCCGGCGTGGGCAAGGCCATTCTGGAAAAGGCTCTGGCTGCCTACCGTGCCCGGGAAGCCGCCAGAAAGGCTCGCGAAGCCACCCGCCGCAAGAGTCTTTTGGAGGGCTCCACCCTGCCCGGCAAGCTGGCCGACTGCCAGGAAAAGAACGCCGAGCTCACCGAGCTCTACCTGGTAGAGGGAGATTCGGCAGGCGGTTCGGCAAAGCAGGGACGAAACTCCCGCTTCCAAGCCATTCTTCCCCTGCGCGGTAAGGTGCTCAACGTGGAAAAGACCCGTTTGGACAAGGTCTATTCCAACCTCTCCCTGATCCCCATCATTCAGGCTCTGGGCTGCGGTATCGGTGAGGAATTTGACCCTGCCAAGCTTCGCTACGGCAAGATCATCATTATGGCCGACGCCGACGTGGACGGTTCTCACATCCGTATCCTGCTCCTCACCTTCTTCTTCCGTCATATGCGGAAGCTGATCGAGGACGGACACATCTTCTTTGCTCAGCCTCCCCTCTATAAGATCTACAAGAAGGGATCCAAATACGGCTCCGAGCGTTACGCCTACTCCGAAGAGGAAAAGGAAGCCATCGTGGCCGAAATGGGCGGCATCAATATCAACGCCGACCGTTATAAGGGTCTTGGTGAGATGGACCCCGAGCAGCTTTGGGAAACCACCATGGATCCCTCCTGCCGTACCATCCTCCGCGTTACCATTGAGGACGCCATGGCCTGTGACGAAATGTTCTCCCTGCTCATGGGTGATAAGGTCGAGCCCCGCCGCGTCTTCATCGAGCAAAACGCTAAATTCGCCGAGAATTTGGATATTTGATTTATTTTGGTTTTTACGAAGGTATTTGGGTTTTTACGCAGGAACCTTTTTGAAAAAAGGTTCCTGCACCTCCAAAAACTTTCCCTGAAAGTTTTTTTCTGAGAAGTCGATGGTGGAGTGTTCTCAAACAGCTCCAAAGTTTCCCTGGCGTAATTTTGAAGGGTGAGAACAACCGGACACTTGCTCCCGATAGCAGTTGGGTCCCGTACCCAACCGCTCCACAAAGAAGTAACTTTTGTTGGCACGGAAAGATGGCAAGATTCGTTAGAAGATCCCAACGCCTACGGCGTTGCCCTCCCTAAGGTCGGGTTCAACTGCGAAAACAGCCACCCCGGGCTGTTTTCTCCGCTCAGGATGACACATTAAATTCAATGCTTGCAGAATGTGATTTCCTTGGGTTGGGTTCATAAAAGCTTACTCATGGATAACACAAAAATAATAGTTTCACGTGTCATCCTGAGCAAAGGCGCAAGGCGCGTGCGCCGAAGCGGGATCCACGAAGGATTACTGCCGGCGTTTTGTAGGAAAGTAACTTTTATTAGTACATGGGGATAGCAAGACTCGTTACAAGATTCGTACCCTTTCCATCTTCACCCACAACACACACGAGTAAGGAACACGAGATGCAGATATTCAAGAACAAATTTTTTATAATCTGTTTGGGAATTGCCATTGTTCTCAGCGCGGTGCTATCGGTCTTTTCCATGATGGGATACAAATCCCTGACCAGAGACGCGGTGGGAATTCTCGTTACGCCCTTTCGTTGGTGCGGGCGCATGATCTCCAACGGCATCGACGGCTTCAGTCGCTATTTTCAAAGTCTGGAGGCCTTGCAGGAGAGCAAGGAATCCCTGGAGAATGAAAATCGGGAGCTGAAGGATCAGCTGCAGCGCGCCGAGATCTTGGAGGCCGAAAACAAGCGTCTGCGGAGCTATCTTGGAATCCTGCAGGAGCATCCCACCTTTGTTATGGAGGAGGGAATGGTGTTGAGTCAGTCCTCGGGCAATTACGCCACGGGGTACACTCTCAACCGCGGGACTCTTCACGGCGTAACGGTGAACATGACGGTGATTACCCCCGAAGGCATTGTTGGCTACGTGAGCGAGGTGGGCAGTACCTGGTGCCGCGTATCCACGCTGCTGGAAACGGCGGCCTCGGTGGGAGCCTATCTTCCCCGCTCCGGGGTGACCGGCATTGTAAGCGGTGATTTTACCATGAGCCATCAGGGAGTATGCAAATTCTCCTACATGGAGGCCGATGCCGACATTCAGGTGGGAGATCTGGTCTATTCCAGCGGCACGGGAAGCATCTACCCTGCCGACCTGCTGATTGGCGAGGTGGTTTCCATTGACGTGGACGAATACAGCCGCTCGGTGATCGCAACGGTGCGCCCGGCGGTGGAGTTTTCGGATCTTCAGTATATGCTGATCATTAAGGGATATCAGGAATAACAGCCGAAGGGAGGAGATGGAATGCGGCAGAGATCGATTGCGGGATACCAGGCGCAAACACGCTCCAAGGTGATCTCCTACACGGTTTGTCTTTCCATTTTGTTTCTCCTGTTATCGGTTTTGCAGATCACGGTGTTTGCCGAGCATTCCCTGTTTGGATCCACCCCGGATCTGATCCTTTGCGCGGTGCTTTGCGTGGGCTTTTTTATGGGGCGGCACGCAGGCGCGGTGACCGGCATTGGAGCCGGGCTCCTGATTGAAGCCCTGGGCTCCACGGGAATTCTTCTGCTTCCCGTTGCCTATCTGTTTTTGGGCTACTTGGCGGGTTATTACGCCCGTGTGCTGGCCGCCAAGCAATTCACGTCCTATTTGGTGTTTTTGGCCTTTGCGTTGCTTTTGCGCGGAGCCGTGACCCTGACGTATATTTGCTTGACCTATTCCTCCTTCCATCTGCTTCACGTTTTTGTATATACGTTGCTCCCCGAGGCAGCCGACACGGCCCTTGCGGGAATGATCCTCTATTTTCCCATCCGATGTTTGGCCGCACGGCTGAATAAAAAACGCTAAAAAATTATTTCTCTTCACATAAAAATCTATTTCAAACACAGAAAGGGATCCGATCGTGGCAAAAGAAAAAGATAAGAATCTTGAAAAAGAATTGGAGCTTGCCCAATTTGAAAATCAAAAGATCATTGACGTAGGTATCGAAAAGGAGGTTAAAAAATCCTTTATCGAATACTCCATGTCGGTTATTATGGCAAGAGCTCTTCCCGACGTGCGCGACGGTATGAAGCCCGGTCAGCGGCGTATTTTGTACGCCATGTACGAGGACGGATTGGTGCACTCCAAGCCCTTCCGTAAATCGGCAACCACCGTTGGTAACGTGTTGGGTCGCTACCATCCCCACGGCGACGCCGCCGTGTACGGAACCATGGTGCGTATGGCTCAGCCCTTTTCCCTGCGCTATACCCTGGTAGAGGGACACGGTAACTTTGGTTCGGTGGACGGTGACCCCCCTGCGGCTTACCGTTATACCGAGGCGCGTATGGATCGCATTGCCGACGAAATGATGCGGGATCTGGATAAGAACGTGGTTCCCATGATGCCCAACTTTGATAACCAGCTTCAGGAGCCCACGGTACTTCCCTCCCGTTTCCCCAACCTGCTGGTCAACGGCTCCATGGGTATTGCGGTAGGTATGGCCACCAACATTCCTCCCCACAACCTGGGCGAGGTCATTGACGCCACCATCTACCGTATGGACCATCCCGAGTGCTCGGTGGACGATCTGATGCAGTACATCCAGGGTCCCGACTTCCCCACCGCTGCCATCATCTACGGCGTCAACGGCATCCGTCAGGCCTACACCACGGGCAAGGGACATATTATGGTTCGCTCCCGCTCCACCATTGAGGAGGACGAGCGTCGCATCATCTTTACCGAAATTCCCTTTGGCGTGAACAAGAGCATGCTTTGCGAATCCATCGCAAATTGTGTAAAGGAGAAGAAGATCGAGGGCATTACCGAGCTGCGCGACGAATCGGGCAGAGACGGTATGCGCATTGTTGTGGAATACCGCCGCGACGCCAACGCCCAGATCATTCTCAATCAGCTCTACAAATACACCCAGCTCCAGGAGACCTTTGCCGTCAATATGCTGGCCCTGGTCAACAACGAGCCCAAGATCCTGACCCTGCCCAACATTTTGGATCACTATATCACCCACCAGGAGAGCGTGATCACCCGCCGCACCCAGTTTGATCTGGACAAGGCAAAGGCCCGCGCCCACATCTTTGAGGGCTATAAGATCGCGCTGGACAACATCGACGAGATCGTGCAGATCATGAAGTCCTCTCGCTCGATTCCCGAGTCCAAGACCACCCTGATGGAACGCTTTGGCTTGACCGATATCCAGGCCCAGGCCATTGTGGAAATGACCCTTGGTAAGCTGACCGGCATGGAGCGCAGCAAGATCGAGGAGGAGCTCCTCCGCTTGCACAACCTCATTGCCGAGCTGGAGTCGATCCTGGCCGACGGCAATAAGATCCGTCAGATCATTAAGGACGAGATGACCGCCATCCGCGATCGCTACAACGACGAGCGCCGCACCGAGATCGTTGCCGCCGAGCACGAGATCGTGCTGGAGGATCTCATCGAGCGTCATAACTGCATCATTACCCTCTCCCACGCCGGCTATATCAAGCGTCAGCCTGCCGATACCTATTCGGCACAGCACCGCGGCGGCAAGGGCATTATTGGTATGACCACCAAGGAGGAGGACTTTATCGAGAAGGTGATCTCGGTCAACAGCCACTCCTACCTCATGATGTTCACCAACACGGGCAAGGTGCAAATGCGCAAGGCCTACCTCATTCCCGAGGCCTCCAGAACCTCCAAGGGACAAAACATCGTCAATATTCTGGAAATGACCGAGGGCGAGAAGATCACCGCCTGCATCAGCGTGGATTCCTTCGAGGACGAGAACGCATACCTGACCATGATCACCAAAAACGGCGTGATCAAGCGTACCCTGCTTTCCGAGTACGAGTACCAGCGTAAGGGCGGTAAGATCGCCTTGAATCTGGACGAGGGCGACGAGCTGGTATACGTGGTTTGCACCCACGGCGAATGTGACCTCCTGCTGGCTACGGCACACGGTGCCGCCGTCCGCTTCTCCGAGAGCACCGTCCGTGCCATGGGCAGAACCGCCCGCGGCGTGCGCGGTATCCGTTTGCGCGAGGGCGACTACGTGGTTGGCGTTTGCCTGGTGGAGGAGGGCAAGGATCTCCTTTGCATCACTGAGAACGGCTACGGCAAGCGCAGTCCCTTTGAGGATTTCCGCCTGATGAAGAACCGCGGCGGACACGGCGTCACCTGCTACAACCTCACCGAAAAGAGCGGATACCTGACGGGTATTGCCGCCGTGGACGACAACGACGATATTATGATGATCACCGATTCGGGAACCATCATCCGTACCCCCGTGGACGGCGTTCCCAGCCGCTCCAGAAGTGCCGGCGGCGTCATTGTAATGCGCCTGGGTGAGGAGCAGAAGCTGGCCAACTTTACCATTACTCCCGGAAGCGAAGAGGAAGAGGAGAAGCTCCCCGCAACCGAGGAGAGTGAGGCTCCCGCATCCGATGCCAACGGTGAGGCTTGATCTTGTTCTTGATAGGATATAGCGTATGAATAAAAGCGTAAAAATTTTGATCGCGGTGCTGGCGCTTTGCGTTCTGCTGGCGTCGGCCTGCACCGTATGGCTCTTGTATTTCCGCGCTCCCAAGCTTTCCACAATCTACGATCGGGTGGTGGAGCTGGTGGAGGCCTCCCACGAGGTCAATACCGTCTTCTTTGGAGCCGGTCTTCCCGCGTACGCCGCCGACTCGGTGTATGCCGAATACTCCCAGATGTACTACGATTTTGAGCAGAAGGGTCTCTACGAGCACGTGACCGAAAGCTCGAAATTCATTTCGGTAGCCCAGATCAAGGAAGCCGCCGAGAAGGTATACAGCAAGGCCTATCTGGAGGACGTCCTCTATCCCATGGCCTTTACCGGTTACGCAATCGACAACGGCATTGGCGGTGCCCAGTTTGCCTATGCCCGGTACTATGAAAACGAGACCTGGATCTATCAGTCCACCAAGGCCGAGAATTATATCTCGGGAGGGATGCGGGTGTACGATTATTCCACCATGAAGATCGCCTATCCCAGCAACTCCAACGCCTGCTACGTTACCATGGATACCTGGCTGGAGGATCAACCCGAGCAAATTCTGAAGGTACAGCTCCGCCTGGTTCTCCAGGACGGCGAGTGGTACCTGGATTCCTTCACCGGTTGACGAAAAAACATAATAAACAAGGACGAAGAATGCTTGTAATTCTTCGTCCTTGTTTTATAAAGTAAATAGCCTTTCAGAAATTTTGAATGGTAGTACATTGTCGTAGGGGCGAACTGTGTTCGCCCGCGGGGGTTCGAAGAGCGTCCCTACTACCTTATTAATTACAAAACTTTCGTTTTACGTGTCATCCTGAGCGAAGGCGCGAGACAAGGCGTGGAACGCCGGTCGAAGCGGGATCCATGAAGGATCATTGCCGGCTTGTTGTAGGAAAGTTACTTTTGTTAGCACACGGGGAAAGCAAGAATCGTTACAAGATCCCGTCACGCTATGCGTGCCGCCCTCCCATGGGTCGGGTTCGACTCCGAAAACGCCGCACCGTGGCGTTTTCTCCGCTCAGGATGACACGTTAATCGTTA
>JAFTNJ010000030.1 GCA_017451915.1 Clostridia bacterium
CCGCTGACCGTACACGTGGGTGCCACGGCAGGATCCGTCTCCTCGGTGTGGCCCAGAGCATCAACAACGGTCTGTGCAATCAAAACCTCACCGCATACCGAACAATGCTTACCCTCGGTTAATCCGCTGACCGTACACGTGGGTGCCACGACAGGATCCGTCTCCTCGGTGTGGCCCAGAGCATCAACAACGGTCTGTGCAATCAAAACCTCACCGCATACCGAACAATGCTTACCCTCGGTCCAGCCGGCAACCGTACACGTGGGCGCAACGGCGGGATCGGTTTCCTCGGTGTGGTCCAGGGCATCAACGATGGTCTGCACGATCAATACCTCACCGCATACCGAACAATGCTTGCCTTCGGTTAATCCGCTGACCGTACACGTGGGTGCCACGGCAGGATCGGTTTCCTCGGTGTGGCCCAAAGCATCAACAACGGTCTGTGCAATCAAAACCTCACCGCATACCGAACAATGCTTACCCTCGGTTAATCCGCTGACCGTACACGTGGGTGCCACGGCAGGATCCGTCTCCTCGGTGTGGCCCAGTGCATCAACAACGGTCTGCGCAATTAACACCTCACCGCACACCGAACAATGACTGCCCTCGGTTAATCCGCCAGTCGTACACGTGGGTGCCACGGCAGGATCCGTCTCCTCGGTGTGGCCCAGTGCATCAACGATGGTCTGCACAACCAACACCTCACCGCACACCGAACAATGCTTGCCCTCGGTTAATCCGCTGACCGTACACGTGGGGGCAACGGCGGGATCGGTCTCCTCGGTGTGGCCCAGAGCATCAACAACGGTCTGTGCAATCAAAACCTCACCGCATACCGAACAATGCTTGCCCTCGGTTAATCCGCTGACCGTACACGTGGGTGCCACGGCAGGATCCGTCTCCTCGGTGTGGCCCAGAGCATCAACAACGGTCTGTGCAATCAAAACCTCACCGCATACCGAACAATGCTTACCCTCGGTCAATCCGCTGACCGTACACGTGGGCGCAACGGCAGGATCGGTTTCCTCGGTGTGGCCCGTGGCTTTGATGGATTCTGCCTCCCTCTCTCCACAGATACAAAAACGCTCTTGTATCCCATCGGACGAGCAGGTAGCCGGAGTTACGATACTCCATTCCGACCACTCATGTGTATGGGGCTCGGAAGGAACGGTAGCCTGCGTTGTTGTATTTCCCCCTACCTCACCGCTGGTCTTATCACACGCGACGAGGATCGAACAACAAAAAAGCAGCAGCATAAAAACAATGCTAAGGTTTCTTAATTTCCGACACATTGCGATCTCCTTTTTTAATAAAAATTTCTTTTATTCATTGTATCACACTTTGCGTAATTTGTAAAGGTGAAAATATAAAAATCCCCCTGCAGACCTCTGCAGGGGGATCGGTTTTGATAGGCGTATTTGGGACATCAGGAGCCGTAATAGCCGTCTTTATCGTCTTCGGAAGCAAGAGATTCGGCGGAGGTGTCCGCATCCTCGGTGAAGGGATCGGTCTCGCCATCGGCGGATTCCTCTTCGTAAATCTCGTCCTCGGCGTCGATGACGTCAGGATCATACGCGGCAAACTCCTCGTCGGGCAAGGAATACTTGGTGGCCGCGGCGGGTTCTATAAAGTCATAGTAGTCACCGTCGGTCACGTATTCCTCCTCGGCAGGCTCGGTAGCCTTTGCAGGCGCGTCCTCGGCGGGCGTTTCGTCATCGTACAGGAACACGCTACCCGCAGTTGGCAATGCGTCCGCCACGGGCTCTGCAGGCTCCTCTGCGGGAGCCTCCGCTGCGTCGTCGGAGATCTCCACTGTAGCCATCGCGGGAAGGCTCTCGGCCTCGGCCGGAGCGGTCCGCTTTGTCTTGCGAATGGTGCGACGGTGGACCATATCCGACTTCAACAACAGCGACATGAGAATGATCTGCAACAGGATCACCAACGCGCCCAGGGCAAGAAGGATAACCTCACTGTTTTCGGGCAGGAACTGCACGGTCAGAAGCATTGCGGGCAGAGCGAAGCCATTTTGACGGATCGCCTTTTGCGCCTTGGAGCGGCTGACCAGAAGCAGGACGATGGCAATCATCTGCACCAGTGCCACAAAGGCAAGAATGGCAATGGGAGCGGTCAGATCCACGATGGGATCGCCCAGAAGCACAAAATCGGTCACCTTGGTGGCAACAAAGACGATCTCCTCTCCCTCGATATAACTGTGAAGCACCTCCAAGGTTCCGGTCACGCTGTTGTAGTAGGCCACGCGCAGACCGCTCACCTCTCGCAGCTCCTCGGGGATCTGCAGGCGAAGCATAAAGCTTCCGGTAAAATCGGTCACGGTCTTTCCGTTTTCGGTCAGGCGCAGGCTATACGCGCCAACCACGTCCTGAGAGCTCAAGAGCTGGATCAGCTCCTGGGGCGTCATATTGGAGCCGTCGAACACGATCTTTCCGGCACCAATGGCCAGCTCCACCGAGTTACTCAAAGTGGAAAAATCCTCCAGGCGGAAGACCGAGAGCAGATGCTCCTTGGTCAGTCCGTCCATGGCCTCCAGCAAAAGATTGCCGTCCTTGAGATAGGTGATCTTTACGGCGGACATTTCATTCCACGCCGCATCGTAAATACTCTGCACCTGGGCATCGTCGGTAGCCGCGGTAATGGCGTTGACGGCGGTGTCACACAGCAGGGACAGCTTGGTCATCGCGTCGGCACGGTAGGCCTCGGTGGAAAGCAGGGTCTTTAAATAGGAGCGCAGAGCGGCGATCTTTTCATCCTGACGGCGGACAAAGGGCACGGCATCCTTGGCCCCCCGGAAGATCCCCTCGGCATCAGCATAGAAGGTATCCGAAGGCGGGGTCAGGGCACGGATCTCGGTGAGCGCACCGTCAATCAGAGCCGACACCAGCTCTCCGTTGCCGTTTTCTTCCTTGAGCTTAGTCAAGGCATCGATCAGCTCGTCAATATAATTGGTGTAATAGGTGTTGGTCTCAAACACACCCACAAGGCTGCTGGGCGTGCTCTCGGTGGCCTTGCGGCGCACGTGGATCTGATAAAGGGTTCCCTGGTAGAGATCGTCAAAGCGAGGCGAATCCTGCCACGGGCGCAGCAGCGTCTCGCCGCCGTTGATATACAGAGCAAACTCGTATAGGGAGGCGTCCACGCCGTCCTTCATCTGCACCTCCAGGGAGGTGTAATACTGGTCGATCTTATTGTCCAGCTCTACGCCCATCTGCGGGGCGGCAGGACGGGCAGGAACCGAAAGCAAGCCAACGTAATCCGAATGGACGGTACCGTCGGTATGCACCATCAAAAGCACCGTTTGACCAAAGAAGGTTTCGGGGATTGCGGGAGCACCGCTGCCGTCGGCTTGGATCTCAAACTTCAAAGTCACCTCTCCCAAGGACAGGGTGTAGCTTCCCGCGGGGAAACGGAAGACGTCCTTGAAGAAATCAAAGCCGTAGTCCTCCAGATTCACCTCCAGCGGAGGCAACAGCTCCCATTGGGCCCGGAGGGTGATCATGTCCCCCACCATATCCCAGGCATCGCAGGCCGAGCTACCGTCGGCGTTGATATAGCAAACGCCGTCCTCGGAGTAGAATCCCAGGAACCGATACTGGGGCAGCACCGGCACCACCACACCCGAGGTATCCAGGGGCTGACCAAAGGTCACGTTAACCACCTGGGAGGAGGGTGTTGCGGGAGTATAGCTATCAAAGTGAGCATCCAGAATGATCGTGAACTTCAGAGCCTCCCATTTTGCCTCCAGGTGAATGTTGGAGGTATGGGTTCCCTTGATGAATACCAGCTCGGGGGTGGATTCGCTGGGCGACCAGAGCAGATCGGCATCGTGATTGATGACCCAACCCAGGAAGCGGTATCCGCGGCGCACCGGATTGGGCACCGTAAGATCCTCGTTAAACACGTAAACGGTGGGGAGCGAGGGATTCTCCTCGGGATTGGCACCGCCCAGATCATAGATAATATCAAAGGTCTTGGGCGTCCAGATCGCGGTGAGCGTAATCTGCCGTTGATCCTCTCCGTCGTTACCGATGGCATAGGCAGAATTCTCGGCATCCAGGAACAGATTTTCCAGATCACTTATCGTTTGTACCGTCTGCCCTGCTACGCTGACCAGCCAGCCGCCAAAATGATAGCCGGCACGCTGTCCCGTGGGGAGAGGGGTGGCGGTATCAAAGACGTGGGTGGTGGGCACGGCGCCCTCCAACAGCTCGCCGCCGTTCCAATCCAGGGTAACGGTGTACTGAATGGGAAGGAAATAACGGTAAACCTTATTGACGGCACTGCCCTCGCAAATATTGACCCTTGCGGTGGTATAGCCGGCAAATTGGTAACCGGGATAGGGCGAAACCTCTCCCTCCTCCCAGTTTCCGCTCACCTCGGTGGTCATGGGAGCATACCAGGTGTAGGGATCGACCTGATTGAGCCAACGCACCAGATCGGGGCTCTCCATGGAGGTAACGATATAATCGTAACGAACCACGGGATAGGAGTTGGGCTCGAAATGGGGGCGGAGATAGATCACACCCGTCTCCTGCCATTGGGCAAGAATGTTGGTTTCGGAAGCGAAGGTAAGAATCTTCTGGCTATCGGGCTGAAGAATGGTCAGCTTTTCGTAGCCGTCGTTGGTCTTGTGCATGACCTCCCAATGATGGAAGGTATATCCCGCGCTACGCTTTTTTACCGGCTCAATGATCACCGGATCTCCGCTGTAGGTATAGGTCAGACCGTCGTAGCGGGAGGCATCGTTGGTGGTACCGGTATCAAAATCGTAGGAGATCATGCTCTCCCCTTCCTCGGGAAGGAACACGATTTGATAGGTCTTGGGCTTGCAAACGATCTCCAGATCGGTCTTAGCGTTGAAAAAGGCGTTGTAGTAGCCGGTCTTTTCGGCGTCGATCTGCTTTTGCACCTTGGTGCCGTCGGCCAGGATCTCGTAGATCACGTTCAGCTCGTATCCCGAATAGGGCAATACCGATACCTGAACGCTACGCCCCTGCACGATCTCAACGGTACTGCCCGAGGCCAGGATGCCCTGATCCACGTTGTCCACGTAGAGCTTGACCGAGCAATAGCTGGAATCGTAGGTAACGCTGAGCTGATGGGTCTCCACGTTCTCTGCAAGGATCACCGCCACGGCGGAGGACATGATCACGGTTACCGCAAGGAGCAGCAGTACTGCAAGCCCGATTTTCTTATTCCATTGTTTGAACATTGCAATACCACCTCCTTAATAAAGCATTGACGTGTCGCCCTCCATCGCGCTGATGGCGTAGATGGCGTCCAGAGTAAAATGATGTGCTTCCACGGAGAATCGCTTTTGCAGCGAGCCCGTGGCATAGATCTTCAGCGTGGTTGCCGAGGGAAGAACAAAGCCGTGGGACTTAAGCACCGCCAGGTTAATGGTGGCACCGTCGGGGAAGGCATCCTCAATGGCACAGATGTCAATGACCGCCACGGCGGGATTGACCTCTACCTTGGGAGCGGGACGGGCGGCGGACGGCGGCGTCTGCTCCTCTTCCCTTTCCTCGTAGGATTCTTCTTCCTCGTAGGCTTCCTCCTCATAGGACGCTTCCTCGTAGGTATCTTCCGCATACTCCTCGGTTGCGTACGTCTCTTCCTCCGTTGCGTAGACCTCTTCAGCCTCCGCGCTCTCCTCCTCGTAGTAGAGCTCCTCCTCGGCGGTCTCGGTATAAACCGCCTCGGGCGCATAGACTTCCTCCGCGTCGGCTACAGGCTCCTCAACGGATTCTTCATAAGCCTCTTCATAGGATTCCTCGTAGGTTTCTTCATAAACCTCCGGCTCCGGGGAGATCTCCGCATCCACGGCGATTGCCTCCGGCTCGGAAGCAAAGAAATACTCGGCATCGGCATCCTCGGGAAGGATTTCCTCCTCCGCTTCCTCGGAAACTGCCTCATAAGCAGCATCCTCGGTCAGAGGCTCAACTTCCTCCTCGGGCCAACGAAGATCCTCGGCGGAGGTGTTCTCGGGCTCCTCGACGGTAGCCTCCTCGACCTGCGGCTCGGTGCCCAGAGACTCGTGGGTGGTGATGATCTGCTCGTAGCTGGGCTCGGCGTCGGCGTAATAACGCTCGGTGTAGCGCATTTCGGTGATCTTCACGGTCTCACGCACCACACCCGACGCGGGCTGGGGATCGGTCACGGACTCCTCGGCGGGGGCCTCGGGGATCGTCTCCTCCACCGGCTCCTCTACGGTCGGCTCCTCTACAGGCGGCTCCTCCGTGGGGAGCTCCTTTTCCTCCATTACCTCGTTGTCAAACTCCCAGGAGAAGTTTGCGTTGGCAGGGATCACGCTCTCATCCTCCGAGGGAACCTCGGGAACGTGATCGGGATCCAGCTCAAAGGAGGTGGCAGGCTTTTCTTCCCGAATGTATTCCTTGATCAGCTTGCGAGCCACCAGGCTCTCGGTGGTCTCAAAGGGATACAGGGGAACGTAGTCGATCTTTTCAATATCAATGGGGGAAAGACCCTGCTCCTCGCAGGTGCGCTGTACCAGCTCCATGGCCCACTTGAATTTGCGGGGCGTGCGGATCTTGTATTGGAAGGGAGTATCGGCATATTTCTTTTTGGAGCCCACGTTCTTGCCGCGGTAAACGGTGCCCTCCAGGCTTTCGGGCTCAAGAGCCAGATAAAGCTCCAGGATGCGGGTCTTTACGTTGATCTTTGCAATCTGGGTGCGGCCGTTGTGGAAGCTATCGGCGGTCCAGCTGATGCGGCTCTTGGTTCCCTTATAGGAAAGCAAAGCGTTCTTCAGCTCGCTGTAATACTGCTTGATGTTGGGGCGCGCCTGAATCAGCTTGGCCTCAAAGCTCTTGCGATAGTGGGCAACGATGTAGCAGCCCGTGGCTTCGTCAAAGCCAATGATGCGCTCGTTGCCGGTAAAGCGGTCGTCGTTGTCATCGGCCTCGTCGTCCACGTCATCCTCGTCGGCCTTTCCTTCCTCCAGATCCTCGTCGGTCTCCAGATCGTCCGGATCGTCCTCATCCTCGGCATCCTCATCCTCCACAGGCTTCTTTGCCAGGGTGGGAATACTGTCATTCTCGGGACGGTCTGCCGCGGTCTCGGCCTGGTCGGCCTCCTTCCGCTTTTGGAGCTCGTAATCCAAAAAGTCGGTCAGCTTCTCCATCAGCTGCTCGGCGGCACTGTCGCTCTTGGGTTCACCCGCGGGGGTGGGGACCTCGCGCACCACTTCCTTATGGGTCTCGGTCACGATCTTCTCCACAATCTTGTAGGGACGGGTACCGTCGGCAAAGGTGGGATCCTCCACGGTTGCGGGAGCCGCTCCCAGCATAACGCCTTCGGCCTCCTCGCTCTCGGCGGGCTCGTCCGCTGACGCGGTCATCGGCTCCGCATCCTCCTCGGATACGAAGGAATCATCATCCTCTCCCCATCCGAACACGGAGGATTCCTCCGACATTTTGAACACTGCGGGCTTGTCCTCCTCGTCAAAGACCGAGAGAGGCGCTTCCTCGGCGGTGTCCTCGGTATAGTCCTCGGGAAGAGGAGCTTCTTCTGCATCGGCATGAGGATCGGCAGGAAGGGCGGCGGGGGCGGCAACGGGCTTGGGCTCATGCAGCTCTGCCAGGTCCTTGGAGGACACAAACAGATAGCCCTTTGCCCAAAAGACGATGAGCAAAACCACAAACACCACCGACACCACGGCGGTCACGCCTGCCAGAACGGCAAGGGCCACGTAGGCACTGGCCGGAAGCACGCCCATAAGAAGTGCCGCCGCGCCATAGTGATAGTGGCGGGACGACTCCTCCGAATCCACCTCCCGCTCCTCTCTGCGGGCGCGGAGCACCTTGTTGATCATAATGGAAATACAAGCGATCTCGGTTCCCAGCAAAAGGGCGAGGGCGGCCACTAATAAAAGGAATCCCGTCCCCGACATATCCGTGAGATTCAGACCACCGGTTAATAAAAATTGAAAACGCATCACATCGCCTCCGTTCAGTCATTCCTGCGGTTTCCTTTTTTTGTAAAGGAAACACGAATCTACAATATATTTTACCATAAACGCAAAGCATAATCAAGAACCTCTGGAAAAAATATTCCTCTTTTTTTATCTTTTTTATCGCAAAATGCAAGGAAAAATTCACCAATGCGGGAAGGATCTGCAGCTTTCCCAAAACTTCTCCGATTTTCGCCGCTCCAACGACCAAGCCAAAGAAGAACCGAGGGAATGGAAAAATCCTACTCACGGTAGAGTTGTTCTCAAAAACGCGGTTATTGACGAAGGCGTTGGGATATGGTATGATTAAGGCAGGACAAGGGCCCGTCCCAAAAAATCCCCCTTTGAAAGGAGAACACACCATGGAACTGTTGATTGGTGAACGAATCAAGCAATACCGCAAGGAGCGGGATATTACCCAGGACGCATTGGCAACCGTGTTAGGCGTCTCTCCCCAATCCATCTCCAAATGGGAGCGCGGCGACGGCTACCCCGACATTACCCTGCTTCCCTCCATCGCCAACTATTTTGAGGTCACCGTAGACGATTTGATCGGCAACGATCGAATCAGCGTTGAGGAGGACGTTCAAAAGAATTATTTTGGAATGGAAGGGAAGCTGGACCACGAGGCACGACTGCAGCTCGCTTTGACCTATCACAAAAAATATCCCCGCAATTGGCACATTGCCACTTCCCTGATGTACGAGATCTCCCGCCATCACCGAAAAAAGCTGGAGCAATACCAGCCCTTCCTCTACGAGCTGTGTGAGCGTATTCTGCGGGAATGCCCCGACAGCGTAATGCGCCGCGATGCGATCCGGTCGATCTGCATGGTTTGCGCCGAGGAGGAGATCAACGACTGGCTCAACAAGGATACCACCTTTTGGTACAAGGAGCGTCATAAAGTGTTTGAGGAGCGCTACCGCTTGATGCGGGATCGGGAGCAGTATGAGGCCTATCAGTTTGCCGGTGCCTACCTGCAGGTCTCCCAGGCCCTCTATGCCATCAAGCGCGACCGCAACTACCGCAATCAGCCCCAAAAGGCCGTGCTTTGGAATCAGACCTACCTGAAAATGCTGGATGCCGCCGCGGGACACGCCGAGGAAACAGCCCTTCCCACGGGCTGGATCGCCGAATACGCCTCGGCCTACCTGCGCCTTGCCGCCGCCTATTTTGGGGCCAAGGACCGCAACAAGGGCTATCAATGCCTGGAGCTGGCCCTGGAGCTGACAAAGCAATACTACGCGCTTCCCACAAGCACCCCTTTGGAGCTGGGCAATCCCGTGCTGTTTGGGCAGACCAAGGCGTTAAAGATGGACGACCTCCTTCTGCTTCCCAACGGAAAGACGTTGCAAAACAGCGAGGGCGTGGATCAGTTTTCCCCCTGCATGGCTGCCATTATGGAAGCCACAAAGGGCTGGGAATGGTTCAACGATGTTCGCACCGAGGAACGCTTCCTTCAAATTCTGGAGCAGGCCAAGGCTCTGGAAGAATGACCCTTTACAAAATCCCCGCCAACGACGGTGCACCGTCGTTGGCGGGGATGATTTTTTATTTTTTGATTCGATCACTTGGCCCAACCGCAGGAGCGTTCCACCGCGCGGTGCCATTCCTTCAACAGCTGCTCGCGCCGGGATACCTCCATCTGCGGAGTGAATTCCCGATCCGCGCGCCACTCAGCCTTGAGCTCCTCCTTGTTGGCGTACATTCCCACGGAAAGTCCCGCAAGTGCCGCCGCTCCCCAGGCCGTGGTCTCCACGCAAGCGGGACGCAGAAGGGGCAAACCGAGAATATCCGATTGGAATTGCAGAAGAAATTGATTGGCCGCCGCACCACCGTCCACGCGAAGCTTGGTCAGGGACACCGTGGCCTCCTCCTGCATTGCGGTAAGAACGTCGGTGGTTTGATAAGCCATGCTCTCCAGAGCCGCGCGCACGATATGCGCCTTGGTGGTGGCACGGGTCAATCCCTGGATCCCGCCGCGAGCATAAGCATCCCAATAAGGAGCCCCAAGCCCTACAAAGGCAGGCACCAGATACACACCGCCGTTGTCGGGCACCTTGTTGGCCAAACGCTCGCTCTCGGCGGCGTTTTTGATCAGCCCCAGGCCGTCGCGCAGCCATTGGATCACGGCGCCGCATACAAAAACCGAGCCCTCCAATACGTAATTGACCTCCTTACCGATCTGCCAGCCCACGGTGGAAAGCAACCCTTGCTTTGGAGTGACGGCCACGGCCCCCGTGTTCATCAACAAAAAGCCGCCGGTGCCGTAGGTATTCTTTGCGTCACCAACGTCAAAGCAGCATTGCCCAAACAGGGCCGCCTGCTGATCCCCCGCCACGCCTGCAATGGGAATGCTTTTTCCAAACAGGTGGGGATCGGTATAACCGAAGACTCCCCCGGAGGGCAACACCTTGGGAAGCATGCAACGGGGAATGTTGAACAGTCGCAAAAGCTCCTCGTCCCAGCTCAGAGTATGAATATTAAACAGCATGGTACGTGCCGCGTTGGAGGGATCGGTGGCGTGCACCCGTCCTCCGGTCAAGCGGTAGATCAACCAGGAATCCACGGTGCCAAACAACAGCTCCCCCTTCTCGGCCCGCGCCTGGGCTCCCGGAATCTGATCCAGGATCCAGCGCAGCTTGCTGGCCGAAAAGTAGGGATCGAGAAGCAGGCCCGTGCGGGCGCGGATCTCGGGCTCCAGCCCCTCGGCCTTCATGCGGTCGCAGGCCTCCGCCGTCCGACGGCATTGCCACACGATGGCATTGCAGATCGGCTTTCCGCTCTCCTTTTCCCACACCACCACGGTCTCCCGCTGATTGGTGATACCAATGGCGGCGATCTGGGAGGCGTCGGCTCCCAGCTGCAAGAGCGCCTCTACGGCCACACCCATTTGCGACGCCCAGATCTCGGTGGCGTCGTGCTCCACCCAGCCGTCCTGCGGGAAGATCTGGGAAAATTCCCGTTGTACCTTGGAGCAGATCCTGCCCTGCCGATCAAAAATGATGCAGCGGGAGCTGGTGGTTCCCTGATCCAGTGCTAACAAATAGTTTTCCATGGGGTCATTCCTCCTTCTCTGCCCTGCCATAGGGCTCTATCCATTCCATCAAACGCTCCAACGCATAACGAAGCTCACCAAACAACTGCGCCAGGGAAGCAAGACTGCCCCTCTCCCCCTGATTGGAAAGATCGGCAAAGCGATCGGCACGGTTGCAAAAATCGGCCACCGTATCCCGACAAAAGCGTTGCAGCTCCTGCCGCACCGCCCGGGCGTTGGCGCAAAGACGCGCGTCATTTTTGACTAGACCGTCCAGACGCGCCAGCCACTCGCCGGCGGGCTCCGTCCCATTGCCGCGAATACCAAGCAACCGACTGCGCCATGCCTCGATCCGCACCACGCGGGAGGACCGTTCTTCTTCCACCGCCAAGAATTGCCAATCCATGGCACGGAGGGTGACCGTCATCTCCTCCAATTCTCCCAAAAAGCGACAGGTCAGTGCCGTGGCCTTCTTACGGTCCTCTGCGTCGCTGAAAAAGCCCACCTGCCGTGGGAGTCGGCTTTCCACACCGCGTACGCCGTCGCGCAAGACCGAAAGGGAGGCCCCGAGACGGGAACAAGCATCCAAAAAGGCCAACGTCCGTTGTTTTTCGTCCTTTTCAAGGGTCAAAAGCTCCAAAGCGCAAACGGACAGAACCTCCTGCGCCTCACACGCCGATGCCTGCGAGGGGAAGGTCTGTCCGTCGTCTAAAAAATCAAATCCGCAAGGGCCGGGCATACGCGTTATGCCTCAACCAAGGTGGCATCCTCCACCTCCGGGGGCTGCGTCTTTGCCTCATGCCAATCCCCGGGCAGCGGCCGTGCCGATGCGGGAACGCCAAAGCGAACCGCCCCGGGAACCACCTCCACGGTAAAGTCGGTATCGGGATAAAGCTCCCCGTCCAGGGAGTACAAAAAGCCCTCGGGCGCTTCTATGTGAACGGTCTTTCCCCGCCGATACTCCAGATATTTTTCGAACCTGGGATCGTCCAGATGGGTTCCCTTGGAATATTCGCCGATCAGACGCAAGAAGGTAACGTAGGACACCGGGCGCACAAGGCAGACCTCCAACAGTCCATCATTATCCACCGAGCGGGGCGCACAGCGGAAGGAACCGCCCACAAATTGCCCGTTAGCAATGGTGCAGAGAAGAATGGTTCCGCCAGGATTGAGCAATTCCCCGTCCACGGTCACGCGGCAGGGATTCTTCATGGCCTTAACCAATCCCACCACCACACCCGTGGTGTAGGCGTTTTTGCCGCCAATCAGCTTTTTACGCCGCACGTTCATCATGGTCTTGGCTACGCAGGAGTCAAATCCAAAATGGGTAGCGTTGATGGCGTAGCGATCTCCTACGCGCATCAGGTCGATGTATTCCTCCTTGGCGTGCACCAGCTCGTCGAGGTTAAAGAAGAACTTCTTGCCGCCGTAGTATTTTACAAAGTCATTTCCCGAGCCGCAGGGATAGCAGGACAGGGAGGCATGGGGAAAGCCCACCACACCGTTGACCACCTCGTTCAGGGTCCCGTCACCGCCGCAGGCATAAAAGCGCACCGGCTCCGTATGGGTTTGACAGTACTGACGCACGTAGGAGGTTGCATCTCCGGGAGCCGCCGTTTGGTAGATCTCAAAATCCACGGGATCGGCCAGAGCCAGTAACTGTGTTTGAATCTCCTCGTAGGAGTTTTCCTTTCCCGCCGCGGGATTGATGATAAAAATATGCTTCATAGAACCGAGATCCTTTCGTTAAAATCGGATGAGATTCGTTCTTCGCTTTCAGTATAACACAAACCGAGACAAAAATCAAGAGCCCGGGGAAAAACCCCACCCTTACAAATACTTTACATAGGCCGAAAAGGCCGAGGGGATGGCGTAATTCTGATGCAGGTCGTCGTTTTGCACCAGGAGCATTCCCGAGGTGTCGTGCCAGCCGTCAAACTCGGGAGAGATGCGGACGGCATAGGCAATCATGTGCCACTCAATGTGGGAGAAAATATGCTTGGCATCCTCCAGCCGTTGAATCTGCAGAGGCTCAAAGCCAAGGGAACGGATCAAGGACGGCAGCTCTTCCGCCGTCAAATGCCCCGGTCGGTTGGGCAGCTCGTAGAGCCCCGCAAGAAGCCCCTTGGGCGGACGCTTGCAAAGCGCCGTGCGCTCCCCATCCTGAAGGATCAGCACCGTTCGAGCCTCGATCCGTCGAGGCTTTTTGGCAGAGCGTACGGGAATCTCGTCAATGCTTCCCTCCCGTCGGGCAACACAAACCTCACGCAGAGGACAGATCTCACATTTGGCCTCCCCGTTGGGAACGCAGACCGTGGCTCCCAGCTCGATCAGACTCTGGGTAAAGTCCCCCGCCTGCGCAGGCACCGAAAGCGCCAACCGCTCTCGCCAACGCCGCTTGGTGTCATCCTTGGTGATCTCCTCCCGGGAACCAGAAACCCGCGCAAGTACCCGAAGAACGTTTCCGTCAATGGCGGGAACGCGCTCGTTATAGGCGATGGAGGCAATGGCACCGGCGGTGTATTCCCCAATCCCGGGAAGCGCCAGAAGATCCCCGTAGGCGCGAGGCATCTCCCCACCGTATTGCTCCACAACCACCCGCGCCGCCTTTTGCAGATTGCGGGCACGGCTGTAGTAGCCAAGGCCCTCCCATAGCTTAAGGAGCCGTTCCTCCGGCAGATTTGCCAGCTCACGCACCGTGGGACAGACCTCCAAAAACCGCGCGTAGTAGGGCTTGACCGCCTCCACACGGGTTTGCTGAAGCATAATTTCCGAGAGCCAGATGCAGTAGGGATCACGGGTCCGTCGCCAGGGCAGATCCCGCTTGTTGGAGGCGTACCACAAGAGCAGATCTGCCACCGTCGGTTTGTCAAAAAAAGCTTCCACACCAAGCCCTCCTTCCCTTTTAAGCCAATCAAGGCAAAGATTTTTTACACTTTAAGTATACCACATTTTCTATTTTTGTCAACAGAAAAAAGCAGAAGTCTACCAATATCCAAAAAGGATCCTCCGGGATTGAAAACACCAAGGAATCCGCTTGCCCCGCAGAAACGGAAAAAGACCGCCCGACATTCCCCCATGAATCATCAGAACCGATAAAAAAAGAAAAGGAAGAAAAAAAGAAGAAAATTTTATAAAAAAGACTTGACAAAAGAAAAAAACTGTGATATAATGTCAAGGTCGCAGAAAAGCGACGATCTGGGTGTGGCGCAGCTGGTAGCGCGCTACCTTGGGGTGGTAGAGGCCGCAAGTTCAAGTCTTGTCACTCAGACCAAAAATCGGGAGTCGTAAGATTCCCGATTTTTCTTTATTTCACAAGGGTTTTCAGCACTTTCGGGTGGTGGAAACCCTTGCCTCGTTATTTCGTGTTTTCCTCGATTTTGTTCCAAAAAATGAGGTTAGTACATACCTTGGTACATACCTCAAAAAGGTACATTTCACGCAAGAGTAGAGGCCAGCGGCTCTACTCTCGGATGAAAATTATTTTTTTCTTCATTCCGAGGTACATACTTTTTGCCGAAATGGAGGAAATTTTTATGGCAAACATTACCCCTAAAGCCAACGGAACTTATCTTGTCCGTATTTCCTGCGGGCTTGACAGTGCAGGAAAACAAATCGTTCGGTCTAAAACTTTCAAGCCGTCGAGACCCAATCTATCCTATCAAAAGCTCAACAAAGAAATTGATGCGTTCGTCGAACAATTCAAAGAAGAGCTGGATAAGGAACAAAAAGGAATCGTCCGGTTCGATAAGATGACATTAGCGGACTTCTCTAAAAAATATCTGAGCATGAAAAAGACTGTTCTCTCCCCTACTACTTATCCATTCTATGAGATGATCATCAATACGGAGATCATCCCGAAGTTTGGGCACATGAAGCTCTCCGAGATCAGAACGTATCACGTTCAGGACTTCATCAACTACCTCACTACCGAGAAAAAAAGAGGTGACGGAGCTCCGGGAGGAATTGGCGCAACAACGGTAAGACGATATACGACCGTCTTTCGTTCTATGCTCTCCCTTGCCTATCAGCTTGAGTATACCGAGAACGATGTCGGTGCCTCCAGAAGAATCGTATTTCCAAAAGACGAGCCAACCGAGCTTGAAGTATATTCTGAAAAAGAGGTGGCAGATATTCTTGAAGCACTCAAAACAGAACCGACAAATATCCGCGCTCTTATCGAAATTGCGCTCTTTACAGGCATGCGCCGTGGAGAGATCGTAGGACTTAAATGGTCAGATATTGACTTTGAAAATCAAAAGCTTTCTGTAAGAAGAAGCATTTACAAGAATAAGGATGGCAAAGCGCAGGAAAAGCTTCCGAAAACAAGGGGAAGCATTCGCACAATGTCCATTCCCGATTGTTTGTGTAAAACACTTCTCGAGTATAGAATGCAGCAGGACAGACACATCTCCTTTATGGGAGACGCATGGAAGAATCTTGATTACGTGTTTACAGAGGAAGACGGATACGTAATGAATCCGCAAACCCCGACAAAGCAGTTCTCAAAATTCTTAAACCGACACAATATCCGACATTTGAAGTTTCACGGCTTAAGGCATACCTCTGCCACGCTGTTGCTCGCAAATGGATGTGACATTAAGACGGTATCTACCCGTCTGGGACATTCTGACATTGAAACTACCGGAATCTACGTTCACGCACTTGAGCGTGTGGACAGAACGGCTTCTCAAACATTTGACAAACTCATTTCTCAAAATGTCGGCTAAAGACAAATAGGGCGGCAAGGATTCATTTCCTTGCCGCTTTATCTACTTGCTCTTGCTCGTTTGATTTTCGGTATTACGACCTGTGCAGAGATTGCTGTGCTCATTTGCTCAAGAATATCACGGCGCATCATGTCACTCTTCGCAAAGGAAGGTGCCTGTACGCTCATAATTTTCTCACAATAAGGTGCATCAAAGCTCTGCATTGCAATATAACGTCGGCAACCAATCTTGATACTGCTGATTCTTCCGTCAGCTACACACCGCCTGATGTGCTCCTCCCCGATACCAAGTTCGGGACGGGTTTCGCGCAGCTCCATAATAGCCCCACGTATGCTTCTGATATGAGGAACGTTAGCTTTGTCCTCAAATTCAAGCAAGTCATTTAGTGTCGTAATCATATTGCCAAATTCAATTACTGTTCTGACACCGTGACTGCTGTGACTCAAATGCTTATCCTTAATCAAGGAGATAAGCATATCCTCGTTTACTGCGGAGCGAGAATCAATGGATCTGATCTCCTTCACCGCCTGTGGTAATGTTCTTACTCGCATTGAATCTCCCTCCTTTTAATTAATTCATGATACAAGCTGCGAGAGCGTCTGCAGCACGCTTTTTAGCGCTGTCATACGCCGTAAGGTATTGTTGAGTAGTTCTGATGTTCTCATGACCGAAAACACTCTTAACGGTTTCTATATCGACTCCGTTTTTAATCATTAAGGATCCGCAGGTATGTCTGAGCCCGTGAAGCTTCAAATGACGAAGCCCGCACTTTTCCTCAAACCGGGAACAAATTTCGGTAGGCAAGCAAATGTTGATCATATTACCAACCTCGTTGGTGAATACAAAGCCTTGCTCATTCCAAGATCTGCCCGCTTTGATACGCTGCTCGACCTGCTCCTCGCGCCAAGCCAGAAGAACCTCAGCATATGCTTCTGAGAAAAATACTGTTCTGACACTGCTCTGGGACTTGGGCGGCTTCAATGCTTGAGGCTGCCCTTTTGTTTTGTATGCACTTCTGCTGATGTACATGCTACCCGCTTTGAAGTTGATATCAGACCACATGAGTCCTACAACCTCACCTCGTCTCAGTCCCAAAAGTAAAGACGTCATCAAGAGTGCTCTGATTTGAGGACTTTCTTCTTTTAAGCCATTGAAGAAGATACGCGCTTCATCATCGTCATATGCCTGAATTTGCGGCTTTACAATGCGAGGGTAATCAATTGCTTGTCTATGAAGAATATCCTTTTCTGCATAGCCCATCTTGTGCGCTTCAGTCATTACAGACGAAAAAACGGTAGCATAACGCTTAACCGTTGCTCCGGACAGCGGCTCCGAATTTTCTTCGTTACAGCGAGAGCCTGCGGAAGCTAAATAATCTACAAACGACTGTAAGTGCGCAGAGCTGATATCGCATACTCTGACACGCCCAAAGGACGGAATCAAGAACTGATCTGCCACAGATTTATAAAACTGAACCGTAGTAGGGGAAAGCTTAACTTCTATCCTTTTATAATAATGCTTCTGAATAAAATCAGCAAGCGTAAGACCAAAGGGGTTGATCTGTTCAACCTTTTGCTTTCTGCCCGGTGTAAACAGTCCGTTATGTACGGATGCTTCAAAGAGCTCTGCAAACTCCTTTGCCCCTCTCTCTGCTGCACTTGCCGAAATTCCTTTCGGCGGTTTATATGTTGTTGAAACAAGGTCCTGTTTTCCGCCGGGCTTGCCTCTGGAAACTCTGATACAGTAGGTACCATTCTTTCGTCTATAATAACTTGCCATTATTGTTCTCCTTTCTATAGATTTTGGATTGTTTTTAGCAAAAAGAGAATTATTTTCAAGCGGTCGGTTACGAGCCGACTCCATAGGAATCTCACCTCCCCCGGGATCTCCGCAGGCAGCTTTTTGACTGAAGTATCATTATCCCTTGCGTCTGTCGTCGCCCTCCGCCGATAGTAACTCGGCTTCACCCAAAATATCGTTTTATCGCTCCCCTCAAGCCGAGGATCATGGCGCACCTTTTAGGCTTGGCTTGCTCGCTCATCACGAATTAACGCAGGTAACGTGCTTGAATATAAAAAATATTCAGTTTTCAAGGATCAAATTATAAGCATTTGGGATGCTTTCATATATAACCACGCATCAGATTTTTCAAAAGGGACATAAACTCAAAAAAATCTTCAAAAAATTTTTCAGACCTTGAATTTTCCGATATTCGTGATAATTTTGAGAAGGATTTCTTGCCGAAGATCTTCGTCAATTCGTCCGTCTATGTAGCTGTGCTTATTTACGACCTGCATATACATCTCAATGATCTCGGTCATTGCTTCGTTATTCCCTTTCTGTGCTTCAATGATTAAGTCCCTAAAACTCATTTTCTTTTCAGTTGCCATAGTACTTCTCCTTATAAATCTTAATTGCCTCTATCGTGAGTGCATACAATCTTTTGGTGTGACGGTACGAATACCCAATCATATCCGCAATCTCCGTCAATGGCTTCTCTTCAACAACGTGAAGGTAAAGAATTTTCTTGCTTACCTCTGAGAGCTCAAGAAAGGCTTTTTCAAGCCAATCTACCGAGAAATCAAAACCCCAGATGCGATCCATTGCCAAGTCTTGTTCCGTATCTTCTATAAGAAGCCTGTCCTCTTGTATTTCATCAATTGAATCTGTCATTGTGTGCTTCTTCTCTTTCCTTATATAATCTATCTTCGTATGATACGCGAGTGTATCGAGCCAGTTTGTAAATTCTGCTTGAAGTCTATTGTTTTCCATAATAATCTCCTTGTTTTTTGAATTTTGAATTGTTCTAATTGAGTTTCAAAATCCAACAAGGAGGAGGGCGAGCCGACAAAATACGAGATTTTTCGCACGCAAAAACGCACCCATCAAGCAGCAGTATTTGCCGCAAGATGAGTGCGCTTAATTCATTATTAACACGAACTGTCAGTTCAGTATTGATCCCAGAGAAACCCATAAGGAACGACATGTTGTTTTTACAAGCATCAAAGGCTTGTCCTATGTATAATCCGTATCATATTCGCTGCTTTTAATAAGCAACGTTGCGTTGGAGCTCCAACACATAAAAAATCACCCCTTCCGAAAATCGGTCTTGGGGTGATATGCGCGTGGAGATACACCGCCAAAACGTCTTTTTTTTATTGGCGGTTCGCTTTGTTCATTATTTTGTGTACTGATTGTTCTCTAAAAATTGACCTGCTATGCCATTATAAACCTGACCTAAATATGATAAAATATTTGTATAAAAAGGAGGTTGTAATAATGGAAGAAAAGAAAAGATCTCCGCTTGGTGATATCATAAAGAATGCTCGTCAAAAAAACGGGTTGACGATAGAAGAGCTGGCAGAAAAAGCCGATATTACGGTTCGATACTTATACCGTATCGAAAATCAGGATGCAAAGCCGAGTTATGAGCTTCTCTATTTTTTGATCAGAGAGCTTGCCATTGATCCCGACACCATTTTCTATCCGGACAAGCCCGTACAGGACAATGAGCTGGAAAGCTTGATCCGACGACTCTATAATTGTGACGAACGTGCGATCAAGGTCATAAAAGCAACAGCAACGAGTCTTCTAAACACCTTACCGGAAAATAAGTGAAAAAACAGTCGTTGGGGGCTGTTTTTTCTATTGTAAGAAGATTTTACCATATAAAAGTCAAGAAAGAGTCAAGAAAAAGAAAGGATTTAGGAAAGTTTTGGGCGGCAAGGAATATTTCCCTGCCGCCCGTACATATTTATATTTTTAACCTTCGTATTGGAATCGATAGCCAATCCCCCACACGTTCCTGATATATTCAATATCCGCATCCGACATTTTCTGTCTGAGCGAGCTGATATGGGTCTTGATCACGCTTTCAACGTTATAAACGATCTTATCGTCCCACGCATAATCATACAGCTGATCCTTTGTAAATACTCTTCCCGGGTGGCTTGCCAAGCAAAGCAATATGTCAAACTCCTTCTTGGTGAATGCAAGCTCTTTGCCTTTAAGAAAAGCCTGTCTTGTAACAGGATCAATAATCAGATCATTGCCGCATACAAGCGTATAGCATAATTTTTCGTCAGGAATAATGCTTTCACTTAGTCTCATCAATGAATGCGCCTGCGCCAAGCACTCGTCGGTTGTATAGGGTTTTCCCATATATGCATTCGCTCCGGCATTGAGCGTATGTATCCGATGCTCATAGTCGGTCTGTGAGGAAAGAACAAGAATAGGCATAGACCTTGTATCTCTCATTAGCTTTAAGAATTTATGATCATCCTCTGCAGACATATGTGCATCAAGAATAATCAGCGCAAATTCAATTTTGATAAAATATTTCATTGCGTCCTGCATGGATGTAACGCAAATCACTTCGGACACACTGGATAAAAGCCTTCCCTTTATTTCATCAGCCTCATGCTGATCGTGGTTAATGATTAGTACGTTCTTTTTCATGATTTTCTATATTTTCCATAATCCTTTCGAGGTAAAACAACTTGTCTGGCGTTTATAAATAAAAAGCGCAATACCAAAAGAACATTCTTTGGCACTGCGTCGAAGCGTCGGGCACTTTATTATTTTACCATATTTTACCATATTCGATTGTTTTTGTCAAGAAAATCTCATCGACAAAAGCCGACACAAAATTCACTTATCGAGCTTTCTCTTTTCGATAACCTCAATTTTGAATTGCTTTGCATTTATGATACATTCGGTTCTGCACTTTCTGCAAAACAGCGGAAAATGCTTCAATTCCGTATCAGCCATCAGCTTAACTCGCGTGTTTTCCCCGCACACCGGACACTTTATCCATTGATACTCATCCATATCCCTTATTCTCCTTTGATGAAAAAAATATGGGAGTTATGTATAATAACCCCCGCGTGAAATAAGAAATTTCCCTACGTTGGCATTATCCAAATCAGGTCAAAGGGTCGAAGGCTTAACCTTCCTCTCAGCTTGTAGATAAAATGCAAGCTCCCCATGGCTATTTAATTATGGAAAATACTTTTTAACCAGCGTTTTTTGTAAAAAATAACTATGAAAAGAATCTTGAAATTTAACTTGTTTTGGAGTATAATATATTTGCTTATGCAGAGTAGGCTACCGAGCGTCAAGTGCCATCCAAACGGGGAGTTGTTGGGTGGACGAAGGGTTTCCGCGGTTCGGTTGCCGCATCCCGCTGCCGAATCCAAGGGACCACCTCCTTGCTTCCGGAACTACGGGACAAAGGAGGTTATTTTTATGCAAAAAGCAAAAAATCTAAAATCATCTAACAACATTAAAATGATCTGTCTTGCCGGAGTTATGGCTGCTCTTTACGTATGCCTTGATTTTCTGGCAGTATCGGTCAGTGCTCCGTTCGGTAACAACCTGAAGATCTCTATCAGCGGACTTCCCGTTATTATCGTTGCCGTCTTCTGCGGTCCTTGGTGGGGCGCAGCAACCGGCTTTATCGGTGCCTTTATCGGTCAGCTGATCTCCTACGGTATCGGTCCGACGACGATTCTCTGGGTCATTCCCGCAGTCGCTCGCGGAATACTTATGGGGTATCTGTTCAGAGCCTTCAAGAAAAGCACGAAGCCCGGCATCATCGCAATTGAGACCTGCATCAGCTCGCTCGTAGTAACGCTACTGAACACGGGTGCCTTACTGCTTGATAATATGATGTATGGCTACACAACCTATTACGCAATATTCGTTGCGATCCCTATGAGATTGGTAGCGGGCATTCTTACCGCTCTTGTATTCTCGCTTATGCTCCCCACGATTCTCAATTCACTGAACAATCACGTAAAACTTTAATCTGCATAAATAAGGAAACTCAATTTTGAGGCGAAAGGCTGAGGTGGAAGCCTTTCGCCTTTTCTATTGGCAATTATTCTTTTGTTGCAAACGTTCCGTTCTTCAAGGACTCAAGCATAATGATAGCACTGCTTGCGTTGGTTGCAAGCGGGATCTTCTGTACGTCGCAAAGACGAAGGAGCGCGGAAACGTCAGGCTCGTGAGGCTGTGCGGTAAGAGGATCGCGAAGGAATATGATAAGTCCAAGCTCACCGTTTGCGAGCATTGCACCGATCTGCTGGTCTCCGCCAAGAGGTCCGCTCTTCATTCTATGTATCGGAAGTGCTGTCTCACCCATTATAAGCGTTCCGGTGGTTCCGGTTGCGTAAAGATCATAGTTTGCAAGAACGTCCTTGTACTGTTTTGCAAGCTCAATGATTTCTTCCTTTTTCTTGTCGTGTGCAATAAGAGCAATTTTCATTCTACCATCTCCTTTTTATATAAGTGCGTATTTCTTTGAGTAAATGCCGTAAAGTGTTTCAAAGTCGGTTCCCTCTTTCATCTCCCTTACGGACTGGTGGAGGTTCATATTGTTATGCGCCGTATCGATCACGCACGCCGCAATATTGGAGCAGTGGTCTGCTACTCGCTCAAGGTCGGTAAGAAGGTCAGCCCAGATAAAGCCTGCCTCAACCGTACAAGTGCCGTCCTTAAGTCGGAGAATATGCTGATTACGCAGATGCTCCTTTAGCTCGTCGATCACCTGTTCAAGAGGCTCAATGTGATATGCAGCTTTCAGATCACCGTCAATAAACGCAGATCTTGACAGCTCAAGAATTTCTCTTGTTGCCGAGCACATTGCTTCGATCTCTTTTCTCGCTTCTGCCGAGAACTCTATTCCCTTTTCTCTGAGCTCCTCGGCGGATTCAAGAACGTTAACGCTATGGTCAGCGATACGCTCGTAATCACCGATCAGCTTTAAGAGCTTCGATACCATTGCGCTGTCTGCATCGGAAATCTGATTACGGCTCAGCTTGATAAGGTAGGTTCCTATGATATCCTCATAGTGGTCGGTCTTATCCTCAAGCTCCTGAATGCGCTCTCTCGGAAGCCTGTCCTTCGAAAAGATAGAGTCAAGTCCGAGCGTGAAGGATTCTGTCGCCTCGCTTGCCATCTCACATACCAAAGCATTACAACGGTCAAGTGCGATTGCAGGGGTAACAAGAAGTCTTTCATCGAGTTCTGCAACAGTTTCCTTCTGCTTTGCATCAGGCACAAGCTTGAGAGCAAGCTTTTCAAGAAGGGACGACATAGGAAGCAGAAGAAGCGTACAAAGTATGTTAAATACCGAGTGAGCAACAGCGATTCCAAGATAGGACGCCGAGGCGTCAAGGATCGCAGGCTTCAGGATCGCTGAAAGTATGCTGAATACTGCGAGCCATACCACCGTACCGATGATATTAAAGGAAAGGTGAATGACAGCTGCACGCTTTGCGTTTCTGTTTGCACCGACAGACGAGATCATCGCAGTTACGCAAGTACCAATATTCTGACCCATGATGATCGGAATAGCCGCTCCGTAGGAGACCTGTCCCGTTACCGTCAAAGCTTGCAGGATACCGACAGAAGCAGAGCTCGATTGAAGAATCGCGGTAATAAGCAATCCAACGAGAACACCGAGAATCGGATTCTTGAACATCAAGAATAGGTTCTGGAACTGAGGAACGTCCGCAAGACCCGCAACCGCATCCGACATAGCATCCATACCGAACATCAGCGTTGCGAAGCCGAGCAGGATCATACCAGTATCCTTTTTCTTACTCGACTTACCGAACATCAGCATAATCATGCCGATCAAAGCGAGTATAGGGGTGAAGGACATCGGCTTCAAAAGCTTTACAAAAAGATTATCTCCCGAAATACCGCCAAGGCTCAGGATCCACGCCGTTACGGTAGTACCAATATTGGCACCCATAATAACACCGATCGACTGCTTGAGCGTCATAATGCCGGAGTTAACGAAGCCCACGACCATAACGGTTGTTGCCGACGAGCTTTGAATAACCGCCGTAACACCGAGACCGGTCAGAAACGCTTTGAATTTGTTTCCGGTCAGCTTGCCGAGCAGAAGCTTCAAGCCGCCACCCGCACGTCGTTCAAGGGAATCACCCATTACGTTCATTCCGAACAGGAACAAACAAAGTCCACCAATTAAAGCTAAAACATCAAATATTGTCATTTATTCTCCTCACTTCCACACACTAAAACTCACAAAAATCGGGGGCATCGTTGCGATGCCCCCGAAAGTCTTTCCGATCTCCCGGCGGCACAACCGCATCAGGTTATCTGTGATTCTTTGTTATATAATAACGAGTAATCTGATAATAAACAATCAAAAGTTTTTATAAAGAAGATTATGCAAAAGCGGCACCAATTATCCCAGCATCATTTCCGCACAACGCAGTTATGATAACCGTTATCTTTTGCTGATCTTTCTTCATTAGTTCATTATAAATGTAACAATAATGCCCACGCGAGACCATAGTAACTGATAACTGCCACAAGGTCATTGATAGTGGTAATGAGCGGACCCGATGCAACTGCAGGATCAGTGCCAAGCCGATTTAATCCTATAGGGATAGCCGCGCCCGTCAGTCCTGAAATTGTCATAGCTAAGCACATAGCAAGCCCTACGCATCCAGAAGAAGCAATCACAAAGTATGCTCCGTATGATGCAAAAAGAAAGAGATAGCAGCTGACGATTGTAAATGATACCGCACCAAATATTATTCCGTTCAGCAGTGCGACTCTAATTTCCTTGTAAACCGTTATCAGTTGTTTCTTTAAGCTCTTATCCGCTCCGTCACCGAGTGCTCTTACCGTTACTGCCAATGACTGTGTTCCAACGTTACCTGCCATTCCGAGAATCAACGACTGAAAAGACACAATCATTGGAAGTTCGGCAACAACGTTTTCAAATGCCCCGACAACCGCTGAAACGGCAAGACCCATAAGCAACAATGCCAACAACCAAGGAACTCGTTTTTTTAAGCTTACGATAAGCCCCTCGTCCGGTTCTTGATCAGAGCTCATTGCAGCTAACTTTGCATAGTCGTCATTGCGCTCTTCATCAATCAGCTCGATAATATCGGTAGAAGTGATAACTCCGAGCAATCGATTGTTATCTTTGCAAAGGACGGGGATCATATGTTCAGAATAACCACGCAACCGCTCGATATGATCGGATATTAAGTCTTTATCGTAAACGAAAGGAAAGTTTGTATATATTAGACTTTCAAGCTCTACGTTGCTTCGGGCAACGATTAGATCCTTAAGATCAATAGCTCCATAAAAGGTTTCTTCCTCGTTAACAACAAAAATCGTATAAATATTGTCGTTCTCAGCCGCTTCACTTACTAACGCCTTCATTGCTTCTTTTATAGTAAGATTACGTTCAACCACAATATAATTTGTGCTCATCCGACTACCAAATTCCTGGTCGTCATACGAATTGATTAAGTCTATATCTTCCTTAATCTCATTGTCAATGCGATCGATTATTTCGGTTCGTGTTTGCTCATCCAAATTTTCAAGAGCCTCAATCGCATCATCGACATCCATCTGCTCAATGATCTCAGCTGCGTCATCAGCCTCAATTTCCGAAAGATATTCGCCGGCATCATCGAGGAATGTGACTATTTCGGACATGAATTCCGTTCCGAGAATTTCAAGTAGGCTTTCACGTTCCTCAACAGCCAATTCCTCGAACACGCCTGCAATATCGTTTACATGGTACTCTTGAAGCTGTGCCTTTATCTCGCTGTCATCACGACCACTTCGAATTATATTAAGAATTTGTAGCCCGTAATCTTTTTCAAGTAAAGAAGTATCTTTCTTATTTTCCATTGGCATACCCCTTCTTAATTGTTATGAATCAGAAACAGAATTGGTATCAATAAAAGTACAAAAGAGACCAATACCGATTTCTCGTTCGTTTGCTTTTAGAATTTGAATTTGAAGGTATTACTTCCCTGTCTCGGAATCTCAAATTCTTCGGGAAGGTCGGGACCGCAGGAATGAGAGCCTACGCCGCGCATAGCAACGTCGATACATACGTTAACAAAATCGTTTTCCTCAAGCTCGAAGGCATGGCGCGTCTCTCTGAGCTGCTCTGTGGTATAGGGGTTTACAGAGCAAGAGAAAGGCTTCTCTGCCGTTACCTTGAAGAGGTCCTTGACTGCAAGATACTTACAGTCGCAGTGGCTTCCGGACTCTTGAGGACGGATATACTTCATATCGTAGTTTTCCTCTGCGGAGCTTACGTAGTAGCCGTACTCACAAGCAGCCTTCTTATCCGCATAGCTTTCGCTGGGGCCAAAGCCTACGTAAGAGAAGTTGCAGTGTCCCTTGTCTACACCGAACTCAAAACCGAATCTCGGGAAGCGCTCCACGTAATCGGCAAGCTTATAGGAAACGGAAACGGTAAGCTCGTTACCCGTTACGAGATACTCAAGCGTAAACTCTGCTGCGGGCATCAGGCAGTTTGCGGCAAGTGCGCCCTCAAACTTATAGTGGTTCTTCGACTTCTCGCAGGAGAAGATATGAGGCTTGCAGCCACGAAGGTTGCAGCGTGTGAACCAATGCGGAAGCAGGTCGCGGTCGTTATCGGTATATCTTGTAATATTGAAGTGGATAGGGGTACGAAGAACCTCGTTTCCGTCCGCCTTGATCGAGGTAATCTCACCGGTATGCTCGTTTACCTCAATATCGATGTCAGACGAGAACTTATAGGTGCTCTTGGGAATTTCCACGTCGGTGATCTCCGATTTGGTCTTTCCGCCGTAGACAGCCTTCATTTCAAGGGCATTAGACTTAATCTTTCTGTCGGGGGTCAGAAGACCGTCTGCACAGAAGTTACCGTCGTGCTCGGGCTCTTCAAAGTCACCGCCGTAAAGGAAGCCGTCATCGGTCTTGATACCGTGGTCTGCCCACTCCCATACGAATCCGCCCATCATCTGCTCGTTGTTATAGATCATATCCCAATAAGCAGCGATGTCACCGCAGGAGTTACCCATAGCGTGGGTGTATTCGCAAAGGATGAAAGGACGGGTTTCCTCGGGGTTATCGAGGACCTTTTCCTGAATGGTCTGCAAGGAAGGATACATCATACTGACCATATCCACCATATCGGTGTAATAATACTTAGGATCAGCATACTGAAGTCCTTCGTAGTGAATGGGACGGGTGCTATCGTGGTTACGGATGTATTTTGCCCCCTCGAAGAAAGCCTTACCGAAAGAGCTCTCGTTACCGAGCGACCAGATAATAACGCTGGTACGGTTCTTGTCTCTTTCAACAAGTGCCGCGTGTCTGTCGGTAATGCCGGGTGCAAAGAACTCATTCTCCGCATACTCCATCCAAAGAGGCGTATCATAACGTCCATCACGGGAGCAAGCACCGTGCATTTCAAGATCTGCTTCATCAAGCACGTAAATTCCGAACTTGTCGCAAAGCAGATAGAATTCGGGACTGTTGGGATAGTGAGAGGTTCTGACTGCGTTGACGTTCAGCTCCTTCATCAGGTGAATGTCCTTAGCCATATCCTCAAGGCTTACGGTTGCTGCGGTCTCGCAGTTGAAGTCATGGCGGTTAACGCCCTTGAGCTTAACTGCTACGCCGTTAACCTTAAATACCTTACCGTCGATGGACACCTCACGGAAGCCGATTTTTTCCTCGATCTTCTCTCCGTTTGCATAGAGGTAAAGTCCGTAGAGCTTGGGATCCTCGGGAGTCCAAGGACGAATGCCCTCAACGGTAAGAGTTGCACTCTCGCCAACCTTGGCAACAACCTCGGTCTCACCGATGACGCAACGGATATCCACGTCACTCATATTGATCACAGTAACGGTTCCGTTCTTACCATCGATCTTGGTTTCAAGCTTGTAATCGGTAATATGCTTTTCGGGACGGGTGAGCATATATACGTTTCTGAAAATACCCGAGAAACGGAATTTATCCTGACACTCAAGGTAGGTGGAGATACACCATTTGAGAACGAGAACGTCAAGCGTGTTCTCACCGTTCTCCACAAGCTCGGTCACGTCAAACTCACTGGTTGCGTGAGAGATCTGAGAGTAGCCCTTGAATTGTCCGTTTACGTAGAGATAAAATGCGGAGTCAACACCTTCAAAGTTGATATAGTACTTTTCGCCGGGGGTCTTTTTCAGGTTGAAGGTGCGGCGGTAATGCCAGCAGGGATTCTCATAAGGAAGGTGCGGAAGCATAACCGGGAAAGGATATCTGATATTGAGATACTGAATATGGTCATAGCCGTGCATCTGAACACACGCGGGAACGGGGATTCTGTCCTCAAGTTTTTCGTTGATCTCAAAATCCTCAACGTGATCGTGCTTCTTGATCTGCCATACACCGTCAAGAGAGGTGAAGCGGGAGCTGGATGCACGGTCCTGAATGCCATGCTTGGTTCTGATCACGTCATTTTCTGCAAAAGGAATGTAATAGCTTCTATGAGGGGTTGTACCAATTCGTTCGAATCTTTCGTACTCTTTCATTTTGTGCCTCCTTATACGTTTCCGTAAACATCAGGAACTGTTTTATCTTCTCTTTCAGCGAGAAGCTTGTCGTTTGCCTTCTCAACCCTGAGAAGCGAGAGCAAAAGGAATACACCGCCGCAGATGATAATGGGTGCCCACAGATAGAGGAAGTAAAGCATTCCGGTGGTTGCTGCGTTTTGGGTGGTGTTTTCTACGAAACCTGTGGAATCGAGGAGCCAACCGCAAAGAGCAGTACCGAAAGCACCGCCGATCTTGATTCCAAGAGAGGAGCAAGAGAACATCATACCGTCAATTCGGTGACCTGTGGTAAGCGTTGTATACTCGGAGCAGGATGCGATCAGAGCATTCATATCGCCCTGGAGAGGTGCGATACCGATCGTTGATACTGCGGTAAAGATAAGCATCAGCGGAACGTTTCCTGCATAGCCGGCAACCATTACACCGACTCTGCCTGCTGCTGCGATGATGTAACCGAGCAAATTCAGCTTGTACATACCACGCATCTTCTTGATTAGGAATGGGAGCGCGATCAGAGCAACGACCATCGTAATATTGATTGCAAGCGAGATATCGCTGAAGAGGGTTTCATCACCAAGGATATACTTTGTGTAGTAGGTACCCATACCGATAACCGATGCGTAAAGCTGAGTCAGAATATAGGTAAGGCAAATAACAACGTAGTATTTGTTCTTAAGAAGAAGCTTGAAGGACTGCAGGAAGGTGAGCTTGTGCTCCTCTTCTCTCTCCTCATCCATTCCCTCGTCAGCCTCGGGAAGCTCCTTAACGGAGAATACGGAAATGGTGTTAACGATAAGACCGATAACGGCATAAATGATTGCGATATTTCTCCAACCCATTGCGCCGCCGCCAAGCCAAGTTACTGCGAATACCGTGATTGCCTCGATGAAGATCTTCGTACCGAACGCAAAGATAAAGCGGAAGGTTCCGAGCTGAACTCTTTCATTGGTGTTCTTGGTTACGAGTGCGGTAAGAGATGCATATGCGATATTGTTTGCGGTAAAGAATACTGCGTTAAGAAGAGTGTATGCGATAAAGAAGAAGATGTACTGTGCGGTGTCGCCCCAGCTCATAGGAATTGCAAAGCAAGCTACGAGACAGACCGAGCATCCGATGTAAGGCCAGAGCATCCAAGGACGCGCCTTACCCATCTTGGTGTGGGTTTTGTCGATCATTCTTCCGAAGAAGAAGTCTGATACATCGTCAAAAACCTTTGAGACAGCGATCAAGGTACTAACGATGCCCATGCTGAGTCCGACAGTGTCGGTCAGATAGATCATCATGAATGCCGTAAGCAGCGCGTATACGCAGTTTCCTGCTACGTCTCCGGATCCATATCCGACTTTATGATACCATTTTAAATACTTGCGTTCTTCCAT
>JAFTNJ010000031.1 GCA_017451915.1 Clostridia bacterium
CCGAGCCGCAGCGAGACGCTCCCGCGTCAGCGGGTGAGAGGGGCTCTTTCCCTCTCCGTCTTGCTCCGCAATCCACCTCTCCCTAAGGGAGAGGCTTTCTTTTGGGCTTGCTTATAGCTCGCCCTTTCTTTTGTTCGCTCCTCTGGTAGAACCAGGGGGGTATTTTGGATACCAACAAAGGGAAACCATCGGATGTTAGCCGATGGTTTCCCTTTGCTTTCAATGCCTTTCGGCAGTTGAGCGTTATACGCGAAACAGACAACCACCCGCTATATGAGTGGGCAACAAAGGTTTTCCCTTTGTTTTGGAGCAGGTGTAACATAAGCCTTCTCCTGTGGGAGAAGGTGGCAGCCGAAGGCTGACGGATGAGGAGTCTTTTTTTTCAAACACCTCATCCACCGCTGTCGCGGTCCCCCTTCCCCCACTGGGGAAGGCTTACTGTTGTTTGCGTTCTCGATTATGGAGGGGAGTTTGCTCAAAGCTTTTGCAAAGCAAAAGCTAGCGGCTTGAGTTGTTAGCCAGTTCTATTGAGCTTTTGGCCCTCGTGGATACCACCCGTTTGACGGGGCGTTATGATTTCTTAAATAAACCGATCGAACCATCAGTAGGAGATGATGACCTCTACAACCGTGATCCTTTTATTTATTTTTTTGAAAAAAGCATTTACAAAATCCTTTTTTTGTGATATACTGATCATGCTACACAAACTGAATAATTAGAATTGCGGTATTTTTATTTATGGGATAATCATACCCTTTTTCTGCTATACCATTTTTTGAATTTGGCAAAAATACAAGTTCCACGAAATGGTGATGGCAGAAAACTGCAATTCTATTTCAGTTTGTGTAGCGACAATCGGAGCTTGTGTTTTTCGGTGCGCCGGCTTCGGTTGGCGCACTTTTTTATTTGGAAAGGATTTTGACAAGATGAATGAAAAGGTTTTGATCAAAAGTGAATGCTACAATGTGAAAAAACTACTGATAGCATTAATTATTTTAGGAGTTATATTTGCCTTAATTATCGTCATTGGTGAGATGATTGAAAGATCCAATGAGTACGACTATGCGCGTTCGAAGTGGGAATTGCATCAAGAGCGGGGCTATTGTTATAAAAAAGGGGATAGTGATCAATGTTGGTATTGTAGATATCCATCCAAAAAAGTAACATATCTTTTTGATTTTCTTGACTATTTCTATTTATGGATTTTCTCATTACCTATATTTGCTTCATTTACAATCATTGGTGTTTTGATATACTTTGCACTCCGTAGTTACGAGTTGGTGGTTACGGATAAACGCGTATACGGCAGGGTTGCATGGGGCAAGCAGGTGGATCTTCCTGCGGATTCCATCACAGCAACCGCGACACTTAAGCTGTTTAGAGGGATCGCAGTTTCCACGGCATCGGGAAGAATCAAATTCCTTTTGATTAAAAATGCAAAAGAAATTTATAAGGTTTTGAACGAGCTGATCATTGCAAGACAAGACAAAATAGCAGCTACGGAACCCGATGCTGCTACGCAGGGCATTTCTATGGATGATATTATAAAACTCAAGTCCCTTCTCGATCAAGGCATTATCACCCAAGAAGAATTTGACGCCAAAAAAAAGCAGATTCTCGGCTTATAATGGAAAACAAAAAAGGAACCGCCTACACCGAAACGGTTCCTTTTTTATTCAACGTAGGACTTTGTAACATTTAAAGCTTTATACCCCTCTCCGTCATGCTACGCATGCCACCTCTCCCACGGGGCGAGGCTTAGAGTTCATAAGGCTCTCCCTTTGGGAGAGCTCCCGCGAAGCGGGTGAGAGGGTAAAAGTAAAGATTGGGATGTTACAGTATGCCTCATTGTCAAGAGAGGAAAATTCAAATAAACCGATCAAACCAGAGCCGTAGCTCCTCGCGCATCACGTGATTGGCATGGTGGTCAACGCCCTCCATCATGTGGAGCTCAATGTACGAGCCCGAGCGGCGCACCGAGTTGACGAATTCCTGCACCATGACGGGATCCACCGTGGGATCCTCGGTGCCCTGCCAGATCTTGATGGGGCAGGGAGGGATCACCACGCGCTCGCCCTCCCGGTTGATAAAGGAGCGGGTTTTGTAGGGGTTAAAGCCAATGGTGTTGGCTTCACACCACTCATCCGTGGGGAAGCGGTAGATCTCCACAATGCGGTCGTGGGTGCTGGGCCCGCCGTCCTTCTTGGGCTTTGTCTTATCCCAGGTTCCAATGCAATTGTGGTCGCCGACGGTAACTCCGTCCATGTTCAAACGGGGATAGAAAACGCCGATGGCCAGAACGATGGAAGGGAAGGTGTTGGCAAAATTCATGGCCGTGTGTCCGCCCATGGAGCCCCCCGCGATCAAAACCTTCTCGGAAAGATTAAATTTTCGAATGACGTAGCGGTATGCCTTGTACGCCGCGAACAGATGCTCGGGACATCCCATGGTTAAGCCGTGCAGCGCGGAGCCATTCACGTCCAGGACCGCGTAGCCCGCATCCATACAGGCGGTGGCAAGCTTCAACCCGCCCACCTTGCCAAGCTCGGAGGAAACACGTCCGCCCGCGCCGTGAAAGGAGAGGATCAAAGGCGTTTCGTCTCCGTCCTCGGTATAGGTTTTGGGCAGATAGAGGACGCATTCACAGGTAGCGGGCTCGTAGGCGTCCAGCACCTCGTTGGCAATCGAATCTCCCACCACGCGATGGTGATTGAATTCTACATCAAAAAAGAGGTATTCTCTTTCGACTCCGTCCTTGGACACAAGGGTTTGCTTTTTCATGGGACATTCCTCCGTTTTTGTTTGTAAATCAATAGGGAGCCTGTAACCAATAGCCACAGACTCCCGTTGTTTGTTTGATTAAGCCTTTGCGGCCTCTACCATCTTCTGGGTATCCTTTGCGATCATCAGCTCTTCGTCGGTAGGAACGACCCAAACCTGAACCTTGGAGCCCTCCGCGGTCAGATTGATGACCGATCCTCTGGGAGAATTGCTGTTCAGCTCCTTGTTGTACTTGATGCCAAAGAATTCCATGTTGTCCAGGATCAGCTCGCGCAGCTGCCAGTCGTTTTCGCCCAAGCCTGCGGTGAGAACCAGAACGTCCAGACCGTTCATTTCGGCGGCATAGCTACCAATGAGGTGCTTTGCGTAGTGGGAAACCAACTGCATGGAAAGCTCTGCACGGTGGTTGCCCTTTTCCACAGCTGCCCAGATCTCGCGGGCATCGCTGGATACGCCGGAAACACCTACCAGACCCGATTTCTTATTCAGAATCGAGTCAACCTCGTCAATGGTGAGGTTCTCGTTCTTCATAATAAAGGGAATGATGCCGGGATCAATGGGGCCGCAGCGGGTGCCCATGGGCAGACCGCCCTGAGGGGTAAAGCCAAGGGAGGTGTCAATGGCAACGCCGTTCTTGATAGCGGATACGGAGGATCCCGAGCCCAGATGGCAGGTGATCATCTTCAGCTCGGAAAGGGGCTTGCCAACCAGCTTCGCTGCCTCGGCGGAAACGTAGCGGTGGGAGGTTCCGTGGAAGCCGTAGCGGCGAACACCGTACTTCTCGGTCCATTCGTAGGGAACGGCGTAAACGTAGGATTCCTCGGGCATGTTGGCAAAGAAGGTGGTGTCATAAACGCCCACGTGAGGAACGTTCGGCATAGCCTTCATGCAGGCGCGCAGACCCTTGAGGGACGCGGGACCGTGCAGGGGGTTCAGAGGAACGATGGACTCTACGTAAGCAATGATCTCATCGTTGAAGATGGTGGACTCGTTGTACTTGCCGCCGTGAACGAAGCGGTGACCAACGGCGTCGATCTCGGTAACGTCAGCGATGACACCCAGATCCTTATCGGTCAGGGTCTTAAGAACCAGATCGATGGCCGCGTTGTGGTCGGGCATGGGAGTTTCCAGCTCGTACTTGTCGGCATTGGGTCTCTTGTGGGTAATGGAAGCGATGGTGCCGGCAACGCCGATCTTCTCGCAAATACCCTTTGCAAGCACGTTGCCCGCGGTCATGTCAAACAGCTGATATTTCAGAGAAGAGCTGCCTGCGTTGATAACCAGAATTTTCATGTAGTCAACCTCCTGATGCGATCTTGCGGAGCTACATTATCCCAAGACCGATATATTTTTGTCACTCTATATTATAACGGATAATTCTTGATTTTTCAATAGAAAAAAGGAAAAAAGTAAAAACTTTTTCCCTTTTTGTTGATCTATGCGTTTTTTATCTGGGTTGGCGCTTCTTTTTTGCCAATGCCCCTGCAATCAGGATGCCCAAAAGATACCATTTTCCAAATCCCAGCAGAGAGAGCAGGACGGAGAGCGGATACAGCACGGATACCGAGCGTTGGGTCAGCCGCCCGTAGCGTTGGGTCAATTTTAAATTGCCCACCAGAAGGGACAGGTTGACGGTGAGATAGTAAAGCAGGAGGAGGGCAAGATACAAAAGCGTGAATACCGTGACCACCAGGGCACCGCCAAACAACGCCTTCCAAAGTTCCACCGTTTCGGGGGAGGGGGCTTCGTGAGGGGTGTCGGCAAGAAGGGAGGGGGCAACCTCCAACGCCGCTGCCGACATGGGGGTCAGCGTGGCCAGCACAATCGCTACCAACAAGGGCAGGATCCCCCATCGAAGAAAGGTTACCCGGCCCTTCATTTGGTTTTCAGAATCCGGCAGAGGGCATCGGACAGCGCCGTGAATTCGGCAATGTCCAGGCGTTCTCCGCGAATGGTGGGCTCGTGTCCGCACGCGGCAATGGCAGAGGCGATCTCCTCCTTGGAAAGCTCGCTAAAGCCTGCTCCCAGAGCATTGGCAAGGGTCTTGCGGCGCTGGCCAAAGGCCGCCTTGACGGTGCGGAACAGAATGGCCTCGTCCAGGGGACGGTAGGGCTTTTCCTTGTGGAGACGGATGCGAATGACGGTGGAATCCACCTTAGGGGCGGGAAGGAATTTGCCCGCGGGAACCTTGAAGAGCTTTTCGGCCACGCCGTAGTAGGCCAGCACCGCGGTGATGGCACCGTAGTCCTTGCTGCCCGCCTTGGCGCAAAGACGGTCAGCCACTTCGGCCTGGATCATAATGGTAATGTAGTCAAAGGGGAGACCGCACTCCAAGAGCTTCATGAGGATGGGGGTGGTGATGTAATAGGGAAGGTTGGCGCAAACCGAGACCTTGCCCTTTTCAAAATAGGGTGCCAGGAGGGCCTCCAGATCGGTTTGCATCACGTCCTCGTTGATCACCTTGACGTTATCAAATTCCCCCAGCGTATAGGAAAGAACGGGGATGAGCCCGCGGTCGATCTCCAGGGCCACCACCTCACGGCGGCAGGAGGCCAGCTCGTAGGTCAGGGTACCGATGCCGGGGCCGATCTCCAGGATGGCGCTGTTCTCATCCTCACAGCACTCCCAGGCAATGTCCTGTACCACCGAGCGTTCAATGAGGAAGTTTTGTCCAAACTCCTTGCGGAAGGAAAGATTGAACATGGCCATGATCTGGCGTACGGTTTTGATGTCGCACAAATTCATAAAGAAAGACCTCCTTGAGGCAAATAGATACAATAAAAAGCCCTCGCAAATACAAGGGCTTTTGGAGCTGGTGATGTGACTCGAACACACGACCTGCTGATTACGAATCAGCTGCACTACCGACTGTGCTACACCAGCGGAAAACGGTGAGATTTTCACAACATATCTATTATACCGAAAAAAAGTGATTTTGTCAATAGTTTTTTCAAAAAATTAAAAGCTTTTTGAGGATAGAAAAGGAATCCTCCGCAGGAGGGGCCTGCGGAGGCGTTTTTGCGATCAGTCCTCGCGGGATCTGTCACCAAAGGTTTTTTTATAAAGATCCAGGGTCTCCTGGATGATCTCCTCGGCCTTTTCGCGGCCAAAGAGGGAGCGGACGTCGGTCTCCTTGTTCTCCAACTGCTTGTAAACGGTGAAGAAGTGCAGGATCTCGTCAAAGATGTGAGCGGGCAGCTCGTCAATGGAGGTGATGCCAAAATAGGAGGGGTCCGAGAAGGGAACGGCAATGATCTTATCATCCATCTTGCCGTCGTCCAGCATACGCATAACGCCAATGGGGTAGACCCGAACCAGGGTCAGGGGGTAGACCGGCTCGGAGCAGAGCACCAGCACGTCCAGCGGGTCTCCGTCGTCGGCATAGGTGCGGGGGATAAAGCCGTAGTTGGCGGGATAGTGGGTGGAGGTGTAGAGCACGCGGTCGAGCTTCAAAATACCCGTGTATTTATCGAGCTCGTATTTGCATTTGCTTCCTTTGGGGATCTCAATGACCGCAACAAAGTCGTTTTTGGAGATTTGAGAAGGGTCGATGTCATGCCAGATGTTCATAAAAGTGCCTCCTTGTTTTTTTATTTTACATAATCAAATTCGAAATCGTAGATCGAAACCGTGTGTCCGTCTCGGCAGCCCTTGGCCTCCAAGGCCTCAAATACGCCGCTGCGCTGAAGCACACGCTGGAAGAAATTGAGGGACTCGTAATCGCTGAAGTTGATCTGTCCCATCAGATTCAAGAGCCATTCGCCCTCCACGTAGAAGGTGTTGTTCTCACGGCGGATGGTGGTCTCCTTTCCACCGCCCACATAGGCGTCCTCGGGCTGATATTCGGTCTCATAAACCCGCATGGGAGGCAGTTCCTTGAGGCGCGTGGCCACCAGGTCGACCATCTCCTCCAGACCCTCGCCGGTAGCGGCCGAAACATAGAGCAGGGTGTAGCCCAGCTCCTTGATATAGGCCTCAAAGGCTTCCACGTCCACCGTTTCCCGATCCAGCGCATCGACCTTGTTGGCCAGAAGGATCTGGGGACGGGTGGCGAGCTCGGGGCTGTAGCGCTCCAGCTCGTAGTTGATCTTTTGCACGTCCTCCACGGGATCGCGTCCCTCAAAGCAGGAGATGTCTACCACGTGCAGAAGCAGGCGGCAACGGTCGACGTGTCGCAGGAAGGCGTGACCCAATCCCGCGCCGTCGGCGGCCCCCTCAATGAGTCCGGGAATGTCGGCGGCTACAAAGCCCTGTCCGCCCTTGGTGCGAACCACGCCCAGGTTGGGGGAAAGGGTGGTAAAGTGGTAATCGGCAATCTTGGGCTTGGCGGCGCTGATGCGTGCCAGGATCGAGGATTTTCCCACGCTGGGGTAGCCGATGATGCCAACGTCGGCCAGCATCTTCAGCTCCAGGATCACTTCCTTTTCCTGCCCTTGGGTGCCGTTTTTGGCAAACATGGGGACCTGACGGGTGGGGGTGGCGAAATGACGGTTGCCCCAGCCACCGCGTCCGCCCTTGCAGGCGATATAATCGGCGCCGTCATTCTCCGACATATCGTGAATCACGCGCTGAGTTTCGGCATCACGGATCAGGGTTCCGGGGGGAACCTGGATTACCAGATCCTCGGCCGTGGCTCCGTGGAACTTGGAGCCCTTTCCGTCCCCGCCGCGGGCGGCAATGAATTTGTGCTTGTAGCGGAAGGCCAGCAGGGTGTTGGTGCCGGGATCCACGCGGAAGACCACGTTGCCACCGTGTCCTCCGTCGCCACCGTCGGGGCCTCCCGCGGCAACGTATTTTTCCCGACGGAAGGAAACGGCTCCGTTTCCGCCGTCTCCGGCCTTGATATAAATTTTTACGTGATCAACGAACATAGGATCGGTCCTTTCTATTGGAATGAGGAGGGTTAGTCAAAATCGTGAATGTGTTCTCGGATGTAGCGCATCATGCCCTCGGCCAGGGTGTCGCTCTGTTGGGTGATATAGTCGCGGAAGGGGGTAACGTTTTCACCGTCGAATTCGGCAAAATAGATCTGCACGTTCCGCGCCAGAGCTTCCTCGCCGGCTTGTGTCAAGTAGAGGGTCAGAGCGTCGGCAAGCTCCTTTCCGCAGGAGAGGAAGGCGTGCCAGGGGGCGTCGCTGTCGTAGGCGGTGAGCATTCCCAGGAGCTGATAGCAGAACAGAGGCTTAAAGGCCTCAGGGGCACCGCCGTTCTCGTCGAACAGCGTGGAGAGATACAACTGCTTTCCCCTGCGAAAGAGGGCCATGTAGCGCATCAGGCAATCCGAGGCGTGGGCAAAGGTCAGCTCCTCCGGTGGGCGGTTTCCCCGCCGCTTATGATCGTAGAGAAAGAAATTGTGATCGCCCTTGCGGTAGCGTCTGCCAAGGAGCACCAGGTAGAGCAGAAACAGCGCCAGGAGAAAGGGAAGCGCCGCACCGATCAAGAGTAGCACCTTGGCCGGAGTCGCCAAGGGACGTACGAGGGCAACGCAGACCAGAATCAAAGTGATGGCCAGCAGCACCACGGCGCCGCGGATCAGCCTTCGCTCGTTTTGCTCTTGATTCATGGGAACGGCCTCCTTTGACGTTATTGTTTGTTTTCCAGCAGATCAACGATGCGGTAGAGTGCAAGAAAGATTCCCGCGTTCACAACAGCACTCAAGATCTTGGGCAGAAGGGAGATGACGTTTTCAAAGATCCCGTAGATCAGATACCCAATGGCTACGGCAAAGAAGAAAACGGCAATGCCGAGAAGAAATTTGGAGATGTTTTCCTTCCGAAATAGCTTTTTCATGGCGGTTCCTTTCCGGGACGTGGCTTATTCGGCGTCGTCGCCCTTTTGACGGATGATCAGCTTGATGGGGGTGCCGTGGAAGCCAAAGGTCTCCCGCAGGCAGTTCTCAATAAAGCGCTGATAGGAGAAGTGGAAGAGCTCCACGTTGTTACAAAAGATCACAAAGGTGGGAGGAGCCACCGAGATCTGGGTCATGTAGTAGATCTTGAGGCGGCGGCCCTTGTCGGAGGGGGGCTGAACGCGGATCATGGCATCGCCCAGAATATCGTTGAGCATACCCGTGGATACGCGCATGGTAGCCTGGTTGTGAACGTAGTTGATGCGTTCAAAGAGCTGCTCTACCCGCTGTCCCGTATGCGCCGATACGTAAAGGATGGGGGCATAGGGCATATAGGCCAGAGCGGTGCGGATGCGATTGTTGAATTCGTTCACCGTGGAATTGTCCTTGACGATCAGATCCCACTTGTTGACCACGATGATCACCGCCTTGCCCGCCTCGTGGGCGATGCCGGCGATCTTTTCGTCCTGCTCGGTAATACCGGTGGAGGCATCGATCATCAAGAGGCAAACGTTGGCACGCTCCACCGCCATGTGGGCGCGCAGAACGCTGAAGTGCTCGATCTTATCGCTGATCTTTGCCTGGCGACGGATACCGGCGGTATCGATAAAGGTGTATTTTCCGTACTCGTTTTCCACGTGGGTGTCCACCGCGTCGCGGGTGGTACCGGCAATGTTGGAAACGATCAGACGGTTTTGTCCGATGAGCTTGTTGATGATGGAGGATTTGCCGGCGTTGGGCTTGCCGATCACGGCAACGTGGATGCTGTCATCCTCTTCTTCCTCCTCGGACCAATCTCCCAGGGCGTTCATGCAGGCGTCGAGCAGATCGCCCGAGCCGCTGCCGTGGATCGAGGAGACGCCAATGGGCTCCTGATCAAAGCCGAGCTCATAAAACTCGTAAAATTCCATGGGAGGCGCGCCGATCCGATCGCACTTGTTGATGCAGGGAACGATGGGCTTGCCGCTCTTTTTGAGCATGATGGCAATGTCGCGATCGTCAGCGGTGAGTCCGGTGCGGACGTCGCACATGAATACGATCACGTCGGCGGTGTCCACGGCGATCTCGGCTTGCACACGCATTTGCGCCAGGATCACGTCATCGGTCTTGGGCTCAATTCCGCCGGTGTCAATCAGAACCAGCTTGCGTCCGCGCCATTCGGTCTCGCCGTAAATGCGGTCGCGGGTTACGCCGGGGGTGTCTTCCACAATGGAGCGGCGTTCGCCGATGAGTTTATTAAAAAGAGTGCTTTTTCCCACGTTGGGGCGGCCAACAATGGCAATCACAGGTTTTGACATGGTGGTTCCTTTCTTCGGTGTAGGATTATTGAACGCCCAGGAGGGCACGGAGCAGCTCGGCACCGTCGTTTTTGACGGCGCGCATGGGAATTTTTCCAAGGGCTGCGGAAAGCTGTGCGGGGGTCATATCGTCGAGGAAGATCTCCTCGTCGGCCTTGAGCATCACGGCGGGGAAGAGAAGCTCATCCCCAAGGTTCTTTCCCTGCAGCTGTTCAAGGACGTCCCGGCCGGTCAGCAGACCGGCAACCGTAACCGATTCTCCAAAGAAGCGGTTGACGATCTTGTGTACGTGAACGCAAAGTCCGGGGACGGTTTCCTCCAACTGCCGACCAAGAGCAGAGATCTGATCGTAGGCGGCAACGCCGGTAACCAGGGAGACGGTGCGGGGAGCGTGAAAATCCGGGAGATAATCCTCCAGATAAGAGAGCTCAAACTCAAATTCCGAGCGGAGGGAGGTGAGCATTCCCACGCCGTTCTCAATTTGAGAGTAGTCTTCGTAGTAATCCTCGTTGGGGAGGGGACGTCCCGCGCGGAGATAGAACTCGTCGGAGCAGTAAAAGATGCGGGTGCCGTAGGTGCGCAGGCAGGCGTCACCAAAGGCGTTGACCTGGTCAATGACCGCGGCCGCGTCCTCGGGAGAGAAGGCCTCCAACGGATAGAGTCCCTCACGATGGCAGGTCAGTCCCACGGGAACGATGGCGCAGGAGCGAAGGGCAGGGAGGTAGGAGAGCAGATCGTGCATGGAGCGCTCCAGCTCGGTACCGTCGTTGAGTCCTTTACAAAGAACGATCTGGGTGCACAGGGCAATGCCGGCGTCGGCCAGACGGCGCAGATAGGAGAGCACCTCTCCGGCGCGTTTGTTTTTCATCATGCGTACCCGTAATTCCGGATTGGTGGTGTGCACCGAGACGTTGACGGGGGAGATGTGCATGGTGATCAGTCGGTCAATATCCGCATCCTTCAAATTGGTAAGGGTCACGTAGTTTCCGTGAAGGAAGGAGAGGCGGTCGTCGTCATCCTTGAAATAGAGGGAGGAGCGCATTCCCTTGGGAAGCTGGTCGATAAAACAGAAGACGCAACGGTTGGCGCAGGAATGCTTTTTATCCATCAGAGGCGTTTCGAATTCCAAGCCGATGTCGTCGTACTCTCCCTTTCGGATCGAGGTATCGATCTGCGTGCCGTTACGGATAAGCGCAAGATGCACCAGCGTGTCCGTGAGATAAAAGCGGTAGTCCAATACGTCGCCAATGGGGTGACCGTTGACCGAGAGGAGCTGATCCCCGTCGGCAATTCCGGCACCTTGGGCAAGGCTACCGGGCAGCACCCGTTGTATTTTGACCATTTCCTTCACCTCCAAACGGGCAGATTGCATACTTTAACATCTTATTCTATCATATTTTTGCCGAAAAGTCAAGAATAACGCAGGGGTTTTCCAAAGAAAACATTTTTTTGTTCGTGAAAGCCTCCCGATCCGTACGGCGTTGCCGATGTTACAAAAGCAACGCTTTGGAGAATTTGCCCAAAACATGGAAATGATTTTGTTTATTCTGCTCAATGGCTCTTTGAAAAGAATTTTTGGTTTGGAACAAAAGGCAAAAAAGGTTTGTTTTCAGGCTCTTTTGTGTGAATTTTTGATATGAAAGTTTTCCTTTTTTAGGTATAATAACTTTGTATATGGCTTGATGGCAGAGCCGCTTTCAGGCACGTGACAAATTTTTTCAGAAAGGAAGGAAGCAACATGAAGAAGCAATACGAATCCCCTGTAATGCAGACGGTTTGGATCTCCGACGAGGACATTTTGACCAGCTCTAAGTTTATCAACTTTGACAAGAACAACGGCTCCGGTGACTTTGAGGACGGCGGCGTGATCCAGTGGTAATCCACTACCAAACAAATCACAAAACAGAAAGGATATAACAACGATGAAAAAATTAGTATCGATCCTTCTCCTCTGCGCAATGCTGCTCTCCACCCTCTCCATGGGTCTGGTGGTTTCGGCAGAGGAAGAAGCAACCGTTATCGGTGCCGTAAATCCCGGCGCGGATGAGAGTACGTTTAGAACCGAATTGGATGAAGACTACGTTTTGTACCGTAGTACCAAGGGCCCTGACACTGCTTTCTGGACGAATGCTCGTTCCCAAGGTCTGACCGAGATCCACATTACTACTGCTGAGCAGTTGTACGGTTGGATCAAGTACAGAGAGGCGCAGTATAAGGCCAGCACGACCGCATATGATAGCTTTGAAGGTGTTACCATCTATTTGGAGGCCGACGTGGATTTGGCGGGGATTACTTGGCCCAATCTAAACGGTTCTTGCTTTTTCAAGGGCACCTTTGACGGTCAGGGACACGTAATTTCCAACTGGAAAATGGCTCCTTCCTCCGGTGGCAAGTCCTTCTTTGGCGTTTTAACCAATAATGCATCGGTTAAGAACGTCTCTTTGGTTGATGGTACCGTTACCATCAATCGCGGTAGCAGCAACGAGTACGATGTGGCCGCAGTTGTTGCAAACGTAAAGCCCGGCGAAGGCAATACCGTTACGATTTCCAATGTGTACTCCAACTGCTCCGTTGTTCTTCATGCAAACCATAATGCTACCACCACCGGCAATATCGCGGGCCTCGTAAGCTCTGCAAGCTCCGGCGGCACGGTGATTCTTGATAACTGTAAGTTCGAGGGTACGATCTCCGATACGGCCAACACCAAGGGAAGAGTAATGCAATCCGTTGGTGGACTGATTGGTTCCGTATCCGGTGCCACCACTGTTGAGGTCAAGAACTGCGAAGTAAACGCCGACATTAACGTTGGTGGTGCAGGCGTTGGCGGAATCATTGGTAACACCAGTTCTTCTGCTACCGTTACCATTGAAAATTGTGTTGTTAACGGTTCCATTCAAAGCAACACCAATGCAGCTGCAGGCAAGAGTGCTACCGTGAACATCGGTGGTTTGATTGGTAAGTCCAGCAACTCTACTCTTTTGAAGATCACCAACTGCTTGGTTGACGCAACCGTTGGCTGCTTGAATGCCGAGACTGCAGATATCAGAGTTGCGGGTGGTCTCCTTGGCGATTCTGCCGTAAAGGCATTGGAAATCTCCAATTGTACCGTGAAGGGTGATGTAACGGCAACCTCCCGTTGCAGCGGCGTTCTGGCCGTTCCCAACGGTGCGGGTGCCATCACGGTAACGAACTGTGACATTGACGTTCAGCTTTACGCAAAATCCGGACTTGCATCCGGTATTTATACCAACGGTAACAACCAGGAAGGCAACGTAAAGATCACCAACTGTAAGGTTGCCGGTAAGATCCACGCTTCCGAGGCAAATCAGGATTTCTACTATGCGTGCGCAGGCATTTTCTGCCGTGTTTACACCACGAAGTCGGTGGACGGCACTCGTAAGGCAATCAATATTACGATTGCTGACTGTGACGTGAGCATGGACATTGATGCCGGAGATGTCGTTGTTGGTGGTGTTCTGGGCTATTTGGCTGATAGCAATGCTTCCTATCAAAATATCAGCATCTCCAACTGTAACGTTACCGGCAAGCTTTCCGGTGCGGCTCCCTCCGGTGGTATCATCGGTTATGCTAAGAAGGGTAGCACTGCTACGATCTCCGATTGTACCGTAAGCGCGGACCTCAATTTTGCAGCTTCTACCAAGCAGTCCAGAAGCGCAGTGAAGGACGCAGACGGCAACGTGATTGCCGATACCTACACTTATTCTGATTTCCCCAACGGTGCAGGCGTATTCGTTGGCGCAATCAAGAATAGCTCCTTGAGCTTGAGCCGCAATACCTTCACTGGTACTGCAAACTTCAGCTTCAACGCAGCTCCTATCGACGAGGCGACTCCCGACTTCCAGCCCAGCGGCATCTGCTATGCCGGCGCGGTTGGATTCCTGATGAGCGGAACCAAGGCTTACCTCAATAACAACGCTGTTCTTGGCGCAATGAGCTTTGAGAACCTGGATACCGTGACTTCTGCGAAGGAGAAGCACACCGCGGCTATGCTGGTTGCCGGAGTGGCACTCAATGAAGACGGCACTTCCGCCGCAAACGTTTTCTACGGAAACAACAACACCTACGACGCAACCAAGGCCGAGGGTACCGGTGTTGACGTTGCTCTCACCGCAGCAGCCGCTCCTCTGGACACCAACGTGATTGGCTACCAGACCAAGGACAACGGCGACGGCACCTACGATATCCGTTACGTTGTTGGTATGAACGATATCTTTGACGGCGCAGGCGTTCGCGCAAACCTCCGCTTTGTAGACGGCGAAGTATTTGATGAAAAGTACATTACCTGCTACGTGGATACGGTTTACGCCTCTGTTCAGGATAGCGAGGGCAATTCCTACGCTGCAAGCGATTATCTGTTTGATTACCTCTACACCGTTGTAATCAAGAACGTTCCCGAAAAGTTCAACGTAGCCGATAAGACCCTGCAGGTTCTGCTCACCACCTTTGGTGCAACCGAGACCGAGGAGGGCGAGGTTATCTGGACCAAGGGCGGCTATGCCGTACACGGTACCGAGCTGATCAACACCGCCGCAGAGGATAAGGAATTCAAGATTGAGAACTTTGCTGCCGAGCTGGATGCAAAGTACACCGCTGCAGACGCGATCAAGATCGATGCCGCAACCTTTGATCCCGCAATTTCCGAGGGCACTGCTTCTACCAAGGCAGGCAAGGGTGAGTGCCTCGAGGGCTCCGATTACGCTACCGGCGATCTGGAGATCCCCACTCACTACTACATGGATGGCGGCAAGACCGGTTCCTACACCGAGCTCTTCCGCAACCTGACCTATACCTTTGAGGTTGCCGAGACCGGTTGGTACGATATCTGCATTGATATGCGTATGAAGGCCGAGGGCACCAAGGAGACCAACTCCCGTAGCGCAATGATGATGATCGACTGGATGGGCGGCGCGGATGCGTACTACCTGCACTTTGATATCGAGGGCGCAGGTGCTGTTAAGAACGCATCGGCAGGCTCTTATATGACCGGACTTTCGGTATACCTGGAGGCCGGCGAGCACACCATTACCTTTGCGTGTGATTCCCGCATGGGCGGTAACTTCCACCTGCGTAACATCTACCTGGCAAAGGTTGTTGAGGAATAAAACAAATTTTTGGGCGGTGTCCTTGGGGCACCGCCCTTTTTTGTCCCTCGGTGTCGCTTTGCCCAAAAAAAAGGTTTGTTTTTGTGCATTGTTCACAAAACGAAACTCTTGTTTTTGATGAGGGTGTCAAAATAAAACAAATTAGGTTTATTTTGTGATACTTTGGTGTTGAAATTTGATAGTTATTTATTGGGATTTTGTATATAATATTGATATCTAACGGTTGCGATTTTTGGCGCGTTTTTGCACGTTTTTTGTTCCCCCCAAGCTTTTTTGGATAGGACCTGCGAGATTGTTGGGCTCGAAGGTAGATGCAAAAGAGCAAAACGGAAAACGGGCAGAGCGGCAGGATCAAAACCGCTTGGAAAGCCAAGTAAGAAAGGAGTTGTAGTGCTTGAGAAAAACTTACGAAGCACCCCTTTGCCAGCGGATCGAGGTATCCGAGGAAGACATTTTGACGGAATCCGACGGTTTTATCGGATTTGACAAAAACGACGATACCCCCGGCAACTTTGAGGGTGGCGGGGTCATTCACTGGTAAAAAACTCCAAAAAACAAAATTCAGAAAGGAATTTACACAATCATGAAGAAACTGACAACAATTATTCTCCTGTTTGCAATGGTTCTTTCCATGCTGGTACCCGTTGGCGCGGCTGAAGGCGCAAAGCTGGTAATGAGCGGAAACAATATTGCAAACGCACAGAGCGTCGCAGCTGGCGTGATCGGCACCGTTGGAGCCGTTGGCGCGGGCGCGGATGAGACCCAGTTCGGAACAGCATTGGGAACCGGTGCTTTAAAGTACGATTCCTCTAAGGGTCCGGATAAGAAATTCTGGGAAGATATCCGTAAGACCGATGCTACCGAGATCCACATTACCACTGCCGAGCAGTTGTTTGGTTGGGTAAAGTACAGAGTTGCTGACTATACCGCAAACGGTAAAGATGGTTTGGACACGTTTGAAGGCGTTACCATTTACTTGGATGTTGACGTGGATTTGAACGGCGCCACCTGGGATGCCATCCACGGCGATATCATCTTCAAGGGTAACTTTAACGGTCAGGGCCACGTGGTTTCCAACTACAAAATGACTGTTGGTAGCTGGAATAAGGGCTTCTTTGGTCGTGTTGGTGGAAATGCTACCATTCAAAATCTTTCCCTTATTAACGTGACCTATAATTTTGCTCGTAAAGATAAAAACAACTTGAACAATCTTGGTATCCTCGTATCCACGGCTGAGCCTGGTACAGGTAACACTCTTACCATCAAAAACGTATATGTGAACGGTGTTATGACGCTGACCAATGATGGCGTAAATAAAGATAATGCCAATCATGGTATCGGCGGTATTATTGGTATTGTAAGCAACGGTACCGTAGTGATGGAGAACTGTAAGTTCGTGGGTACCATCTCTGATACAGCCAACACCAAGGGTGCTGTTGCACAGAAAACCGGTGGTTTGATTGGCACTGTATCTAATCCCGCTGTGGTTAATTTGACTAATTGTGAAGTGGATGCCACTATTAATGCAGGTGGCACGAGAATCGGCGGTTTGATTGGAAATCTGGATACCGAAAAATCCGTGACGATTGCAGATTGTTTGGTTTCGGGTAATATCCAAAGCAGAATCACGGCTGATAGTGCCTTTGTTGGCGGTCTTATCGGCGATGCTTCTTCGACTAAGTGTTCCCATAATGTAACCAATACTAAAGTGAAAGCAGAGATTCAAACTGCAGAAAAATCCACCTATGCGGGCGGATTCTTTGGTCAGTTGAGAGCTAAAGATGCAACCATTGATAAATGTACCTTTGAAGGCACTGTGAGAACTTGGACTCGTTGTGGTGGCTTTAGTGGTTATCTTCAGGGAACCGGTAAGTTCACTATTTCGAACTCTTCCGTTAACGCTGTACTTAAAACAGGTCAAGGCCTTGTTGGTGGTATTGCCGGAAACGTAAATAGTAGCTATGCAGACATTGAGATTACTAATTGTTCCGTAGCCGGCGAGATTCAAGCTCCCACCGACGGTGCAGGCGGCGGCTATGCAGCTGGCGGTATTCTTTGTAGAATCTATAATACCTCCTCCAAGCCGATCGACGTTAAAATTGCTAATTGTTCCGTATCTATGGACATTAATGCCGACGCAGAGCCCGGTGGCGGTATCATTGGTATTGTTCGTACTGATGCTTCTGTTATCGTAAATGATTTGACTGTTGAAAATTGTGAGTATACCGGTACCTTGAAGTCTAAAAATAAGGCAGCAGGTATGATTGGTACTGTTGGTAATTTGACCGGTGATTTCACTCTTCGTGGTTGTTCCTTTGAAGGAGTTGTTGATACTACCGGTGCTTATGGCGCAGGTTTGATTGGTCAATTGGATGGCACTGTTGCCGGAGATTTGATTATTGATGATTGCTCCGTAGCAGGAACTATTGAATGTAAAGGAAGTGCAGGCGGCTTGATTGGTGCTGTTGTAAAGAAAATTACCGGCACTACCACCGTTGATAACTGTGAAGTAAGCGCAACAATCATCTCCACCGGCCCTCACAATGGCGGATTCTTTGGTAATGTTGGTGGTTCTACCAACGGCTCCGGCCTTACTACCGTTACCAATTGCGAATTTACCGGATATATCAAGGGTACCTCTAACACCGGTGCTTTCTATGGCTTTATTTCCGGTTCTTCCAAGAACGATTACGTATTTAAGAACTGCGTTTCTTCCGGTACTGTGGAAGGACTTCGCGGCTCCGGTGGATTCCTGGGTTACTTCTCTTGTGATAATGTTACTCTGGAGAACATTCAGGTAACGGGTAATCTGAATCTGAGAGCGGATGATAGTGCAAACGCAGGAAACAATAGCGTTGGTGGCGTGGTTGGCCGCTTTGCAGGTCTCACCCATGCAACCTTGAAGGACGTTGTATTTAGCGGTACATTGAACGCGACGGTTGCTCCTGTCGGCTCGGCTGCAACCAATGCAGCACACGTTGGTGGCTTGATTGGTTACGTTGCAGCAGCTTCCTCGGTTGTAGAACTGGAGGATTGTCACGTAAATGCAGCTCTCCACTTTGCAGAGGATGGCAAGTATGCCTTTGTTAACAATCAGGGCATGGCGATCTTTATTGGCGGTGCAGCTGAGAGTTCTTCTGCAAGAGTAAACGTAATTTACGGTCAGAACGTAAACTACAACCTCAAGGCTCTGTCCAATGCAACCGGTCACGATGTAAAACTGGTTGGCGATTCCGTTCCCTCCATGGGTAACACCGCGGTTCTGGGCTACCAGATCAAGTGGAACGAGGATGATACCTACGATCTCCGCTACATCATTGGTATGAAGGACGTTTATGATAGCATCGGCGTTATGGCTGAGATCCGTTACAACTACGGTGAAGGCGTAAACGTTCGCTACGAGAATGTTCAGGTTGAGAACGTTTACAAGGAAGTGGCTGACGGCGAATCCAACACCTACCGTGCTGCTGACTTCGCTATGGATTACCTCTACACTCTGACCATCACCAACATTCCCAAGGAATATGCAGTATATGCAGGTGATCTTCAGGTATCCCTCATTCCTTACGGCGTAAGCAATAAGGTTACCGAGTTTGGTGTTACTACCGTTCAGGGTGACATGGGCGGCTTTGTTGAGCTGGAAGACTCCGACTTTGGTAAGACCAAGCCCGAGGCTATTGATGATGCACAGATCCACATCTGGGCAGGCGATTACAACGTTGAAGAAACCGTTAAGCCCGCAACTGCTACCGCAACCGAGGTTTCCGGCGGTAAGAACGTTCGTCACTGGTACACCAACGCCAACACGGTTCTGGTTTACAACTTTACCGTTGAGGAAGAGGGCTGGTACGATGCTTACTTCTATCTGAGACTGAAGAACGAGTCTGTTCGTTCCAACCAGATCGTAATCAGCAACGGTGACACCACCGACATTTTCACCTTCTTCTACGTTGCCACCAGCACCCACACCGCTCTGAAGGATAGCACCAACGGTACTTACCTCTCCGAGGCATTTGAGATCTATCTCACTCCCGGTGATTACACCATGACCATCCTTCCCGGTTGGACCGGCGGCTCCAGCTCCGGATCTCTCCACTACAGAGATATCTACTTTGTAAAGTAATTAACTCAATTCCATATTGAGAACCCCAAAGGGGGCGGCGCGTGGCGCCGCCCCCGATGTTTTTATTGAAGGGGAAGGGAGGTACAACAAAGCAACCGCCCTCTCTGTGGCGTGCACGGAGAGGGCGGTTTTTCTTGCTCTGTGGGGCGTTTAGATCTTGCCCTCTTGGAGCTGTTGCTTATGGTACTGCAGGGTATAGAGCTGATAATAACGGCCTCTCTGCTGCAGGAGCTCCTGGTGGGTGCCCTGCTCCAGGATCCTTCCGTGGGAGAGGAGGATGATATTATCCGCGTGCTGAATGGTGGAGAGTCGGTGGGCAACCATAAGCATGGTGCCAATGTTCATCATCTTCTCCAGGGAGTCCTGAATGAGGATCTCGGTTTCGGTATCAATGTTTGCGGTGGCCTCGTCCAGGATCATCACCGAGGGCTTGTGGATGATGGTTCGTGCAAAGGAGAGGAGCTGACGCTGGCCTGCGGAGAAGTTGTTTCCGCGCTCGCGCACCACCTCGTCCAAGCCGCCGTCCAGCTTATTGATAAAGGAGTCGGCGTTAACGTAGCGGCAGGCCTCCATAATCTCCTTGTCGGAGATTCCCTCCTCCCGGAGGATGATGTTGGAGCGGATGGTTCCCGAGAAGAGGAACACGTCCTGGAGCATCTGACCAAAGTGGCGGCGCAGGGAAGAGATCTTGATCTTCTTAATGTCAATTCCGTCAATGAGGATCTGTCCCTTTTGAATATCGTAATTTCGGCAGATCAGGGAGAGGATGGTGGATTTTCCCGAGCCGGTGGCACCAACAAAGGCAACTGTCTCCTTGGGGGATACGTGGAAGGAAACGTCCTTGAGCACCCATTCGTCGGGGATGTAAGAGAACCACACGTTCTTGAACTCGATCTCGCCCTGGATCTCATCCAATTCCATCGCGTCGGGCTCGTCCACCACGGCGGGCTCCATATCAAACACGGTAAAGATCTTTTCGGCCGAGGCAAAGGCAGATTGGAGCCAGTTGAACTGCTCGGCAAGGCTTTGAATGGGGTTAAAGAACTTGGAAATGTACATATAGAAGGTGACCACGGTTCCGCTGGTGAGCACCTGTCCCATAAACTCGGTGTTCCGGATGTAGCCGCGACCTCCCAGATAGAGCAGGCAGAGCACCGAGGAGATATAGAGCATATACACCACGGGGCGGAAGATGCCAAACACAAAGATCTGATCGCGCTTGGCCTTTCCCAGGGCGTTGCACTTCTCGCTAAACTCCTTCATCTTCTGCTCCTCGCGGTTAAAGATCTGGGTGATCTTAATGCCCGAGAGGTTTTCGGAAAGATAGGTGTTGATGTCGGTGGTGCCGTCCTTGACTTTGCGGTAGGCCTTGCGGGAGAACTTACGGAAGATGATGGTAAAGAGGATGATGAAGGGAACAAAGCAGAGCACCATCAAGGTGAGCTCGTAGTTCAAGCAGAACATGGCGATCAGAACGCCAATGATCACAAAGCAGTTCTTGATCAGGTTGACCAGGATATTGGTGAACATCATGGAGATGGCGTTGGTATCGTTGGTCACACGGGTCACCAGCTTACCTACGGGGATCTGGTTGAGCTGCTCGTGGGAGAGGGACTCGATGTGGGTAAAGAGATCCAGGCGCATCTGGGATAGGATCTGCTGACCGGTCTTTTGCAGCACGATGGCCTGGACGTAGGTGCAGATCAGAGAGAGGATCAGCATCCCCGCGTACACGGCAACGGCAACGTACAGGCGGGAGAGGGGGAAGTCGGACTTCACGGTCTCCTCGATGTAGCCAACGATCAAGGGGGACACGATATCGTAAGCAATGGAGGCCAGCATGATCACGCCGATAAAGGCGAAGCGCGTCCAGTAGGGCTTGAGATACTTCAGCAGTCGCCGTACGATCTCGCCGTCCTTCATATTGCGGTCAAAGCCAATGGCTTCCTTTTTGTTTTTCATCATGGCGTAGGCCAGGATAAAGCAGGTGGAAAGCAGTCCAACAACGGCTCCCACAATGAGCAACGGGTAAAATTCACGCATTGTTATCTTCGCCTCCTTCGTCTTCCAGCTTTTGAAGATCGACCATGCGACGGTAATCGAGGCAGGTTTCGTAGAGATGCTCATGAGTACCAACGGCAAGGAGCTTGCCATCGTCGATAAAGAGGATCTTGTCCATGCGTTCAATGGTAGAAACGCGGTGAGCAATCAGGATGGTGGTGCGTCCCTTGCGGGTGTTGCGGAGGTTTTCCAGGATCACCTTTTCGGTCTTGGTATCTACGGCCGATACCGAGTCGTCCAGGATCAGAATGGGGGCATCCTTCATCAAGGCGCGGGCAATGGAAATTCGTTGCTTTTGTCCGCCCGAGACGGTCACGCCACGCTCGCCCAGCACGGTTTGGTAGCCTTCCTTAAACTCGGCAATGTTTCCGTGGACGTCGGCCAAGCGTGCAGAAGCCTCCACGGCGGCGGGGTCCGTTCTTCCGGAAAAGGCGATGTTGTTTTCAATGGTATCGCTGAACAAAAAGTTGTCCTGCGGAACGTAGGCCGAGGCCTCACGCACCTGGCGGATGGGAATGGTATTGACGTCATATCCGTCAATAAAGATCGTACCGTCGGGAACGTTGTAGGTGCGCAGGATCAGATCCACCAGCGTGGTCTTTCCCGCACCGGTTTTTCCAACCAGTCCCACGTTCTCTCCGGCCTCAATGGTAAAGGAGATGTGGGAGAGGGCGTCGTATTCGCCGTCGGGGTAGCGGAAGGTCAGATCGCGGAACTCGATTCTCCCCTTCAGCTCGTTTGCGGGACGGACGTCGGGACGGTCAACCACGTCCTGCTCGGCGTCCAGAAGCTCGCTGATACGCTTGAGAGAGGCCTTGCCGCGGGAGGACATTTCAATGAGCTCCGAAACCGCCATGGCAGGCCAGATTACGGTGTTGAAGTAGCCGATGAACTCCACCAGCTGACCGGCGTTGAAATCGCCTCGCCAAACCAGGTAGCCGCCGTAGCCCAGGATCACACAAATGACCGATTCCACAAAGAGGGTAACGCAAATACGCATCAGCACCGAGATCTTGGTGTAGTCCACGTTGGCCTTTTCGTTTTGCTGATTCAGCTTTTTAAAGGCCAAGAGCTCCTTGGTTTCCTTTACAAAGGCTTTGATCACGGCAATGCCCGAGAAACTTTCCTGGGAGAAATCCGAGAGATCCGAGAAGGCCGCCTGGCGAACATCCCACTTGCGCATCATGTGTTTTCCCACAACGATGGAGGCCACCAGAAGACAGGCGATGGGGATCAGGGAAAGTCCCGTGAGCATGGCGTCCATTTTGAACATTTTAAACAGAGCCATGCCGCCAAGAAAGACGGCGTCGCAGAGCATCAAAATGCCCGAGCCAAAGCATTCCTGCACGGTATCCAGGTCATTGGTGTACAGAGACATGAGGTTACCAACCTTGTTGACCTGATAATACTGGCGGGAGAGATCCTTGCTGTGGTTGAACATTCGGTTCCGCAGATCGGTCTCCACCTTGATGGCCGAGCCGAAAAAGCAGATTCGCCATAGAAAGCGTCCCACTACCAGGATCAAGATAATAAAGATCATGGGGCGGCAGATGTGATCCAGAAGAAAATCCATATCAAACACGTACCATTGCCCGTCAGAGAAAACCATGCCGTCATTCATCCCGTTGATGACCATTTGATACAGGTTCGGGATGGTGAGCTGGGCGTAGTCCACCAGGATCAACGCAACCAACCCCAAGAACAGTACGCCCGCATAGCGCAGGTAGTACCGATTCAGGTGTTTTCCAAATAGCATTCCTTATCCCTCCTTTGAGAAAACATACAAATATGATTATACCATACTTTGTACGGTATGTCAATTCCTGTCGATGTTTTTTTCAAAGGAAACCGCCTTTTCGAAGAGAACCTCGAAAAGGCGGTGGATGGAATCAGGAATTGGGCTTGGCGGGGAATTGCAGATCGGTCAGGATCGGGCAGTGATCGGAGGTGTAGATGGTCTTTTGAGTCCCGTCCACGGCGGTGATGGTGGCCTTGCCCGAGCAGGTGCGGTAGACCGCCACGGTAAAGCCTTCCTTGGAAATGAAGATGTAGTCCAGCTTGTTGCCCCGCTTGGTTTCGTTGGGAGAGGGATAGTTGTCCCCTTGGGCGGCATCCTCAAAGGCCAGGTTCATGGAGCTCTGGGTGTAGCCAAAGCTCTTTTTGGCAACCAGGGAGGTATCGGTGTAGCTCTTTAAAACCTCTTTGTGAATATCCGAGTCGGGAATATCGTTGAAGTCTCCCGAGATCGTAACCAGCAGATCCTCGTAGTTGGACTCGATGATCGCGATCTGCTTTTGGATCAGGTGGAACTGCTTGATGCGCTCCAGGTTCCGCAGCTGTGTAAATGCCTTGGTGGCGTAGTCGGCGTTGGGGCTTCGATGCTGCAGGTGGGTATTGACGTAGAGCACGGGCTGTCCCTCAATCTCAAATACGGCGTAGGTCATGCGACGCTTGTTGAGATACTGATAGCCGCCAGAGGACTGGAGTACACCGTCATCGTCGATGTAATTGCGACGGGTGGAGGTGAGAACCGTGTTTTGCATGGCGGAGGTCAACTGGAGTTGGGTCAGATATTCGGCCGAGAGCTGATAGGCGCCGTTTTCCTCAAACAGATCCCGGATGGTCAGTGCCGCGCCGGGCTCTCCGGAGTCGGTGAGCCAAAAGCTACCGCTTTCCAGGAGCTTCATGTCGCTCTTATACCAAATGGAGCAGTTTTCGCCGGAGGCAATGGTGTTATCATAGAGAACGGTGTAGCCGTGCTCCTCAAGATCCAGTACGTCGATCCATGCGGGGGCATCCTCCTGCAGACCGAGTACGTCGGGATTGTGATTCAGGATCTCTTGGCGAATGGCGATGATGCGGTTTTTCGTTGCGTCGGTCAGGCTTCCGTCGCCGTTTTTCGCCATGGTGCCCCAGATATTAAAGCTCATTACGCGCAGGGTCGCGGTGGTGGGCTCCTCGGGGGTAGGATCGGCCGTGGTTTGCGCGGCCACTGTCGTACTGTTGGCAGGTGGGACGGGGGAGGGGGTGCAGGCGGTCAGCGCGGAGCACAGTAAGCATCCGCCAAGGAGGAGCGCGAGAAGTTTCTTCAGCATAAGCAGATTCCTTTCGTTAGCGTTTTGAAAAATACTATCTTCATTATACCACGGTTTTGGCGGATTGCAACTTTTTTTGGCGCATTTCTCCAAAAAGAGCAAGATAGCAATAAAAAGACAAAATATTGCAAGTCTTGATCCTTGAAAGATTCTCCCACGGGCTTTTTTGAAAAAACTATTGCAATTCCCGCGCAAATATGGTAGAATAAACGGGATCGGATGTGTGGAAAGGAGGAAGCATATGTTTATTATTCGTTTGGCAGGCGTTCGGATCCGCGTGGAGAATCGCTATTCCTTTTTGGAGCGTCAATGCCGCGAGTATGTTTGCTCGGGTGAGGAGTACGATTTTTCGGTGTCGGTTACCGGCGACGAGATCCTGGAGGAGCAAAAGCACGGCGAGTTTTCGGAAGGGTATTGCGAGAGCATTTGTATGTATCGGAATATTTGTGAGAAGATCGCCGCGTACAATATCTTTCTTCTACATTCCTCCGTGCTGGAGGTGGACGGCCGTGCCTATGCCTTTGCCGCGCGGAGCGGCGTGGGCAAATCCACCCATACCGCCCTTTGGCTCAAGAACATTCCCGGAGCACGGGTGCTCAATGGAGACAAGCCCTTGTACCGTCTGGAGGCGGACGGCAGCTTTACGGTGCACGGCACCCCCTGGAACGGCAAAGAGGATTGGGGCATGAACCTTTCGGCCCCTGTGGCGGGCATCTGCTTTTTGGAGCGGGGAGAGAAGAACGCCATTCGTCCCGCCACGCCCGAGGAAACCCTGAACCGCCTGATGCACCAGCTCTATTTGCGCGGCGGACGGGCATCGGTTAATCAACGCTTGATCATGATGAACGCCATGCTGGAGAGCCTGCCCTTTTACGTGCTGTCCTGCACCATTTCGGACGAGGCGGCTCATCTTGCGTATAACACCATGCGCTTACAATCGAATTAAAAGGAGGATACGATCATGAGAATCAATCCGGATTTTACTATTCAAAAGGTGGGAGCGTCCTACTTGGCGGTTCCCGTTGGAGAGACCAGCAAGCAGTTTCACGGAATGATCCGTTTGAATGAAACGGGTGCCTTTCTTTGGAATCAAATGACCGAGAAGGACTGCACCGAGGCCGATCTGGTAGAGGCACTGTTGCAGGAATACGAGGTTGAGCCGGCCGTTGCCAAGACCGACGTTCACCGTGTGGTAGAGCTGCTGAAGGAGCATCACTGCCTGGTATGAGCATCAGTATTGAGGAGCAGCTGCGGCAGGAAGGGGTCTATGTGAGTACCACGTCGGGGGTGAGTATGTGGCCCATGCTCCGCAACCGACGGGATCGGGTGATCCTGCGTGCCAAGGGGGAGGAACGGCTCAAGCGTTGGGATCTGCCCCTGTACCGGTATCCCGACGGTCGCTACGTGCTGCATCGCGTGATTGCCGTAAAGGACGGCTACTACGTGATCCGCGGGGACAATACCTATTCCAAGGAGAAGATCCCCGAGGAGTGGATTTTAGGCGTGGTGACCGAGTTTTATCGTGGGGAGAGGCACGTGATGGCCAATGCCCGCGGGTATCGCTTTTATGCCGCCCTGTGGCAGAGCATCTACCCGTTGCGCTATCCCTTGCATATGGCCAGATGTCTGGCATCCCGGATCAAGCACCGCTTGTGGAAAAAGAAGAAATAAAAAGGAAGTTGGGCGTCAGGCCTGCACCCGTGGTGCGCGCCGATTCCAATTTCCTTTTTGTGTTGGGAAAGGAGTTGTGACGAATGGAATATCAGGTGATCTACAGTCGGCGTCGCACGCTGGCGCTGGAGATTGGAGCCAAGGGACTTTTGGTGCGTGCTCCTTACGGCACCGAAGCGTCGGCGGTGGAGCGGTTTGTAGAGGCGCATCGGGGCTGGATCGAAAAGCATCTGGCCGTACGGAACCGCCGCGCCGCGGAGCAAAAGGAAATCCCGCCCCTGACCCGTGAGGAGCTGACTGCCTTGGCCGAGGAGGCGGCAAGGATCCTGCCCGCCCGCGTAGCGCATTACGCCGCGCAGATCGGCGTGAGCTACGGAAGGATCACCGTGCGCAGTCAGCGCACCAAATGGGGCAGTTGTTCGGCCAAGGGGAATTTGAATTTTAACTGCCTGCTCCTGCTGGCACCGCCCCAGGTGTTGGATTGCATTGTGGTGCACGAGCTTTGTCACCGAAAGGAAATGAATCACTCTCCCCGGTTTTATCGGGAGGTTTATCGGGTTTATCCCGCTTATGACCAATGGAACCGATGGTTAAAGGAGAACGGCTTTCGCCTCCTTGCCCGCCTGCCCCAAAAAGAGCCCGAATGAAGCTTCATTCGGGCTCTTTTTGCATTTATTTGAAATAATAGAGAAAGCTCATATCGCACGCGGCGTATTCCTCGGGGGTCAGCCATTTGTCATTGGAATCGTCAAAATCTTTTTCGGCTTCGTTGTAATAGGACACCGAGTAGCAGTAGAGATTGGTTTCGGAGTAGAAGGTGATGGAGGCGCGGGTTTCGGGAACCAGGGCTCCGTCCTCGGTCCAGAGATACTTGGTGGTGGTATCGGTGGTAATGGTGGCGGCCTGAACGTCGGCGTACTCCTTGTCCTGCTGGAAGCTGTGGGTAAAGGCAAACACGGCCTTCAGCTTTTCGTCGGTTTGAATATTGCACAGCCCCGTAAGAGCCTTCGATGCCACGTAGTCACCGCTTTCGGGATCCTTGAGCCAACAGAGATAGGAGCGACAGTCACCGGCAACGCCGTCCACGATCATCACGTCCAGATGTCCGTCAAAGTTTAGATCCAATACCTGAAGCCCGTAGGTGCCTCGCAGACTTCCCACCTTGCGGTCCACGCGGACCGTCGTGGTCCAGAGCAGGGCATCGCCCTGCTTGATCACCAGCTGCTTGGCCCGTGTTCCCGAGCCGCGAACACAATAGGTGACGCCGTCTACCTCCGTGGAGTAGAGCAGGTCGTGCCGCTCGCCGCCGCAGGAGGCGAGCAGGGGCAGGAGCAGGATGGCGGAGAGAAGAAACAAAAGGATTCGATATTTCATAACTTCCATACCTTTCGGTGTTTGTGAGGTGCAGCTCCGTCTGTAAGCCGGGTTCTGTCAAGGGCGGTCATCAATCTGCGCATGCCGTCACCGGAATGCTTCGGGATCACTCCCGTGCCACCTCGGAACATATGCCGGACCAGCGTTCCCTGGGGTGTTGCTTCGGATAGGGTTTACAGCGGACCTATGTTACCATAGGAACTGGTGAGCTCTTACCTCGCCTTTCCATCCTTACCGATTGCTCGGCGGTTTATTTCTGTTGCACTTTCCCGACGGTTACCCGTGGCTGACGTTATCAGCTATCCTGTCCTGTGAAGCCCGGACTTTCCTCACGGTAATACCTTTCGGCACCATACCGCGCGATCGCCCAACGAAGCTGCGGCTTTATTATACCGCATTTTGCGTCTTTTGTCAAGAGCGGGACAGAAAAAGCCGCCCGCAAGGCTTGCGGGCGGCAGGGGAAGCGTTTACTTGGATTGGTCGGTAGGGACCTTGGGATAAAAGGTGGCAAAATATTTGGCAATGGGGGTGCTGAAATACCAGATGCAGGAAATCAACATTCCGCCAAGACCCACCCACACCAGCTCCGAGCCGGCCACCAACGCGCATCCCGCAAGGATCGCGCCGGAGATCAGAAGGGAGCAGAAAAACAGGGGGCTTTTCATTCCGGATCCCCCTCTTTGACGGTGGGAACCTGGGCAATGATGCGTTTGACCTGAGGCACCTTTAAGAGAATGGCCGCCATGACGGTGGTCAGAACCGTTTCGGGGAGCATATAAATGCCGTTGTAGCAGATCGAATAGAGCACGGGGCGGTTGATCCATTCCTGTCCAAAGGCAACGAACTCCTCCAGATTGGCCCAAAGAACCACGCCGGCCACAAAATGCACCAGGAAGCGGAGCACGCAGACCATGGCCACACCGGCCACCATGCCAAGGTATCCCTTTTTGCGAAAGAGTCCGGCCAATCCCAGCACGGTAAAGGCCAGGATGTAGTCCAAAAAGAGGGAGGCGATCAGCATCCCGGGGGTCAGCCCCCAGGCAAAGACGCCGCCCTGCAGGATCTGGAACCAGGAGTAGCAAAAGGCGGTACCCAGTCCCCATTTCAGCCCGTATTTGATGGACACCAGGCAGATGGGGAGCATGGAAAAGAGGGTGATGGATCCGTCAAAGGGAAGCTGCCAGAACTTGATGTAGCTTAGTACCACGGCCAGAGCCAGCATCAGGGCACATTCACAAAGCGCAATGATCCTCGACAATCGTGTTTTTAACATAAAAACACCTCCTAAAATAGAAATTGACCGCACGAAATCTCCGTGCGGTCAATTCGCTATGACGAGGAAAAAAGCGTCGACTTTCTTTTTTCGTCCATCTATGGAAATCTCCCTACGCCGGTATTATCCGTATCAGGTAAAAGGGTTCGGCGTACGCCATCTCAGCCCTCCGTTGCAGGAGAGCACCCCCGATTTTATGCGGTTCGATGGTATTATAGCACAGGATCTCCCGTTTGTCAAGAGGCTTGGAAAGAAAAAAAGAGCACGGGAAGAAGATTCTTCCCATGCTCTTTTGGGGGACGGGGGATCAATAATAGAAGTTGATGCCCACGGTCAGCATATCGGGCGTGTCGACCCAAACCTTTTCGTTTATCTTGATGTCACCGTAGTAGGATTGGCAGAGCTCCAGGAAAAGGGAATCGATGAGGTTGGTGTTAAAGTCCTCAAACCAAGCGGTATTTTCTTCCTTTTCATAGGCTTTTTCGGAGTGGGGATATTTTTTGATCACGTGGAAGCCGTAGGTGGAGGATACCAGGGTGACGTCGCCGTCCTCCATGGTGGCAAGAGCCTTAATGATGTCGTCCAGATACTCGTAATCCTCTCCCGAGGCCGAATAATCCAGGCCGGATTTGAGATAGTAGCCGTCCAGGTACTCGTTGGGAGTGCCCATGGCATCGTTTTCCTCGGTCATGATCTTTTCAAAGTCCTCGTAGGTGGAGCCCTTGAGGGTAGTGTTCAGGGCCTCGGCCTTCAGGGTCAGCTCCTTCAGCTCGTCCTCGGTCAAAAATTCGGTCTTGTAGGATTTCCCGTCCTCCTCCATGACGTGGGAGGGGATGCCGTTGACGCTGTCGTAGGCAATGGTCTTGAACTGGCCGTCGTTCACAAAGTAAACGGTATCGCCGTTGGCGTCGGTGATGGGGGTGCCGTCCTCCTTGGTCCCGGGAACGCCGTTGCCGCTGTCGTAGCAGATGTGCCCCTTCTGGGAGCTTTCCTCATCGTAGTAGTAAATGGTGTCACCGTTTTTGTCGGTTTCATAGACGTAGTTGTACTTGGGGAGGAAGATCTGATGGAAGTGCACGTAATTCTCGGCCAGATACTCGTCCTTGACGTTGGAGCCGATCAGGGAGGCGTTCTTGCCGTACAGATGGAGCTGGAGCGCCGAGATCTTTTCCTGCATCAGGTAGATCCCCTCCAGAATATCGTAGTTCACGCCGTAGGCGGACAGGAGGGAGTTGAGCTTGGTTTTGGAGCCGTCGCCGTCGGTGCGGATCAGCTCATCCATCAGGTCGGCCACGTTTTCGTAGGCCTCCTCGGTCAGCTCCAGCCCCTCGGCTTCAAAAAGGTAGAGGGCCACCAGGTAGTTGCGGCAGTTGTTCAGTACGCTGTCCTTGTAGAACTCATTCAGGGTCTGAAAATTGGTGCCGTCGTATTTGTCCTTTTGATTCCAAAAGCTTTGGTCGTTGACCTGATACTGATACTGGGAAAGGGTTCCCTTGATGCGGCTGAGCATCAGCTCGTATTCGTTGGCCGAGAAGGTGACCGAAATGCCATCCTTACTCATGGAGAGCAGGGTTTTGCCTCTTCCGGAGCAGGCGCACAGGCAGGTGAGTGCCATCACGGCGACCAGGAGCAACGCAAGGAGGCGGCGGGTGTAGGATTTCATAATGTTTTTGATTCCTTTCCAAAGGATAGTACTATTATACAGGATTTTTTGGGATTTGTCTATCCCTTTTCGTGACCGATTTCCATATATTTTTCAAATATTTTGTGAATGAGGGTCAGAGGGGTGTCGCCCTTTTGCAACCGCAGGCAGAGGTGCATATCTCCCGACATTAGGATGCGGAGCTTGCCGGGGTAGAGCTCCGAGATCTGAGACCAGGCGTCAAAGTCGATTTTTTGCGGATAGATGTGGATCTCGTTGCCATCCTGGCGCACCGCGGTGATGCGGCACTTGACAGCGGTGGAATGGATCAGGGCAATTTGCAAGAGGTTTTGCGTTGCCGCGGGAAGCTCGCCAAAGCGATCCAGGAGCTCGTCGGTCACGTCCGAGAGATCCTCCTCCGTGGCAATCAAGGCGATCTTTTTGTAAAGCGCCATGCGCTGGGCGGGGTAGGGGACGTATTTTTCGGGGAGGAAGGCGTCAAAGTTGAGGGAAACGGCACATTCCACCTCGGGCTCGCTGCTCTCGCCCTTTTCCTCCAGCACGGCGCGGTTGAGGAGCTTGATATAAAGATCGTAGCCAATGGCATCCAGATGTCCGTGCTGCTCGGCACCGAGAATGTTGCCGGCACCGCGGATCTCCATATCCCGTAGCGCGATCTTGAAGCCCGCGCCAAATTCGGCGTATTCCCGAATGGCCTCCAGACGCTTTTGAGCGATCTCGGGGATGGCACGGTAGGCGGGAAAGGTGAAATAGGCGTAGGCGCGGCGGGAGGAACGACCGATGCGGCCGCGGATCTGGTGGAGCTGGGAGAGGCCCAGCTTGTGGGCGTTGGAAACGATGAGGGTGTTGGCGTTGGGAATGTCCACGCCGGTCTCAATGATGGTGGTGCAGACCAGGATGTCGATCTCTCCGGCCAGCATCTGCTCCCAGATCTTTTCCAGCTCGTCCTTGTCCATTTTTCCGTGGGCCACGGTGATGCGTGCCTCGGGGACGGCGGCGGAAAGACGGGCAGCAAGGCTGTTGATGGTTTCCACCGAGTTGTGCAGGTAAAAGACCTGTCCGCCCCGACGGAGCTCCCGACGAATGGCCTCCTCAATGATCAATCCATCCTCCTCCAGCACGTAGGTCTGAATGGGCAGACGGTCCCCGGGGGCATCGTCCAGGATCGAAATATCCCGGATGCCTCCCATGGCCATGTTCAGGGTGCGGGGAATGGGGGTGGCCGAAAGAGAAAGCACGTCTACGCCGTCGCAGATCTGCTTCAGCTTCTCCTTTTGCGCTACGCCAAAGCGTTGCTCCTCATCCACGATCACCAGTCCCAGATCGTGGAACCGAATGTCCTTGGAGAGCAGACGGTGGGTTCCCACAATAATATCAACCTCGCCTCGCTCCAGGCGGCGCAGCGTCAGAGCCTGCTGCTTGGGAGTGCGGAAACGGGAGAGCATATCCACGTTGACGGCAAAGGAGCGCATACGGCTGAGGATGGTTTGATAATGCTGGAGTGCCAGGAGGGTGGTGGGAACCAGAATGGCCACCTGCTTTCCGCCCAAAACGGCCTTGTAGGCGGCGCGGAGGGCGACCTCGGTTTTTCCGTAGCCCACGTCGCCGCAAAGCAGACGGTCCATGGGAACGGCGCGCATCATGTCGCTCTTGATCTCGTTGACGGCCGAGAGCTGACTCTCGGTCTCCTCATATTCAAAGGCGTCCTCAAAGGCCTTTTGGTAGGTATCGTCGGCGGGGAAGACGTGGCCCGGGCGGCGTAACCGCTCGGCGTAGAGCTGGATCAGCTCCTTGGCCATATCCTTGACCGCCGCCTTGGCCCGCGCCTTGGATTTCTTCCAGGAGTCGCTTCCCATTTTGGAGAGCTTTACCAGGCCGTCATCGGAGTGGGCACCAATATATTTGGATACCTTATCCAGCTTCTCCACGGGCAAAAAGAGCTTGTCACTGCCCGCGTAGCGGATGCCGATATAGTCTCTTGTCACACCGTCACAGGTCAGGGTCTCAATGCCGGTGTACTGGCCAATACCGTAGGTCTCGTGCACCACGTAGTCCCCCACCTCCAGCTCGGCGTAGGAGAGAATGCTCTTGGTGTTCTTTTTTTTCTTTTTTCGCAGGGCTCCCTTGGAGGACAGGGAAAGACTTCCTCCGTGGCTTTCGGGGTTGACCGAGAGCACCGCGATCTTGGGAACCATCAGCTCAAAGCCAGGCATGGTTTCCTTGGAGAGCAGGGTTACGGCCCCGCGGCCGTCGGGCTCCAGAAGCTGCTCCTCGCTTTGAAGAACAAAGCCCTGTTCCCGCAATCTGCCGTCCAGCAAACGGGAGGCGGCGTCATTTTCGGTCAGAACCACGCAACGGTAGCCACTCTGCACGTAATTTTGCAGATCCTCCAGGAAGAGCTCCTCGTTGTCGGCGTAGGACACGGTATGACGGGTGCGGAATCCGAAGAGCCCCGCCAGGCGGTGGTCGGTGGCCTTGTAGGCAATGGAATCGGCGTGAAGCGAGACGTTGACGTCATAGAAGAGCTCCAACGCCGTATTGGGCTTGGCGTAATCGGTGTATTTCGAGGCGATGGTACCTCCCTCCAACAGCTCCACCACCGTTTGATCCAAATGCCAGCGAGAGGCCTGGAGACGGTCGTGAATGGCGTTGGTGCCTCGCAGGATCACCAAATGCGTTTCGTCAAAATAATCCAGCAGGGAGGTGCGCTCGGGATAGACCAGAGTAATGTATTTGTCAAGGAAGTGGATGCTTCCACCATGCTCCCGTGCGTTGTCCACGGCGTGGGCTTCCTTGATCAGCTCCTCACAGATGCGCTCGTCGTGGGTCTGCCGCAGCTGCAGGGAAATGGCTTTTTTCAGCTTTTCTAAAACCTCGGCATTGGCAAGCAGCTCCCGCGCGGGTGCAAAGGAGGCTGCCACCACGTCCTGCGTCATGCGCTGGGTGTCGGGCTCGAACAGCCCCATGCGGTCGATCTCGTCGCCAAAAAGCTCAATGCGCAGCGCGTGCGCACCGGTGGTCTCGCCGCCATCGCTGTCCAGAAACCGTCCGTTGGGAGGGAAGATGTCGATGATCCCGCCACGCAGGGCAAACTGCCCGGGACTGTCCACCAGATCCACCCGGGAGTATCCGCAATCCAACAGCCGTGCCGAAAGCTCCTTGGGATGGAGCAGATCGGTGTCGGAGATGACGATGGAGGCCTCCTGCAACCGCTTGGGGGGAATGGTGTATCCCAGCGCGGCGTCGGGGGTGGTGACCACGGCGTCATAGACTCCTCCAAGGATTCCGGACAGCACGTGAAGCCTCTCATGCTCGTACTCATGGGAGGCGGTGATGTTATAAAAGGTGAGGTCCCTGGCCATAAAGAAGCCGGCGCGCAGGCCAAAGCGTTCCAGAGAGGCGCAGAGGCGAACGCAATCTTTTTCCTCGGGGCAAAGGATCAGGGCGCAACGGTTTTTGCGTGCTTTGCGGCTATCCTCCAGGAGGGCCGCCAAAAAGACCTCGGTGGCACCGTCGCACAGGCCAGAGGCCACAATGGGCAGAGGCTTGGCGGCAAAATCCCGTTCCAGGACCCGCAACAACTGGCGATACTCGGTGTCCAGCCGAATGGTTTGGGTAAGAATGCTCATGGGGATCAGAGCTCCGTGGGAATATGGGAATTGCAGATCTGCATGGCTCCTTCCGCGTCGCCCTGCAGGATCTTCTCAAGACCCTGCCACGCGCAGTCAAAGCAGCCCTGCAGCAGTGCCAGGTCCTTGGGAGGGAAGTTGGAGAGCACCCAATCGGCCAGATCGTAGTCGGGGTGGGGCTTTTCTCCCACGCCCATGCGAAGACGGGGAATGGCGTCGGTGCCCATGCAGGTGATGATGTCCTTCAAGCCCTTCTGTCCTCCCGCGCTTCCCTTGGTGCGAAAGCGCATCTTGCCGGGGGCCTGGGCAATGTCGTCCGAGATCACCAGAATGTGGTCGGGGGCGATCTTGTAAAAGGCGGCGGCCTCCTGCACGGCGGCACCCGAGGCGTTCATCAGAGTCTGGGGCTTCATCAACAGCACCCGATGCCCAAAGACCGTGGCCTCGGCGCAAAGGGATTGGAACTTTGCGCGGTGGATGCGTACGCCTGCTCGATCGGCAATGCTGTCAATGGTCAAAAAGCCGGCGTTGTGGCGGGTCAGGCGGTATTTGTCGCCGGGGTTGCCAAGACCTGCGATGATCCAGGTAATGGGGGCACTTGCGGAATCCTCCTTTTTTGCGATCTGCTTAAAGAGGTCAAAAATATCTGCCATGGAATCGTCCTTTCTGTTTTCCGCCGTCGGGCCGAGGCGGAAAACGGCAAAACGCGCCCGATCCGTGAAGGACCGACCGCATCGTGGAATAATCGTTTGTTTGTGCCATTATTATACTATAAAAAAAGGGAAGTGTCAAACCCTTTTTGGGGGCTTTGTGACCTGTTCACAAAAAATTTACAGAAAAAAGTGATATTATGTTGAACAAAACTATGGAAAAATGGAAAAAAATATGATATAATGACCTGTATTGTAAATGTCGAATCCGGGCGGTGATCCCAAACGGGGACTTTCGGCAGTGTCAAACAATTTAATTCTTATATATGGAGGATTACTAAACATGGCAAAGAAGTATTGCTACCTGTTTTCCGAGGGCGACGCATCCATGCGTGAGCTGCTCGGCGGTAAAGGCGCTAACCTGGCAGAGATGACCAAGATCGGTCTCCCCGTTCCCCAGGGCTTTACCATTTCCACCGAGGCCTGCACTCAGTACTATGAGGATGGCAGACAGATCAACGCCGACATCATGGCAGAGATCATGGAGTACATTGTAAAGATGGAAGAGGTTACCGGCAAGAAGTTCGGCGACCTGGAGAACCCCCTGCTGGTATCGGTTCGTTCCGGTGCTCGCGCATCCATGCCCGGTATGATGGATACCATCCTGAACCTGGGTCTGAACGAGGATGTTGTTGAGGTTATGGCTAAGAAGTCCGGCAATGCTCGTTGGGCATACGACTGCTACCGTAGATTTATTCAGATGTACTCCGACGTCGTTATGGAAGTTGGTAAGAAGTACTTTGAAGAGCTCATCGACAAGATGAAGGAAGAGAAGGGCGTTAAGCTCGACGTTGAACTGACCGCTGAGGACCTCAAGGAGCTGGCAAACCAGTTCAAGGCTGAGTACAAGGCAAAGATCGGTTCCGATTTCCCCTCCGATCCCAAGGAGCAGCTCATCGGTGCGGTTAAGGCCGTATTCCGTTCTTGGGACAACCCCCGCGCAAACGTATACCGTCGTGACAACGATATTCCCTACTCTTGGGGTACCGCTGTAAACGTACAGGCTATGGCATTTGGTAACATGGGTGACAACTGCGGCACCGGTGTTGCATTCACCCGTGATCCCGCTACCGGCGAGAAGAAGCTGATGGGTGAGTTCCTGACCAACGCACAGGGTGAGGACGTTGTTGCAGGCGTTCGTACTCCCATGCCCATCGCAGAGATGGCTAACAAGTTCCCCGCAGCTTTCGAGCAGTTCGTAAAGGTTTGCGAGATCCTCGAGAACCACTACCACGATATGCAGGATATGGAGTTCACCATTGAGAACGAGAAGCTCTACATGCTCCAGACCCGTAACGGTAAGAGAACCGCTCCCGCAGCTCTCCAGATCGCTGTTGACCTCGTAAAAGAGGGTCACAAGACCAAGGAAGAGGCTGTTCTGATGATCGATCCCCGTAACCTTGACACCCTGCTGCATCCCCAGTTCGATGCAAAGGCTCTCAAGGCTGCTACTCCCATTGGCCGCGGTCTGGGCGCATCTCCCGGTGCTGCTTGCGGACAGGTTGTATTCTCCGCTGAGGATGCAGAGGCTTGGAAGGAAGCCGGCAAGAAGGTAGTTCTGGTTCGTCTGGAGACCTCTCCCGAGGACATTACCGGTATGAAGGCCGCTCAGGGTATCCTGACCGTTCGTGGCGGTATGACCTCTCACGCAGCCGTTGTTGCCCGTGGTATGGGTAAGTGCTGCGTTTCCGGTTGCGGCGAGATCGCAATGGACGAGGAGAACAAGCAGTTCACTCTGGCAGGCAAGACCTACCACGAGGGTGATTGCATCTCCATCGACGGCTCCACCGGTAAGATTTACGACGGTCTGATTCCCACCGTTGACGCAGAGATTTCCGGTAACTTCGGCATCATCATGGGATGGGCTGACGAGTGCCGTAAGCTGAAGGTTCGTACCAACGCTGATACTCCCGCAGACGCTAAGAAGGCTCGCGAGCTGGGCGCTGAGGGTATCGGTCTGTGCCGTACCGAGCATATGTTCTTCGAGGCAGACAGAATCGCCGCATTCCGCGAAATGATCTGCTCCGATACCGCTGCTGAAAGAGAAGCAGCTCTGGCTAAGATCCTGCCTTACCAGCAGGGCGACTTCGAGAAGATCTACGAGGCTCTGGAAGGCTACCCCGTTTGCATCCGTTTCCTGGATCCTCCTCTCCATGAGTTCGTTCCTACCACCGAGGAAGACATCGCAGCTCTGGCAAAGGCACAGGGCAAGAGCGTTGAAGGCATCAAGGCAATCATCGCTTCTCTCCACGAGTTCAACCCCATGATGGGTCACCGCGGATGCCGTCTGGCCGTTACCTACCCCGAGATCGCAAAGATGCAGACCACCGCGGTAATCCGCGCTGCTATCAACGTTCAGAAGGCTCATCCCGAGTGGAACATGAGACCCGAGATCATGATTCCTCTGGTAGGCGACGTAAAGGAGCTGAAGTACGTGAAGTCCGTAGTTGTTGAGACCGCTAACGCAGAGATCGCCGCAGCCGGTGTTCAGCTGGACTACGAGGTTGGTACCATGATCGAGATTCCTCGTGCATGCCTGACCGCAGACGAGATCGCTGCTAACGCTGACTTCTTCTGCTTCGGTACCAACGACCTGACCCAGATGACCTACGGCTTCTCCCGTGACGACGCAGGTAAGTTCCTGGGCGCATACTACGATGCAAAGATCTTCGAGAACGATCCCTTTGCAAAGCTTGACCAAACCGGTGTTGGTAAGCTGATGAACATGGCTGTTACCCTTGGTAAGCCTGTAAATCCCAACCTCCACGTTGGTATTTGCGGTGAGCACGGTGGTGACCCCACGTCCGTAGAGTTCTGCCATACCATTGGTCTGGACTATGTATCTTGTTCTCCCTTCCGTGTTCCGATCGCTCGTCTGGCTGCTGCTCAGGCTGCTCTGAAGGACTAATAGAATTGAGAATTTGATCAAAGGATCAAATTGATCATAAAAGGGCTGTTACGCGTTTGCGTAACAGCCCGATTTTTTATGTTGGAAAACTTAACCGTCGGTTGAGTTGAGGTCTCCGTCAACTCTCTTTACATAGGCAAAAATGTATGCTATACTGTAGAAAACAAGATCAAATTCACGAAAGGAGCGAGGAATGGGTATGTCAAAATCCATGGGACAGGTGATTCGACGGTTGCGAAAGGAACGCAATCTTACGCAGGAGGAGCTGGCAAGGCAGTTGAATATCTCGGCACAGTCGATCTCCAAATGGGAGAACGATTGCAGTATGCCGGATATCGCGCTGATCGTTCCCCTGGCAACGGTTTTTGGGGTGAGCACCGACGTTTTGTTTGGTATGAAAAATTGCAACGACGATGAGGAAGTGAACAAGATTGTACGCGCGGCGTGCTCCCACTGGAAGCGTCCCCTGACCCGGGAGCACCTGCTCCAACAGTACAACGCTCTGCAGGAGGGCGTCAAGCGCTATCCCAATCACACCGGATTGTTAATGGCTTCGCTGGAGTCGGGGATCGCGCTCTCCTATCCGGAAAACGACGTGTTTGATCCCGATCACGCGCGAGAAATCTACGAGGAATGTATTCGCCAGGCCAATATCGTCATCTCTTATTCCTCCAACACCACCGACGTGTTGCGGGCGCACATGATCCTGGTGCTTCTTCATGCCGCGTATGGGAATTTCAAGCAGGCACGCTTCCATGCGGAAAAATTCCCCCACCGCGCCGATATGAATATTCATTTGATGCAGGCGTATTGCGCCCATTGGCAAAAGAATTATGCGGCCGAGGCCGCCAACTGTCAAAATGGGATCCTCTATTCGCTCCACGCGGTTCTGGATCTGTTGGTTCATCTTGCTAAAACCTACCAAATTCGTCAGCAGTACGAGGCCGAGGTGCAAATTCTGGAATATGCCAAGGATCTGGTAACCCTCACGGTAAAAAACGAGCCGTCCGTACCTCCCCTGCATTATCTTGAGGCGGGGGATGTGTATCGGTTGCTTGCCGAGGCGCAGCTGCGTTTGGGCAGGGAAGAGGAGGCACTATCCAATCTGGAACGCATGGTGCATTACGATGTGGAGGAAATGGAAAGGTTTGCAAAGGATCCCCAATGGAGATCGCCCTTGTTTCGAGACGTAAATCTTCGGTTCTTTTTCCCATTTCCGTCGGATCCGCTGCAACGGTTGCAAACCAAGCTGACCTCTCCCGGCTTGGCGTCCTTGCGAGAGCATCCTCGGTACCGTGCCTTGATGGATTCGGTAGAAACCGGAATGAAAAGAAACAAGGAATTATAAAAAACGTCTTGGAACGGTCTGTACGGCCGAGCGCATCCAAAATGGTGAGAATTTTTGCTGTTTTTCTTGACATGGGTTGCACTTTCTGCTATAATAAAACCGAGGAGATTCCTTAACAACCGCAGATCGGATGGGAGGACGTTATGAAACTGTTTCAGAAGCTTTTTGGCAAACGGAAAAAGAAGAAAAAGGAAGAAGCGCCGCAGTGCTGGTACAATAATTTTCACGAGCAAGAAAGAGACCGTTGGGTAGAGCCCACGGTTGAAGGGGGCGCATTGTGCAGTCCCAATCAAGGGGATTTTAACGCCGCACAGCAGATCTCGAACAATCAAGGATAAGAACTTTTTGGCAACGTATGCTTGCCGAATAGAAAGGCTCCCGTGATGGCCTCATGGGAGCCTTTCTTATAAGTAAAATTCTTTTTTGGGACATCCCTTGCAATTCAAGAAATTGTATGCTACAATAATAGCAAGAACAAACGGAGGCGATGGGCAATGAATCAGAGATTAGCGCAAATTGCGGAACGGGAAGCAAAGAAAAATTATCAAGGAAACTCGGATAGCGGCATGGGGAACCTGTATCCCTTTTTGGAGCTGTTTGCCGATGCCGACGAGGTGACCGAGGAACGCCTGAATTCCGATTGGAGCGGTGCCTTTGCCTTTTGGTGCGTTCAAAAGGCGGGCTACGGCCTTCCTCTGCGCTATCCCGATACCCGCGTGCACGGTTGCTTTGCCTGGGTCCCCTCCTGGGTGGAGTACGCGCGGCTCCCCAAGATCCACCTCTGGCACGGAGCCAACGAGCCTATGGAGGTGGGAGATTTGGTGGTCTTTTCCTTCCGTGAAGGGAAACCGCCCCGTATGGGGATCGTTTTGCACATTCACGGGGACACCATGGACGTGGCGGTGGGGAATCATCACAACCATTCGGCCATTGTGGAGTGTCCCACAGGGGAGGGGATTCTGGGATTCCTTCGCCTGCCAACCGATGACGGGGAGGAAGGCGTATGAAACCCTTTGATGCTTTTTTGCGGGAGCAATGCCGTCGGCATCCCTCCATGCAACCGCAGGATGTGGCCAAGCTTTGTTATCAGGCGGCCTTTGGGGCCGAGCATTTGCTGAAGGATACCTCAGCGGCACGCCGCTATCTGGAACGGGAGCTGGAAACGGTTCCCGCCGATGCCCATGCCGCGTTGATGGAGGAGATTTCCCACGGGATCTGCCGTGTGGATCTGATGGCCTGGAAGCATCGGGCTCTTCCGGTGGATTGGTTGTTCTCCATGTTTGTGGCCTCGGCCACCGTAGCAACGTCGCATCGCGAGGCGTTGGATGCCTATCTGCAGACCGCCACGGGTCTGGTAACCGAGGGCGTCTTTGGCTTTTCGGTGACGGAATGGGAGTGCTTTTTGAAGGAATACACCGCGGCGGGCAGGCCGGCGGTGCATCACAGTGACCTTTATCGGGAAAAGGAGCGTCCTGCCTATCGCATTGTTCGTAGGGAATACGCAACCCTTTTGCCGCTCTTGGAGCGGGTGGCGCAGATCCAATCGGTCAAGGGCTCCTGCGTGATCGCCATTGACGGGCGCGCCGCCGCAGGCAAGACCACCCTGGCCGCTCGGCTGCAAACGGTTTTGGGTGTGGACGTGATCCACATGGACGATTTCTTTTTGCCTCCCGCCCTGCGTACTCCCGCACGCCTGGGGGAGCCGGGAGGGAATTTGCACTATGAGCGAGTGATGGAGGAGGTGCTGCCGCATCTTTCCACGGGCGAGGCTTTTTCCTACGGAATCTTTGACTGTGGAACCATGTCGCTCTCGGGGCAACGGGAGATCGCTGCCGCCCCGATCCGTGTGGTGGAGGGCTCGTACAGCCACCATCCTCGGTTTGGAGATTACGCCGATCTGCGGGTGTTTGTAACCGTGAGCCCCGAGGAGCAGGAACGACGAATCCTTTGTCGCAACGGCGAGGTGTGGGCACGCCGCTTCCGTGAGGAGTGGATCCCCATGGAGGAACGCTATTTTGAAGCCTTTGATATACCGTCCCGCGCGGATCTGTCGTTTGCATAAAAATACCGCAGGCATTGCCATGGCAATGCCTGCGGTTCTTTGTTTTATTCAGCCGAAATAATGAAATCGTAGATGGGCTGTCCGCCGGGGATCAGGGCGATCTCCGCGTCCTCTCCCAGCTTTTCCTTCAGTGTTTCCACAGCGGCGGCGGCACGGTTCTCGTCCACCTCGGCACCGTAGAACACGGTGAAGAAGGCGTAGGATGCAAATTCCTCACCAATGGCCGAAAGACAAGCCGATTCCTTATCGGAGGAGCAGAGGATCTTGCCGTCTACCAGCGCCAGGGTCTGTCCGCTGCTGATCTTTACTCCTTCAATGGAGGTGTCGCGCACGGCGTAGGTGATCTGAGCGGTACGAACCGCGGCAATGGCCTCGTTCATGGAGGCGGTGTTGGTTGCCTCGTCGGCGTCGGGATTAAAGCCGATCATGGCCGAAATTCCCTGGGGAACGCTCTTGGTTTGCAGTACGATCACCTGCTTATCGGTGATCATTTTGGCCGCCTGAACGGCAACCAGATAGATGTTTTTGTTGTTGGGAAGGACGTAAACGATCTCGGCGGGGGTGCGGTTCACGCCGTCAATAATATCCTGGGTGCTGGGGTTCATGGTCTGACCGCCAAACACGATCTGATCCACGCCAAGATCCAGGAAGGTATCGCGAATTCCCTCGCCCATGCACACGCTGACAAAGCCGAATTGCTTTTGCGGTGCGGCGGATGCTTCGACGGCGGGCTCGGACGCGGCTTCTACCAGGTCCTCATCGGCCAGAGCCGAGTGTTGCAGACGCATATTTTCCACCTTCAAGGATTCGATCTCACCGTATTCCAGGGCCTTTTCGATCACCTGACCGGGATGGTTGGTGTGTACGTGCAGCTTGATAATGTCCTCGGCGTCAATGAATACCACGCTGTCGCCAATGGCACCAACGAATTCGTGGAACTCATTTGCCGTGCCTTCGCCGCGATATTTTTTGGATTTGCCAATGATGCACTCGGTACAGTAGGCAAATACGATGGAGGAGGTATCAAAATCTGCAAAGTTGGCCTGGTTTTGTACGGCACCGGTCTCCTCCTCGGCAATTACGGGGTTGCTGTTGAGCGCGGCCAACATACCCGAGATCACAAACAAAAATCCGTAGCCGCCGGCATCTACCACGTTGGCTTCCTTCAGCACGGGGAGCAGCTCGGGCGTCTTTTTCAAGGTCTCCTCGGCGGTCTTTACCATGGTGGTAAAGAGGTGAATGGGATCATCCTTATAGGAATCCTTGGTGATCTTTTCCTCGGCCTTCTCGGCGCATGCGCGCATGACCGTGAGAATGGTTCCCTCGGTGGGCTGCATCACGGCCTTGTAGGCCTCGTCGGTACCCCTGCGCAGGGCGCGCACCAGGTCGGCGGAGCTGGCCTGATCCAAGCCCTTGAGGGCCTTGGCCATACCGCGGAAGAACAGGGAAAGAATGGCACCCGAGTTCCCTCTGGCCGAGCGCAGAACCGTATTGGCGATCTTGTCGGCGCAGTCCGATACGCTGCCGTCATAATTGGCCAGGGCGCGTACGGCACTCAGGGTCAAAGTCATATTGATACCCGTGTCACCGTCGGGAACGGGGAACACGTTCATATTATTGATGGTGGTTTTATTATTATCCAGAGCATTGGCCGCAGAAATGACCATGCCACACAATGTACGTCCGTCGATTAACATATCCGTCAATTACCTCTCGTTTCCAAAGAAGAATAATGCCAGGGTTCCGGGACCGGAATGGGAGCCGATGACGGGACCAACGTAGTTGATGTCCACCTGGGGAATCCCCAACTCGGTCTTGATGCGACCGGCCAGGTACTGTGCGTCCTCTATGCAGTCCCCGTGGCTGATATAAACGACCTCGTTGCCGGTGGAATGCATGGATTTTTTCATGTTGTTGAACATGGTATCAATGGCAGCCTTTCTGCCTCTCGCCTTGGAAACGTTGATCAGCTTGCCCGCGTTGTCCACGTGCAGGACCGGCTTGATGTTGAGCAGGGAGCCCACCACGGCGGTGGCGGCGCTGACCCGTCCGCCTCTCTTGAGGAAGAAGAGGTCGTCTACGGTAAACCAATGGCAAAGATTGAGCTTGTTATTTTCTACAAAATCACGGACAGCCTCAATCTCGGCACCGCTCTCCTTCAGCTTTACGGCGTGGTAGACCAAAAGACCCTGGCCCATGGAGGCGCAGAGGGTGTCCACGGCGTAGAATTTTCGGTCGGGATATTTTCCGCTCAATTCCTCCATAGCCACCGCGGCGGCACTGAAGGTACTGCTCAGCCCCGAGGAGAAGCCAAGATACAGCACGTCAAATCCTTCCTCTGCGGCACTTCCAAAGGTTTCCAGGAAGCGTTCAATGTTCACCGCCGAGGTAGAAGCCGATTTTTTGGCCCGCAGCTTTGCGTAGATCTCTTTGATGTCCAGTCGATCGTTGGGAACGGGAGCCTCTCCCTCCACAATCACGTCGAGCTGCATGACGCGGAGCCCCAGGGTTTGATACATCTCGGGGGTCAGATCCGCGCAGGAATCGGTAAAAATAACGTAATCTCTCATAAAAATTAACTCCTTTTTTGGTCCCGAAACGGGAGATGTGTTGGCGTCAGGATTCGCCCTCTATCAGGATTCTTGCGACGAGGCAGGATCTGCAGGAACAAGAAGCTCTTGCTCGTCCTCCTCCGCAATGCGCTTTAAGTTGTTGTACATTTTTTCCATGGTGTTGTAAAAAATGATGAGATCGTGCTCGCTGACTCCCTCGCTGACCCGATTCTGGATTTCCAATCCTTTTTTGGAAATGCTCAGGGCGAGCTGCTTTCCGCTTTCGGTCAGGGTAATGCGGGAGTTGTAGCTGATTCGCTTACCGCGGGTGTTTTTTTCCATTTGAATATAGCCGCGGTCCAAAAGGTCTTCAATCTCGCGGGAGATCAAAGAGCGGGAGATCATATTGCGTGAGGCAAGCTCCGAGGCCGTCAATCCCTCGGGATGGGTGTGGAGCTCGTAGATCCAGAAAATGTGAACGTTTTTAATTCCAAAGCAGGGAGCAAAGTCGAACTTTAATTTGTTGATGTATTTACTGATGGCGTTGATCCGCAGAACAAAAAAAGAAAACCGCTCTTTTATCATGGGTCGGTTGCATTATCTCCTTATATTTTTCATCGGTTCCCAATAGACATACGAACCGATTCTACCCATATTATAACAGATTCATGTTTACTTGTCAACATATTTTTCAAATTTTCTAATGAAAAACGCCTCGATTTTCCATCTTTTTGGAAAACCGAGGCGAAAACATTTGACTTATGGAAAGAGAAAACCGTAGATTTTGTCGATGTCCCCGGCTCCCATGATCAGCACCAGATCTCCCGGGCGTGCCTCCTCGCGCAGGCGTTTGGCCAGGGCGTCCAATGTGGGGAGGTAGGTGGCGTTGGCTCCCACGGCAAGTGCCAGCCCTTGGGAGCTGACGCCGTATTGGTTTTGCTCCCGCGCGGCGTAGATATCGGCAAAAAAGACGCGATCCACACCGTCAAAGGCGGTCACAAATTCCTCCCAAAGTCCCGCGGTGCGGCTATACGTATGGGGCTGATAGGCACACAGGATCCGTTGATACCCCATCTCGCGAGCCCCCGCCAGGGTGGCCCGGATCTCCCGCGGATGGTGCGCGTAATCGTCGTACACGTCGGCACCGCCCAAGGTTCCCTTGAACTCCATGCGGCGGTGCGCGCCTTCAAAGGCAGACAATCCCTCTTGGATGATCTCAAAGGGGATCTCGCACAGCAACGCCACCGCGGCGGCGGCCAGGGCGTTGTAGACCATGTGCTTGCCGTGGACCTGCAGCTCGACAGTGCCAAGGCGCGTTTGTCCCCGATAGAGCTCAAAGCGCGTCCCGTAACGGTGGGATTCTATGGCGCGAGCATGGAAATCAGCGTTTGGATCGGTGAGGGAAATGCTTTTGCGATTTCCATCAAAGTCCCGCAACGCCAGGCAGGTCTCGGGATCGTCGGCATTGAAAAGAACACAGCCCTCGGGCCCGGTCTTTTTGGCGTAGGCCAGGAAGGAGGCACGGATCTGTTCCATGCTGTGAAAATAATCCACGTGGTCCATTTCCACGTTCAAAATCACCGCCAGGGTGGGGGAAAAATCCAGGAAGGAATCCATGTACTCGCATGCCTCAAAAAGGAAATGCTTTCGGGTGTTACCCACCCGATAGGTGGCGTCCTCAAAGAAGGGGAGGGCGGCACCGCAAAGCACCGTGGGGTCGGCTCCCCGCGCCAGGATCGAGGCACACATGGCGGTGCAGGTGCTCTTTCCGTGCATCCCCGCCACGCCGATGCGCACCGGGTAATCCGACATCAGATAGTCCAGATAGTCGGCACGGGAGATCAGCGGAAGCCCCCGCTCCCGCGCCGCCAGATATTCGGGATTGCTTTCACTGATGGCCACGGTGTAAACGACCGCGTCATAGCCACGGAGATGCGCGGCGTCGTGCCCCAAAAAGATTTCGGCGTTCTTCTCGCGCAGGGCTCGGGTCAGAGGGCTTTCCCGTTGATCCGAGCCCCCCACGCCGTAGCCGGCCAACAGGGAGATCCTGGCCAGTGCCGACATGCTGATGCCGCCAATACCAATGAAAAAGATGCGGCGGCAGGGAAGGAGCATTCGACGGATGCTCTCACTCCCGTAATGTGTATTTTGAATTGCCATATATGACCTCCCAAAACCCGTAGGGGCTACGTTCCGTGCCCGCACGGCACGTTTTTGAATTTCATAACCAAAGTATTTATATTTTTTTAACAAAATATATTCTGCAAGCCGGGAAATTCACAAAAAGATTCCGTTTCCATTGAATAACGGTCACAAAAAAAGATTATAATGATTACGGTAGAAATTTACGATTGGAGGATTTCCTATGCAGATTACCGATATTAAAGTGCGAAAATTGTTTGATGAGGGCCCGATGAAGGCCATTATTTCGGTGACGTTTGACGGTCAGCTTGCGGTTCACGACATCAAGGTGATCAACGCCAGAGATAAATTTTTCATTGTGATGCCCAGCCGTAAAAATCCGGACGATACCTATCGGGATATCGTACATCCCATCAACGCGCAGTTCCGTGGGATGATGGAGTCCGCGATCATCGAGGCCTACGAGGCTGCGGTAGAGCAGGCAAAGCTGGAGGCGGCAGAGGAAGATCCCGCCACCGTTTGATCCTTTTTGCGGACGCGTAAAACGAGTCGACCACCCGGCGGCTCGTTTTTTGCTTTTTATTCACGGGGATCGCGGTGCAGGCTTCCGTGGGCGAACAGCGGGGCGCCGGCATCCAGGTGAAGCGTGCCAAAGGAGCCTTCCCGCAGACTGCCGGGGTTGAACAGCGTCAAGGGACGCGTCAGTTCCCCCGCGCCCACCCGAGTTCCCGCGGGGAATGTTTGCTCCAAGGGAAAATGGGTGTGACCGAACAGAACCGCGTCGGCATCCACTTCTGCGGCGCGCCGTAACAGGGGCCCCAGACCGCCCTTGACCTGATAGGGGTGTCCGTGGGTCATCAAAATACGGTAGCCTTCCAAGCAAAAGCACTCCTCGTCCCGAAATTCCTCGGGCAGAGAGCGTAGAAAGAGATCGCAATTCCCGCAAACGGCGCGCAGGGGCAGACCGTACAGCTCGGGGATCTGCAGGTCCCGCAGTCCGTCTCCCAAAAAGAGAAGCAGATCGGGGCGGCGTCGCTGACGGCGGAGCACCTCTGCCAACGCCTCCGTGCGGCCGTGAGAATCCGAAACGATCAACAAATCCAAAAGTAACGCCCCCTTCCGTAGCGTACGCCACTCGGGCGTTCTGTTATTATTATAGCACCGAATCGGCAGTTCTGCAAGTCTTCCGGGCAGAAAAAAGAATCTTTTTCCGCAAAAGCGTCCCTCGAAAAAATATACAAAAAGCCATGGGAAGATTTATGGAAAATGAGAATTGCCATTTTTCGCGGATTGTGTTATAATATTTCTATTAGAGTGGAGGATGCAAAATGGCGTCCTGCCTTAATAAAAATCATACATAAGGAGAACACACATGAAACGATTGCTTTGCCTTTTGCTTGCATTCAGCTTTTTGCTGACGATGCTGGTGGCTTGCGGCGGAACCACTCCCGGTGGGGAGGAGGGTGTAACCACCGAAGCCCCCGAGGTTCCCGAGACCCCCTTGGTCATTGCCGAGAACGGTGCTTCGGAGTTCCGTATCATCTACGACCGCTTGGAGGTTTTGGATGTTGCAACGCTGGAGTCCAAGATCAAGACGATGGCCGATAAGATCGAGGAGAACACCGGTGCCAAGGTGAGCCGCGCCAGCACCAACGCCAATACCTACAGCAAGGAGAGCTTTGAGATCCTGGTTGGTACCACCGGCTACGAGGAAAGCATTGCTGCGGCCAAGGATCTTCGCCTGAAGGATTACAACGTGGTTCGTGACGGCAATAAGATCGTTATCGTTGGCGGCAGCGCAGACGCCCTGGTAACTGCCATAACCTGGTTCACCAATAAGGTGCTGGACGGCAAGGATGCCTCCACCACCGGTTCTATCGTGTTTACCCAGGAGCTTGAGCGGGCGTACCGCTTTGGCTACAAGGCCAACAGCCTGGTTGCCGCAGGCGCGGAGCTTAAGGATTTTACTATCGTATATCCCGAGGATTACACCGCCGCCGAGCATGAGACGGCGTATATCCTTTGTGACTATTTGCAGCAGTACTACGGTTACGTTCTTCCCGTAGCCTCCGACCGCAAGGATCACGATAAGGAGATCCTCATCGGTAAGACCGCACGTACCACCATTACCGCAGGAACCAACGAGTTCCGCGTAGAGGTTTCCGAGAACAAGGTACAGATCCTGGGCGGCAGCACCGTTGCCTACGAGCAGATTCCCCAGTATTTCTACGAGCAGTTCATTCCCCTGGGCAAGGTTTCCAACACCACCCAGGATATGACCACGCTCCTGGAAGCGCGCAAGGACAGTATTCTCGGTACCACCGGCGATATTCGTATCATCTTCCATAACGTCTACGGCGGAACCACTCCCAGCGAGGGAATCTATACCAATCCGATTCTCCGTTGGAATCTGGACAGCAACCTGTACGAGGAATACATGGCAGACATTCTTTGCCTGCAGGAATTCAACAACGTCCCCAGAACCGGTGGAGATTCCAGCCTTGCCTCCCGCCTGGCAGCCCTTGGCTATAAGGAGGTTCCCACCAACAAGTATGCGGTTAAGATCACCTATAAAAACGGCGATAAGACGCAGGGCATCAGCAACTTCTCGATTACCGAGGGAGGCGATCAGACCCCCAATACGCCCATTTTCTACAACCCCGAAAAGCTGGAGCTGTTGAACTACGGTGATTACGTTTATACCTCCGGCTTGACCGATGCCGAGATCAACTCTCTGTACTCGGTGTACAAGCACAAGCTGGGCACCCGTTACGATAACCCCGCAATCCCCTCCAGCGCATCCCAGCAGTACTGGGATTACGAGCGCTACAACGATAATATTCGCTACGGCGGCCTTTCCAAGACTACCGTATGGGCCATCTTCAAGGACAAGACCACCGGTAAGGTCTTTGCCGTTGCTTCCGTGCATCTGGATCACCAGGACACCTGCTACTCCAACGAACGCCGTGCAAAGCAGGCCATGGAGCTGATGAACGAGATCAACACCAAGATCCTGGTTGGCGAGTATGTCAACATTCCCGTGATCTTTGGCGGTGATATCAATACCTGCTACAACCGTGAGGACGGCAAGTACAAGAGCACCGGTGCCATTACCAACTTTGAGGCGGCCGGCTACGCCGATGTTCAGACCACGTTTGCCGGCGCCGATCAGGCAAGCTCCTACGGCGGATATGCAAACTTTGACAGAGATAAGAACTACTTCACCTCCATCGGCTCGAACAGCGGCGACGCCAGCGATTCCATCGACCATTGCCTCTACAAGGGTTCCATTGAGCCCACCCTGTTCGACGTTGTGGACCACATCTACGGAAGAAGAACCTCCGACCACCTGCCTCTGGTAGTGGATTTCGCGTTCAAGTAATTTTCGTAGTGAATTTACACACAAATCCCCCCGACAGATCAAGTATCCGTCGGGGGGATTCTTATGAGATGCCGCCTTTTGGGCGGCTCTTTTTAGGCTTTGAAGGAATCAATAATTCTCGGCGTTGATCTCAAAATAGCTCTGGGGATGGGCGCAGGTGGGGCAGAGCTCGGGAGCCTTGGTTCCAACCACGATGTGTCCGCAGTTGCGGCATTCCCATACCTTGACCTCGCTCTTTTCAAATACCTGAGCGGTCTCAACGTTTTTGAGCAGAGCGCGGTAACGCTCCTCATGATGCTTCTCAATGGCGGCCACCAGACGGAACTTTTTGGCAAGCTCTACAAAGCCCTCCTCCTCGGCGGTCTTGGCAAAGCCCTCGTACATATCGGTCCACTCGTAGTTCTCGCCCTCGGCGGCGTGTGCCAGGTTCTCGGCGGTGTCACCAATGCCGTTCAGCTCCTTGAACCACATCTTGGCGTGCTCTTTTTCGTTTTCGGCAGTCTTGAGGAAGAGGGCAGCGATCTGCTCAAAGCCTTCCTTCTTTGCCTTGGATGCAAAATAGGTGTATTTGTTGCGTGCCTGGCTCTCACCCGCAAATGCGGCCTCCAGGTTCTTTTCGGTCTGGGTTCCTGCGTATTTGTTGCTCATGGTCATTTCCTCCAATTTTTCTCCGGTCATTTTACAGCGGGGGCAAACGGCTACGTCACCGTCGGCTACCTGAAATACCTCGCCGCATACCTTGCATTTGTACTGCTTCATTGTAAATCCTCCCTTGTTCTGATGGGGCGACGGGATCCATCGGTTTCCCGCGTCTACCCTCATGATACCATGTTTTTCACGGGTTGTCAAGACGGTTTTGTGCAATCCGGACGGGATTTTTATAATCCCCGTTCCTCCAGATAGGAATTCAGCTCAGAAAAGCCTCCGTGGGGGTAGGCCGAGAGATCCTCGCCGTGCTTATTGATCAGGCAATCGGTGAGAAGAAAGACCTCCATGCCGAGCTTTTGCGCGATCATGTCCTCGCCCACGTCGTTGCCCACCATCAGACATTCTTCGCCGCGGCAGCCGATTTTGGAGAGCACCTCACGGTAATAGGCGGGATTGGGCTTGCAGTAGCTGGAATTTTCATAGGTGGTGAAAAATTCGAAATCGGAAGGGGATAGCCCTGCCCAGGCCATACGCTTCTCGGTTGCGATGGAGGGGAAGAGGGGATTGGTGGCAAGAACGGTGCGGATACCCTTGGAATGTAACCGATCCAGCAGGGCTCTTGCCTCGGGGGTATGGCCGCAGGAGGCGGCCACCTTGTCAAAATCCTCACGGTAAAAGGCTTCAAACAGCGGGTAATCGGCGCGGGCCTTTTCGGGGCTGTATACCTGGGAAAAATACTTCCAAAAGGCTACCTCGTTGGTCACCGAGCCGTCGTTTTTAACCATGGCCACGGTGCCGGCCCAAACCGTGTCGATCAGTTCTTTGGGATCGTAGCCTTGGGGGGCCAGCCGTTTGGCAAGACCTCCAAAATAGGCTTTGATAAAGATCTCCTGATCCATGGGGAGCAGTGTCCCGTCCAGATCAAAGAGTACGGTGGTAATCTTTTTCATGTGTCCTCCTATGTCATACCCAAAGAGGCTCTTTGGGGGCTTTGGTTGGGGTGGGAGCGGCTTCTCCCATGGCATCTCGCGCGTTGGCCAGCATCAGCTTGAGGCGGTTCTCCTGATTGACCCGGGTTGCGCCGGGATCGTAGTCGATGGCAACAATGTTGACCGACGGAATTTTCTCTTTAATGGGTTTCATCATGCCCTTGCCGCAAATGTGATTGGGAAGACAGCCGAAGGGCTGGGTGCAAACGATGTTGTTCACACCGCTGTCGGCAAGCTCCAGCATTTCGGCGGTGAGGAGCCAACCCTCTCCCATCTTGGTGCCGTGATGGATGCAGCCCTCCACCAGGGTTGCGGTGTGGGGGAAGGGCGTGGGCGTTGCGAAATCGCTTTCTTCCTTTATGATGTCAATCAGATCCCGTACCTTTTGATTCAGGAATCTGTACGCTACGCCGTAGAGCTTGGCCTGGAGACGGCGCACGCCGTAAAGACGGGCATCCTCCATGCTGTTGTAAACGGTGTAGAGGATAAAATCCACCAGGCCGGGGATCACCACCTCGGCGCCCTCGCGCACCAGGAAGTCCTCCAGATTGTTGTTGCCCAGAGGCGAATATTTGACAAAGATCTCCCCCACGATGCCCACCTTCGGCTTGGGAACACGGCAAACGGGGATCTTGTTGAAATCTCGCAGGATCAAACGGTAGTTCTGTTTGATCTTTTTGTAGGAGAGGACCTTGGAGCCGGCCATTTCATCGGCCAGCCGATGGGTCCATTGCTCGGCCAGGCGTTGACTTTCCCCCGTGCGTACCTCGTAGGGCTTGCATTGATTGACCAGGGACATGAGCAGGTCTCCGTACAGCACGCCGTAAAGCATACGGTGCAGCTTGGGGATTGTCAGCTCCCAGCCGGGGTGCTTTTCAATGCCTGCCACGCTGAAGGAGATGACGGGAACGTAGCCGTAGCCCGCTTTTTGCAGAGCCTTGCGCAAGAGAGAGATGTAGTTGGAGGCGCGGCATCCGCCGCCGGTTTGAAAGAGAATGAGTGCTACCTTGTGGGGATCGTATTTTCCGCTTTGAATGGCGTCGAGAAACTGGCCGATGACGAGAAGGGCGGGGTAGCAGGTGTCGTTGTGAACGTATTTCAGTCCCATTTCCACGATCTGCGGTCCCTCCGAGCGCAACAGCTCCAGCTTATAGCCGTAGTTGCGCATAACCTGCAAAATCAGCTCAAAGTGCATGGGGAGCATATTGGGAGTCAGGATGGTATAGTCCTTTTTCATCTCTTTTGTAAACTGAACGTAATTGGTTTCCATAAGAGTCTCCTTTCCTTATTGCTCCAATGCGCCCAAAAGACTGCGCAGACGAATGCGCACGGCGCCCAGGTTGGTGATCTCGTCAATTTTGATCTGCGTATAGTATTTTTTGCCGCGCTCCAGGAGCTCGCGGATCTCGTCGGTGGTAATGGCGTCCAGACCGCAGCCAAAGGAGACCAGCTGAACCAGCTCGGTGTCGCTATGCTCGGTGGCGTAGCGTGCCGCCCGATAGAGACGGGCGTGGTAGGTCCATTGGTTGAGGACGTGTACCGAGGGCTTTTCGGTCAGATGACAGATGCTGTCCTCGCTGACCACCACAAAGCCCAGGGAGACCGCCAGCTTGTCGATGCCGTGACCGATCTCAGGATCGATATGGTAGGGTCTGCCCGCCAGGATCATGATCCGCTTTCCGTGCTTGCGGGCGTAGTCCACGGCGTATTCGCCTTCCTTGCGGATGGCGCTCATATAAGTCTCGTAGCTTTGCTTGCCCGCCTTGACCGCCGCGAGAATTTCTTTTTTGTTCAGGTCGGGAAAGACGGGAGAGAGGGCGGTCAAAAGCCCCTTGGCAAGCTCCCGGTCGTTATTGATGTTGAGGTAGGGGTAGAGGAAGCTCGTGCTTTGCAGACCTTCCACGTTACCCGCCAACAGCTCGGAGTAATAGGCCACCACGGGGCAGTTGTAGTGATTGTCCGCGGCTTTTTCGTCAATGTTGTAGCTCAGGCAGGGATAAAAGATGGCGTCTACCTTTTGCTCCAGGAGCTCCTCGATGTGTCCGTGCATCAGCTTGGCAGGGTAGCAGGCCGTGTCCGAGGGGATCGAGAATTGCCCCTTGGCGTAGGTTTTGTGGGTGGACTGCTCAGAGGCCACCACCCGCAAACCCAAATGCGTAAAGATCCCGTGCCACAGAGGATAGAGCTCGTAATGTCCCAAGGCCATGGGGATCCCAATGATACCCCGCGTGCCGTTGCCTGCGGGAAGATTCTTCAGGTAGGCGCGCTTAAAGGCGTGCAGGTTGGGAACGCTCTCCAGCTTGGAGGTGTCATAGCCCAGACCGCGTTCGCATTGGTTGCCCGAGATGTATTTTTTCTTGCCCTCGCCAAAGCCGTTCACCGTCAGGCGGCATTGATTGGTGCAGCCGTGGCAGGTGGCGGCCTTTGCGGTGTGAACAAAGGCTTTCAGTTCTTCGGCAGACACCAGCCTTGATTGATTCAGCTTTTTGGAATAAAGTGCCGCGCCAAAGGCACCCATCAGCCCAGCGATGGAGGGACGGATGACGTTTTTGCCCAGCTCCCGCTCAAAGGCGCGGAGCACGGCGTCGTTGTAAAAGGTTCCACCCTGTACCACCACGTGCTCGCCCAGCTCGTCGGGGGAGGTGGCGCGGATGACCTTGTAGATGGCGTTTTTGACCACGCTCACCGAAAGTCCCGCCGAAATATCCTCCACCGTGGCTCCGTCCTTTTGGGACTGCTTGACCGAGGAGTTCATAAAGACCGTGCAGCGGCTTCCCAGGTCTACGGGAGCCTTAGCAAAGAGCCCTCGCTTGGCAAAGTCGGCAATGGAGTAGCCCATGGAGCGGGCAAAGGTCTCCACAAAAGAGCCGCAACCCGAGGAGCAGGCCTCGTTGAGCATGATGCTGTCAATGGCTCCGTTGCGAATACGGAAGCATTTGATGTCCTGACCGCCAATGTCGAGAATAAAGTCCACGTCGGGACGAAAGTGCTTGGCGGCGGTGTAATGGGCAATGGTCTCCACTACTCCCAGGTCTACGCCAAAGGCGGCTTTGATCAGCTCCTCACCGTAGCCCGTAACGGCACTGCCTTTGATGGCGATGCGTTCACCGCAAAGGCCGTAGATTTTTTCCAGCTGCTCCTTGACTACCGCCACGGGGGTGCCCAAATTGGAGGCATAGTAGGAGTAGAGGATGCGGTCATCCTCGGAGATCAAGGCCAATTTGGTGGTGGTGCTGCCGCAGTCAATGCCCAACCAGGCGTTGCCTGTGTAGGCGTTGGGGTTGGCGGTGGGCACCGAGGCCTCGGCGTGCCGCTTGGCAAAGGCGTCGTATTCCTCGGCACTTTCAAAGAGGGCGGGGAGACGGTGGACGATGGGAGCTTCGTTCAGACTGCTTCGAATTCCGTCGCAAAGTGCTTGCAGGGTGATGGGAGTGCTGTTTTTTTGCGCGTAGAGCGCCGCACCGAGCGCCACGGCAAAGCGGCCGTCCTCGGGGAAGATGGCGTTCTCGTCGGAAAGCTTCAGGGTCTCTTTAAAGCGCAGCTGCAGACCCTTGCAATAGTAGAGAGGACCACCCAGGAACAGGACCTTTCCGGTGATCTTTTTTCCTCGCGCCAGTCCGGCAATGGTTTGGTTGACCACCGCTTGGAAGATGCTGGCGGAGATGTCCTCCTTGCGCGCCCCTTGATTGAGCAGAGGCTGTACGTCGGTTTTTGCAAAGACACCGCAACGGGAGGCAATGGGGTAGATGCGGTTGTGGGAGAGGCTGAGGCGATCCATTTCGTCCACGGTCACGTTTAAGAGCGTGGCCATTTGGTCGATAAAGGCACCGGTGCCGCCTGCGCAGGAGCCGTTCATGCGCTCGTCGGTTCCACCGTCAAAAAAGATGATCTTGGCGTCCTCGCCCCCCAACTCAATCACCGTGGAAACATCGGAGGCCACGTGCTTTACCGTTTCCCCCGTGGCAAAAACCTCCTGCACAAAGGTCAGCCCGGCGCTTTGGGCCAGCCCCAATCCCGCCGAGCCGGAGACCGCCACCAGGAGTGGCTCGTCTGCGGGCAGAGCGGGAATGTTAGCCAAAAGCTCCAGGGTCTTTTGCCGCACCTGGGAGAAGTGACGCTCGTATTTTTCATATATGACACGCTCTCCGTCGCGGAGAACCAATTTTGCCGTAGTGGAGCCGATATCAATACCAAGCGTTTTCATAATCTACACCACAACCTTTCCGATCACTTTTGGATCTTTTCGTTACCTCGTATTCTATCACAGAAATTTTAACTCAATGTGAACAGGTGAAAATCTTTGGAACGGGAAGAAAAGGAGAATAAATTTTTTTCAGAAAATCCGGAAAAGGGGTTGATTTTTGCAAAGGAATATGATATAATACCAATGTTTGACGCCGGTATGATGGAATTGGCAGACGTGCTGGACTCAAAATCCAGTGGTAGCGATACCGTGTCGGTTCGACCCCGACTACCGGCACCAACAAAAAGAGCACCCATGTGGGTGCTCTTTTTGTTGGTGCCGGTAGTCGATTCGGTCGAACAAAGCGCATCCGCAGGATGCTAAGGGATGCGGAGCATCCCCTTTGCGAGGATCGTTTCACGAAGGGAAAGGATCCTCGTGAAAGTCCCGAAGGGACTTTTTACGACCCCGACTGTACGCACCTGCATTGCGCAGGTGCGCGATGAAATATTTGTTGTGCCAATGGGAAGAGATCACAGCGCTTTCCAAAATACCGTTTCTGTATTCTGCTCATCCGGTTGATATCCGTGTTTGAAGCAGCAGCGTTTTATTGGCAGAGAAGCGCCATTGGTTGGTAGCGTAATCGACGCAAAGCCTTGTTCTTTAAAGAATTCCTCCGCATAGCGTATGGCAAACGAACCAATTCCTTGCCGTTGAAACCTTGGTGCCACAAACAGCATGGATATTTGCCCCGTCTTTTGACTTGGCGATCCGTGTATCTGCATATATGCCACCGGTACGGCTCCTTTGCAGATCAAAAAATGCTTACGGTCGGGATCGGCCGTGGCAAGAAGCTCCCTCCATTGGCCCAAGCTGATATTGGCGGTATTGAAAGCACTTTTATTTTGAACAAACAGGATTCTCACAAAATATGCCTCTTGAGATGTGGCCGGAATGACGGTCAGCACCTTGGGGATGTCTGTTTCATACATTTGTTGACCGTCGGTTTCCAAGTCGTGAAAGGGGGCGTATGCTTTTTCTGTAAAGCCTACCGAGGCTTGAAGCCTGTGACTTGGCGTGTTGGATAGCTCCACGTAGCAGCGGAGTCTTTCGGCTCCCAGCTCGGATAAGTGGGAGATTGCAGCGTGGAGCATTTGCTTTGCAATTCCTCTCCTACGGTAGGCAGGTATCACAAAAAGGTCGCCATAATACCAAAGGCGTGGGTCGGCTTTGTTTTTGACGCAATGCAGGCTGCCAACGACGTTCTTTTCCAAGGAAAGCGCAACGACTTCAAAGGTGTCGTTGCCGTCCGCAAGCTCGTCAAAAAGAAGCTGTCGGACACGATTCGTGTAGGTCGGCAAGGAGGAACCCCAACGGCTTTGCGCGGCGTTTTTGGCAAGTGGATCGGTTAAATAATTGCTGATTTGAATGGTGATGATTTCGTTCATTTTATACCTCTTTCTCAAAAAATAAAATGCCCTTGATAAAATCAAGGGCATTTTGAGCAAGAGGCAGGGGGGGCGTCAGGATGCGGACAAAATGGCAGTTGATTTTATCATTGCTTCGGTTGTCATTTTGTCCACCTCCTTTCGTAATATTTTCACCTTTATTATAACAAAAAAATTGCAGGAAGTCAATAGGGTGCATTCAACTGTTCGTTTAGTTAGGGTCCTCTGTTGTACCATGCCCCGTGGGAAGGTTGGAGAGCTCCTTGGCGGTGACGCGTGCTTTTTTGCCGGAGGGACTGTAGGCCGAGGGGGATAGACCGAGGCGCTGGGAGCCAGCTCGGCGGGGTCTACCGTTTGCAGGAGTGGATCGTTGGTGCGTTGCATCCAATCGTCCAGAACACGGGAAAGCGTGGCGTATTCCTCTGCGTAGGAGGGATTGTCTACCAGGTTGATCCGCTCGCAGGGATCGGCCATCAGATCAAAGAGCTCCTCCCGCGGCCGCGCCTGTCGGGAGAGCGGGGTGCGGAAATAAAGATCCTTTGGCGCACTGTCGTCGGTGTTGGCGGGGGGACGGTGCTCGGCGGCGGGGAAGTAATAGCGGATCAGCTTATGGGTCTTCGAGCGCACGCTCCGCATGGGCTCGTAGGAGGCGTGAAAGGTGACCTCGGAGAAAATATAATCGTTGAGGTGATCTTCGCCTTGCGTTGGTTGGGCGTCAAGGGCTTCCATCAGGGGAAGCATGGAATGTCCCTGGAGCCACGCGGGCTTGGGTACTCCCAAAACGTCACACACGGTGGGGTAAACGTCCAGATGAGAGATCAGCGCGTCGGAGCAGGCGTGTCCCATGCGGGGATGCCGCAGGATCAAGGCCACTCCGGTGCCGGCGTCGTACAGAGAGCATTTCATGTGGGGGAAGGCGATGCCGTGGTCGGTGGTAAAGAGTACGGCGGTATCCTCGTACAGCCCGTTCTCCTTCAACGCCCTCAGGATGCGGCCCACACATTCGTCGGCAATGGAAATGGATTTTTGATAGCTCCGGTAGTCCAAACGGTTCTCGGGGGTATCGGGGACGGTATGGGGCGGAAGGACGAAAGCAGACTGCTCCGTTTCCTCGGTGGTCAGGGTCGGGTAGGGGCGGTGGGTACAGCGAAGACCAAAGGAGAGGAAGAAGGGCGATTTCTTCCGCGCGGGATCGGCAAGGAATTTTTCGGCCACCTCGGTGTGGTGGTAATCGGTATCCTCATTGGTTTTGAGCCGATTCCAGTAGAATTCGTTGTACCCGAGCAGGGCGTGGTCGGCTCTTCCCGCCTCGTGCTGTACGCCAATGACGGCGGTGTAAATCCCCTGCTCACTCAAATAGTGTCCCAGATGCTTGGAGGTATCGTTGAGAGAAAAGCCCAGGTGTGCCAGTCCCAGCATTCCCGTGTTGTGGGGAGCCATGCCCATGAGCATTCCAGCGCGGCTGGGCGAGCAGGTTGGTCCCGCGCAATGCGCCTGACGAAAGAGAAATCCCTCGGCCGCCAGGGCAGATAGGGCGGGGGTGTGGCAGGCATAGCCGTAAGGACGCATCATACGTCCGCTGTCATGGGTATGAAGGTAAACAAAATTCATGGGGAACCTCCTGTTTTGTAAGGGTGCCGTCGGAGGGCCGTTGCGGCATTCGTTTCCTTGATTATAGCACAAAACGCCGTTCCGTGCAAGCCGTCTTTTTCATTTCTTCTCCTTTTTTTCAAAGAACGAAAAAAAGGCCTTTACCTGCGTTGAAGTTTGTGGTATAATGAAACCGAACACAGGAAGGGAGGATGACGTTATGGCTATGGACGTTGCAAAGCTGATCGACGCGGGGCAGGCCACCCTTGGCATTGAGTTGGGCTCTACCCGTATCAAGTCGGTCTTGATCGATCAAAATGGAACGCTGCTGTTTTGCGGCAGTTACACCTGGGAAAACCGATGGGAGAAGGGAATCTGGACCTACCGTATGGAGGATGTGATCACGGGTCTGCAAAGTAGCTACGCCGATCTTGCAAGGCAGGTCAGAGAGAGCTGTGGAGTAACGCTTCGAAGCCTTCGCGCCATCGGTATTTCGGGAATGATGCATGGATACCTGCCCTTTGACGGGGCGGGCGGCCTTTTGACCCCCTTCCGCACCTGGCGCAACACGATGACCGCCCAAGCCAGCCACGTTCTGGGGCAACGGTTTCACTTTCATATTCCCCAGCGATGGAGCATCGCCCATCTGGGGCAGGCAATGCTTGCGCGGGAGGCGCACGTGGAAAGCATCCGCTCGCTGACCACCCTTGCGGGCTACGTGCATCGGCTGTTGAGCGGCGAATTTGTGATTGGCATCTGCGAGGCCAGCGGAATGTTCCCCGTAGACCCCAAGACTAAAACCTACGATGCCGCCATGGTGGCCGCATTTGAGGACTTTGCCAAGGAAAACGGCTACGGAATCGACCTCAAATCGATGTTGCCCCGGGTTCTGCGCGCTGGCGAGCCTGCCGGTGTGTTGAGTGAAGCGGGAGCCGCTTTGTTGGATCCTACGGGGAATCTTTTGGCGGGGATTCCCATGTGTCCTCCCGAGGGAGACGGCGGCACGGGAATGGTGGCCACCAACAGTGTACGTCCGGGGACGGGAAACGTCAGTGCAGGTACCAGTATTTTCGGAATGGCGGTGTTGGATCAACCTCTGCGCGGTGTGTACGAGGAGCTGGACGTACTGTCCACCCCTGCGGGCAGTCCCGTGGTGATGGTACATTGCAACAACGGGACGGGAGAGATCGACGCGTGGGTCTCCTGCTTTGAGCAGTTGTCCCACGCCTGCGGAATATCTTTGACCAAGACACAGATCTACGACGCGCTGTATCACGCGGCATTGGAGCCCTCTGCCGGGGACATGGTAGTGTATAACTACCTCTCGGGGGAGCATATGACCAACGTGGAGCAGGGCGTGCCTCTGCTGATGCGTGCTCCGGGAGCGGTGCTGGATCTCCCGGGCTTTGCCAGAGCCTTGCTTTATTCAACCCTGGCCACGCTTCGCATGGGCATGGATCTCCTCCGAGAGCAGGAGGCCGTGCGCCTGACCTCCATGTCGGCGCACGGCGGCCTCTATAAGATCCCCGCGGTGGGACAGAAGATCACTGCCGCCGCGCTGCGCAGTCCCGTGACGGTTATGGAAACGGCAGGGGAAGGCGGTGCCTGGGGCATGGCTTTATTGGCATTGTATATGGCAGACCGAGGCGAGAACGAATCCCTGGAGGAATATCTGGAAACACGGATCTTTGCCACCTGTCGCAAACGCGTGGAGGCGGTGGACGATGCTCTTGCCGACGATTTTGACCGTTATATGACCGCCTTTCGTCAAGGCCTTGCCACCGAGCGGGGGGCCATTGCGGCGTTTTCCCTCGGGAAAGAACCCTCGAAAACATAAAAGCAACGGAGCGGATCGTTCGTCGATCCGCTCCGTTCCATTATGATAGCTTGATATGCTCCAGGGTCTTCCTTACGCAATCCGAGATCTTGACGGTGCCCACCTTGAAGATGGACGTGTGCAGAGTGTCTTGAATGGGCTTGGTCCAAGTCTCGGGGATGCTTTCGATGCCATAGGCCATGCCCAGAACAGAGCCCACCGTGGCACCGTTGCAATCGGTATCAAAGCCGGTCTCCACCGCCATGCAGATCGATTTTGCAAAATCCCCCTTGCCATAGAGCAGGGCGGCGGCCACGATCATGGCGTTGGAAATGGTGTGGCACCAATCGTGGGAGCTGTTTTCGTCGTATGTTTGGTGGATGCTTTTAAAGCATTCCTTTTGCGTAACGCCGCCCCGATAGCCCTCCAAGACCGAGGTGATCTTCTCATACAGGCGGGAGGTGTGGGGAATCTGTCCCAGACCCCCGGAAATGATCTTTTCGGGATCCCTTGTGGTGGCGGCCACGGCCAGCATGGCGGCAACCCACATCTCTCCGTAGATGCCGTTCTTAATATGGGAGATTGAGGCGTCACGCCAGGCCATTTCCGCGGCAAGCTCGGGGTTCCCGGGATTGATATAGCCAAAATAATCGCCTCGGATCTGTGCCCCGATCCACTCACGGTAGGGGTTTTTATAGATCGCGGACTCGGGAGGGGTATAGCCGTTGACAAAATTGCAAAAGGCGACCCGCTCGGCGGTGCAGTAGGCATCCTTGCTCTGCCATTTCATCCATGCCTGCGACACGTCATAGGGGGTAAAATCTCTGCCGTATTTGGTGATCAGCTTTTGGGCGAGAACCGTGTAGTTGGTGTCGTCGTCCACGGGCATACCGTCGATCTCGTCGGCGTATTGCTTGCCCGCAAAGGCGTAGCGATACTTTTCCGTGGTTTCCGGGGTGATGTCGCTTCGGTAAATGTATCGGTGCATGGGATAGTTCCCCGATTCGGTGAGGAAGGGGATCAGCTCCGCGGTGCGAACTCCCTCAATGGGTTTGCCCAGCATACAACCGCAGATTCTTCCCATCCACGCCCCGGCGATCCGACGTTCCAAGTCCTCGCCCACGGGGGAAAGCGGCTTGTCGGAGGGCTTTCGCAATTCTCGGATCCGCTCCAGGTCGGAGGGCTCAATATAGGGGTAGCCCTCCTTTTGCTTGGCCCCCATGACCACCTCAAACAGAATGTCCCCCAGCTTTTTCTTGATCTCGTTTTGGGGCAGGGCGGCAACCGCGCGGAAAATCTCCTCGTAGGCTTCCATATCCAAGCCCTCCTCAATGGATTGCCGATACTCGGTGCGCAGATTGGAGGGGTAGAACTCCCATCGGTGGATGTTGGGGTATTGGGGCTTGATTTCACGGTTTTTGCTCATTTCCTCCACAATGCGGTTGTCGTTTCCCAGGATCAGAGCGTCCAAAGAGACGTCAAAGTATTTGGAGATCTTGACGAGCCTTTCCAGATCGGGCGTCGAGAGCCCGTTTTCCCATTTTTGAACCGATTGCTGGGAGACCCCAAAGAGCGTGGCGAATTGCTCCTGGGTCAGCTTGGCTTCGGTTCTCAGTTTATTGATGGCGTTGCCAACGGTCATATGCGCGCCTCCTTTGGTTGGAATTTTCTCTATTATATCACAATTCCGAGCGATGCGCAAGAAACCGGACATTGTTTTTGATACAACCGTGGGTTGTGAAGGCTGTTCGTGTCATTTTTCAAAAAAACATCTTGTTTTTCCATGCTTTGTATGCTATAATGGCCTTGTATTTCATTCGCTTTTGAGGTGGATATTATGAGATTTGAAGAATGTACGTTCAAGACCATCAACTATCTGGTTCGCTATCCCGACGGCTACGAGCCCGGCAAGAGATGCCCCGTGCTGATCTGCATCCACGGAGCGGGGGGCAGAGGCGGCACCTATGAGCAGTTCAAGACGCATCCCGAAATGTCCCATTCCGCCAAGATGGAGGGCTTTCCCTTTGTGACGGTGGCACCCATCTGCCCCAAGGCTGACGGTACGTGGTTCGATTATTTTGAGACCTTGAAGGATCTGATCCGACACGTTGTGGCGCAGGATTATGCCGATCCCTCCCGCGTCTACGCCATGGGCGCCAGCATGGGAGGCTATACCACTTGGGAGATCGCCATGAGTATGCCCGAGTATTTTGCCGCCATCGTTCCCGTCTGCGGCGGCGGAATGTACTGGAACGCGGGACGGCTGAAGAACGTTCCGGTTTGGGCGTTCCACGGAAAGCTGGATCCCACGGTTCTGGTGGAGGAATCCGAAAAGATGGTAAACGCCGTGAACAAAAGGGGCGGTTGCGCCAAGCTGACGGTCTATCCCGAGAACAAGCACGACGCGTGGAACGATACCTACTCCAATCCCGCCGTTTACGAGTGGATGCTCTCCCACAGGAATGAGAACGCCAAGGTACTCGAAAACGAATACAGCGACAACATCAAGGAGTTTGGCTGATAAAAAAGCCTCTGCTCACTTCCCGTGGGAAGTTGGGCAGAGGCAATTTTGTAATCAGGATCCCGACGGCTTTTGAGCGGCGTGTTGACCGCAGACGATGAACCACACCAGGATCACGATGCTGGCGATAAAAATAAATACCGAGTTTATGATGTCATTCGCATGAAGGATCCCGTGACAGAGCAGGGAATAAACAAAATAAATGACGGTGCATACCGTAAAGGCACGAAAATCGTAGGGCGCGATCAGGGCAACGCTTACCAGCACGATCACTGCGGAAAGAAGCTCACCGAAGGCCTCTCCAAAATAGAGATGGTCTCCAAAGAAGATCGACATTAAAAAGAAGATCATGCCAAACACCAACAGCACGATCCCTGCCAACGGACGAAAGGGGATCGCACTCCGCAGGGGCGACGCGGGCGTCTCGGCAGGTGCCTTGGGGCAATCCTCAAAGACCAGCTCGTCCAGCGTAACGTCAAACAGCAGGCGCATCTTGATCAGCTTGTCCAGATCGGGAATGGCGGTGTTGTTCTCCCATTTGGAAACCGACTGGCGGGATACCTCCAGTACCTCTGCAAGCTCGGTCTGTGACCAGCCCTTCAATGCGCGCAGTTTATAAATATTTCCGCCTAAGCTCATGGCATACCTCCCAAACAGGTTTGTGATTCGTTCCGTCGGGGGTTCCAACGGTGTTTTTAGTATAACAGATTTTGAATGTAAAGTCTACCAACCCAAGTTGGAAATTCCGCAACTTGCAGTTGCACCGCGAAAAAACGCTGTTTTTTGAAGGGTTAAAAGATCTTTCGGTATTCTCCCGGCGTGTGTCCCGTGTGGCGGCGAAAGATTTTGGTAAACTGCTGGGGGTCCCCGAAGCCGCATTGCTCGGAGATCTCCCGCGTGGGCAGAGAGGTGGTTTGCAACAGGTGAATGGCGCGGGTGATGCGGGTGCGCAGAAGGTAGGCGTGCAGCGTCATCCCCGTGGTGCGCAGCAGCAACCGGTTGACGTAGTTGGGATGAAAGTTCAGGGCACTGCCAATGGCGGCGTTGGAGAGGGGCTCGGCGTAATGCGCATTGATGTATTCCATGATCCGCTCCACCGTGTCGGAGTGCTTGGGAGGCTGCAGGAGCATGGCATACAGATCCACCAGTAGCAGCTTCATTCGCGCGGAATTGCGCAGATCGTACAGCGGTGTGGCCGCGGTGTAGTCCCGCTCCATGCTCTCAATGGATTCGGCAAAGAGAGGGGCGTGAAGCATCAGGGGCTGGCGGAAGGGAAGCTCCTGCAGGTCCTGCGGCGGCTCAACGCATTGCTCTTCCCGAAACTCCTCGGGCAACGAGGGGAAGATGGGAACCGTTCTGTGCGCTCCCCGTCGGGTAAAATCAAAATTGATGCCTACCGCGTAGGTGGTTTCCTTTATTTTTTCAAAGGCGTAGGGAAGTCCGGCCGGCAAAAAGAGCAGGCTTCCTTCATTTGCATCAAAGACGCCTTGCCCTGCGCGCAGGGTAAAGCCTCCCCGCAGGACGTAAAACAAGCGGTGGTCGTAGGCACAACGCAGGGTACGGGAATATTCGTTGGCAGGATCAAAGCAATGGGCGTAGCGGACAAAGGGATTGAGATCCTCAAACTGGAGCGGGGACATCGGCTTTCCTCCTTGGAATGGTCATTCGGTTTATTTTTGACAACTTTTGGTTTGCATTCTCACTTTATTAAACCACAAATCCGTGATATAATCAAGAGGAAAAATGAAAAAAACAAAGGAGTTTTTTATGATTGAGCGTATTTCTCCCAAAAAGACTACGGTGGGCGTGTTTGCCGTTGCCCACGGAACCTATCGGGGCCAGTTCCCCGGATTGATGGACAATCTCCTGGGCTATCACCGTGAATTTGTAAATATGTTAGAGCAAAACGGGGTCGAAATTGTGGATGCCGGCATTGTGGAAACCAGTGCCCAGGGCATGGAAGCCGCCGAGACCCTGCGCAGAGGCGGAGTTTCCCTGATCTTTTGCAACATGATTACCTACGCCACCTCCTCGGTGTTCGCTCCCGTACTTTGCGCCGACATCGCCCCCATGGTCTTGGTGGCTCTGCAGCCCAGAAGCGCTCTGGATTACGAAAAGGCCAACACCTTTATGCAGTTGGAAAATGACAACATCTGCTCGGTTCCCGAGTTTTACGGCGTGGCCGCCAAAATGAATCGGAAAATCCATGACGTGATCATTGGAAAGCTCTATGGGGATTCCCGCGCCCAGGCCGAAATTGCCGAGTGGTGCACCATCGCCAAGGCACTGAACCGCTTGCACGGCGCCCGCATCGGCCTGATGGGGCACGTTCTGGAGGCGATGTACGATATGCACACCGATCCCACGCTGGTCTACAATGCCTTTGGCGTTCACGTTCCTCTTTTGGAGATCGATGACCTGGCGGTAGAGTACCGCAAGGTGACCGAGGCGGAGGTGCAGGAGCAGATCGAGATCATCCGCAGAGAATTTGATATGCCCGAGCCCAAGTGCGATCCCGTAACCATGAAGCTGACCGAGAGCGATCTCTATGAGGCCGCCAAGTGCTCGGCTGCCCTGGAGCGTTTGCGCGTCGCCTACGATCTGGACGGCCTTGCCTACTTCTATTCGGGAGCCGAGGGGAGCGAGAACCGAAAGATCGCGTCCTCCCTCATCGTTGGCAACTCCATTCTCATTGCCCGGGGCATTCCCATGTGCGGAGAGTATGACGTTAAGACCTGTTTGGCCATGATGATCCTGGACGCTATCGGCATTGGCGGCAGCTTTGCCGAGCTCCATCCCTTTGATTTTGACGGGGATTGTATTCTGGTGGGACACGACGGTCCCCATCACATTCAGCTGGCCAACGGCAAGCCTGTCCTGCGCAGCCTGAAAAAGTATCACGGCAAGGACGGCAGCGGCGCGTCGGTGGAATTCAATCTTAAGACCGGCCCCTTCACCATGCTTGGCATCAACCAGGACGGCAACGGCGCCTTCCGTTTTATCATTGGCGAGGGAATCTCCAACGAGGGCCCCATTCCCGCCACGGGCAACACCAACACCCGTGCCTCCTTCGCTCCCGATACGGTGAGCTTTGTGAAGGAGTGGTGCATGGCAGGACCCACCCACCACTTTGCCCTTGGCACCGGTCGCTACGGTTCCACCCTGGTCAAGCTGGGCAAGGCGCTGGGATTGGAAACCATCTTTGTAGGAGAGAAGAACCATGTATAATATGCGTTTGTACGACTACGTCCCCGCGCCCAAGCCGGTAACCACCGATCGCATTGTGGCGGCCCATTACTATCCCTCCTGGAAACGGGGGGCGGCAGGGCTTCACAACGGCTTTGACGATCTTCACGAGTACCCCGAGCGCACGCCTTTGGTGGGCTACTACGACGGGGACAGCCCCGTGCTGGCCGATTGGGAGATCAAATGGGCGCTGGAGCACGGCATCAACTGCTTTATTTATTGCTGGTACCGAAAGAAGAACAACATGGGCCTGCCGGTGACCCAAGAGGCCTTGCGCCTGGGGGAGAGCCTGCACGAGGGCTTCCTCAAGGCACGCTACAGTAAAATGATGCAGTTTGCCATCATGTTTGAGGTGCAGAACACCTGGGGCGCGGCGGCGGATCTTGCCGATCTGACCGAACATCTGATGCCCTTCTGGATCGAGGAATACTTTTCCAAGGAAAACTACCTCAAGATCAATAACTGTCCCGTGCTGTTCGTCTACGATTATCAAGATCAGCTCCTCAACTGCCTGGGCGGTCCCGAGGGACAGAGAAAGGCCTTTGACGCCTGCCGCGAGATTGCCCGTCAGCACGGCTTTGACGGGATGATCTTTTCGGTCGAGTACCGAAAGAACGATCTTTCCCGCCTGGAGGATTATCGGGCAAGCGGCTATGATTTCAGCTTTGCCTACGCCTGGTCCATCAAGGATCCGGGATTGACCGACGAGCAGATTCTGTCGGCTCAACTGGAGCGTATGAAGGCACGTCTGGCGTCCTACGGAGATTTCTTCGTGCCCACGGCCTCCAGTATGTGGGATCCCTCCCCGCGCTTTATCTCCATGCCGCAGATGTACCCCCGGGAGCGGAATCCCTTACTTTGGAAGCTTTCGCCCGAGGACTACCGCCGCTTGCTGCGATCGATCAAGGAAATGACCGACGCTCTGGACGGGGATTGCATTGCCCGCAAAATGGTGATGTTGGACAACTGGAACGAGTGGGACGAGGGACATTATCTTGCCCCCGGCGTGGAATTTGGCTTTGGTTATCTCCAGGCCGTGCGGGAGGAGTACACTCTGCGGGATAACCTCCCCGACTACCGTCTGCCCGACGTGATCGGCACGGGCGGCGTCAATACCCAATGGGCGGAGCCCGATTTTACGGACGTTCCCGCCCATCCCAAGAATTAATCGCTAACATCTTGCCCGAAGCAAAAGGAGGGCGTATGGGAACACAATACCGCTTGCAATATCCAACCATCCCCGGGGTGCGTATGCACTATTACTATCAAAAGGATGCCCGACAGGTGGAGGCGCGGGTCTTTCCGCCCCACGTTCATGACGAGCTGGAGATCTACGTGCTGATTGAGGGAAACGCCTCCTTTATGGTGGAGGACCGTCTGTACGCCCTGGAGGAGGGAGACGTTATTGTCAGCAAGCCCAACGAGCTGCACAACTGTATTCTCAACGAATCCACGGTACACAAGCACCTCTGCTTTTGGTTTGACGTTTCCTCGGAGCTTCTCTTTGGGGAATTTCTCGCCCACGAGATGGGGCAGGGGAATCGCATCTCCCCTTCCAGAGAGGAAAAAGCCCGGCTTGCCGAGCTTTACGAGGCTCTTTGTTGCGCCGCGGAGGAGGGGCGGGAGCACCGTCAGCTCTATCTTGCCTTGGAGATGCTGGATATTCTCCGTCAAAACGCACCTGCGGAGGCGCGGGAGGTGGATCTGCCGCCGGTACTGTGCAGGATTCTGAATGACATGAACCGCAATTTTGCCGTCATTCCCGATCTGCAGTATTTCACCCATACCTATTACGTCAGCCAAAGCACCCTGAATCGGTGGTTTCAAAAGTATTTGCAAACCACGCCAAAGCTCTATTTGGAAACCAAACGGCTGGCTCACAGCCGTATGCTTTTGCGGGAGGGAAGGAGCGTGGCCGAAACCTGCGTTTCCTCCGGCTTTTCGGATTACTCCAATTTTATACGTCTGTTCAAAAAACGCTTTTCCATCACTCCCAAGGAATACCGGGACGGAAAGGTGAAGCAGGAAGAATAAATCCACGGGGATGCGCCCCATGCACTCGGCATTGGGAACGCATCCCCGTGGATTTTTTATGAATTTGCGGCCTCGTTCTCTTGCTTCTTGATCAGACGGTGAATATAGATCAACAAACCGATCAGGATCAGCGTGGTAATGGCCGAAAGCAGCTGTTGGGCGTACAGCGGGATGCCCAAAAAGCGGTTCCCGTTGCTTTGTACGTAGGTGACCAAGGGACTGACGGCAAGGGTGGTCACAAAGCCCAGAACGCCGGAAAGCGAGCTCTTCAACGCCAAGGCCCCTACACGGTGGTCGTGATCCACACATTCGTAGATCAGGTTGATCTCGCCGCTGGTAATGCCCGCCGCGCCCAGAGCGTAAAGCAGATAGTAGAGAGGGAACATCCATTGACCGTTTTCGGGGGTGGTGAAGACATTGAGTCCAAAGGCCAGGGCCATGAACGAAAAGCAGACCTGAAACATCTTCAAAAAGGAGGTTTTGTCGCCGTATCGGCCAATGGGCTTGGAGATCAGGGCGCGGCTGACCGAGTAGAGCACGCTCAACAGCGAAACGAAGACCATGGAAAATCCCAGCTCCTTGATCTGATAGGTACCGAGAAAGGGCGTGGTTACGTAGTTGGCCACGTTCCAAAGGGCGATGATGAGGATCGAGCGCAAAAGCTTTTTGTTTTTGAGAAGATCCCCAAGCATGGATCCAAAGGAGCTCTTGGGCGGAAGCTCGGTTTCCTTCTCCTTTGTCAGCAGCAGGGTGGCGGTGTGGAGCAGCATCAAAACAAAGATGCCGATCCCGCAGAAGAGAAATGCGTGGTAGAGATCGTCCCGGGCCTCAAAATGATCGATGACTGCGCTGACGAAAAAGGTAAACAGCATACCGCCAATGAGGGAGACGATCTCCTTGGTGGCGGTAAAGGAGCCGCGCTTCTTGTCGTCCACAAAATCCATAAACCATTTGGTTTTTGGTGAGTTTACCACGTTGTTGAGAATATGTCCCACCATCAGGAACAGAATGAACAGCGCAATGCGCACCGACTTGGATACCTCAAGGAAGGGGACGAAATACACCAGAGAAAAGCAGAGCTGATTTGTGATGTGCAACAGGGATACCCACCGTTTGACGGGGCGCTTGCCGGCCAGAAAGATGGCAACGATCTGAAAGGCCAGTCCCAGGGAGACCAGGGAGGTCAGGATGCCGGTGGTGCTATCCGAAAGGCCGATGGTGGTGGCTACCTTAGCAATGTAGGCTCCAATCATCAAAAGCGAGATAAAATACTCAAACGCCGCCTCTAAAATATACATCAAGCGGTAAAAAGGGGCGTGGTCTTTGGTCTTTTCTTTCATGCAAAAATCTCCTTTGCTGTTTGTTGTATCATTATATCACGAAAAAGAGAATAAAAACTGCCTATTTTTGTCATGTAATATGCATTTTTTGTCAATTTAAAAGGACACAGGCCGCACCGGGGGCGGCTTGTGTCCTTTTGTGGTTATTCCTGATCCAACGCCTCGTAGATCATGTCACGCATACGGGGATGGGCGTTGTAATAGATGTAGGTGCAATCAAAGATGTGCAGACCAAAATACATGGCAAGGCGGCGTTGGGGATCCACCAGGGCAAAGGATCCGGTGGCACCGTCCCATCCAAACTCACCAACCGAGGAGGGAACGGAAGAAATTGTGGGATTGACGTGGGCTCTGCAGCAAAGTCCCCAGCCGTAGCCGAAGAAGCGATGGGGCTCAAATTGGGGGCGTGCAGAGTCGGGGAGGCGGTTCTCGCCCATGCGGGCAATGGTTTCGGGACGCAGGATCTGAGCACCGTTGGGGGCCGTTCCGCCGCAGGCCAGAGCAGTGAGCAGCTTGATCTGATCGGCGGGAGAGGTGTAGAGTCCGGCTCCGCCGCTATCGTAGTTTTCGGTCAGGCGGTAAGGGTTTTCGCAGGGGATGGGCTTGCTTACCGCAAGTCCGTGGGTATAGCGGTACATCGTAGTCATGCGGCTCTGCTTCTCGGCGGGAAGATGAAAGCCGGTGTCCTGCATTCCCAAAGGGTCCAGGATGTTCTGCTTTACGTAATCGGCAAAGCGGATTCCCGAGGCGACCTCCACCACCGCGGCGAGAACGTCGTGGCAAAGACTGTAGCGAAAATGAGTTCCGGGCTCGGAGTACAGGGGAACCTTGACGAAGGCGTTCACCACGTCAATGGTACTGGCCATGGGATCCCGGCGTGCCTCCAAAACGGGCGCACTCCGGATTCCGTAGCCAAGGCCGCCCGTCATGGTAAAGAGATGCTCTACCGTCAGGGTATTCTTGGCGGGGGAGGTGCTGACCTTGTCGGCCCCCAGTACCGTGAGGTTGGCGTAGGCAGGGAGGTACTTGGATACGGGATCCTCCAGGGCGATCTTGCCCTGCTCCAACAGCTGGAGGGCGGCCACGCAGGTGGTCACCTTGGTAATGGAGCAGACCCAGTACAGGTCATCCTCTCGGGTCGGCCTGGTTTTTTCCGGATCAGCGAACCCGACGTTGCGGGTGTAGATGGGCTTGCCATCCTGGGTCACCAAAAAGCTGCAGGCGGGAATGCCGCGGGAGGGCATTTCGTCTAAAAAACGGTCAAGCTTTTCAAAATTCATAAAAAAGGAACCGTCCTTTCTTTTTTTCTTCATTTTGATAAATTATAGCACCGGCAAAGGGGATTGTCAACCGCTCAATGGAAATTTTTCTCTCTTTTTCGTCTCGGTGATATTTCACAAAAAGGGAAGGGGGACGAAGAAGGTCGAAAAAGGAAAAAAAGAAAAATATTTTAAAAAATATCATAAAAATTGGAAAAACCTATTGACAAAGCAGGAAAAACATGATAAAATAGTAAACTGCATTATAATCGCTCGTATTGTGGATTCCCGTATTTTCAAGTGCAGATCGTACGGCAGCAATTTGCACAAAAAACGGGGGCTGATTGCGAGTTGGCATAGGATTCCCAAGAGCGTTACCAATAATTGAATGGAGTGATTGAATTAATGATCAATGTAAAAGATCAAAAGCTTGGTCAGAACACAAGAAAAAGCTTCTCCAGATCTCGTTTCGACTACCCGCTTCCCAGCTTGGTAGAGATCCAGACCAAATCTTATGAGTGGTTTAAGAACGAGGGGCTGATGGAGGTTCTGCGGGACGCGTCCCCGATTACCGATTACTCGGGTAATCTCGTAATCGAGTTCATTTCCTACACTCTGGATGAAAAGCATCCCAAGTACCCCGTTGAGGAGTGCAAGGAGCGCGACGTAAACTACGCCGCACCGTTGAAGGTAAACGTTCGTTTGACGAACAAGCAAACGGGTGAGGTCAAGCAGGCCGACATCTTTATGGGTGATTTCCCCCTGATGACCGAGACCGGTACCTTCGTGATCAACGGCGCAGAGCGCGTTATCGTTTCCCAGATCATTCGTTCTCCCGGAATGTATTATGCTTCCGAAATTGACAAAGCCGGTAAGAAGACCTATTCCACCACGGTGATCCCCTACCGCGGCGCTTGGTTGGAATACGAGGTGGATGCGTCGGGCGTGATGTACGTTCGTATCGACAAAAACCGCAAGCTTCCTCTTACCATGTTCGTGCGCGCCCTGGGCGTAGACAGCCGCGAGGCCATCTACGAGATGTTTGGCGACGACGAGCACCTGACCCTGACCCTGGACAAGGATGAGTCCGAGGCGTTGGCCCTTGCGAACCATTCGACTGCCGCCGTGGAAGCCCTGAAGGAGATCTATAAAAAGCTCCGTCCCGGTGAACCCCCCACGGAGGATGCCGCAAGAACTCTGCTCAACAACTATTTCTTCGACGCAAAGCGTTATGACATTGCGCCGGTAGGCCGCTATAAATATGATAAGAAGATGGCGATCCATTCCAGAATCGCAAATCACCGTCTGGCAGCAGATGCCGTAAGCCCCGTTACGGGCGAGGTTCTGCTGGAGGCAGGTGCCGTGATCACTCCCGAGAAGGCTCTGGAGCTGGAGCACGCCTGCATCAACGAGGTGGTTCTGTCCCTGGATAACGGCTCCACCGTAAAGGTGATCGGTAACAATACCGTAGAGCCCGAGTACCTCCTGGGCTTTGATCTGGTGGATTGCGGCGTACGCGAAAAGGCTCGCATTCCCGTGCTTCTGGAGATCCTGGAGGCTTGCGAGGGCGACGTAGACGCAATCAAGGCGATGGCGAAGGAGAGAATTGCCGATCTCTGCCCCAAGCACATCACCGTAGACGATATCTTTGCATCCATCAGCTACCTCCTGGGCCTGACCCACGACATTGGCTCCGTGGATGACATCGACCATTTGGGTAACCGCCGCATTCGCTCGGTTGGTGAGCAGCTGCAAAATCAGCTCCGCATCGGCTTTGCCCGTATGGATAAGATCATTAAAGAGCGTATGACCACCCAGGACAACGAGAAGCTGACCGTGCAGGCGCTGATCAACATTCGTCCTGTAACCACTGCCATCCGTGAGTTCTTTGGTTCCAGCCAGCTGTCCCAGTTCATGGACCAGAACAACCCCTTGGCAGAGCTGACCCACAAGCGCCGTCTGTCGGCTCTGGGTCCCGGCGGTCTTTCCCGTGACCGCGCTTCCTTCGACGTCCGTGACGTTCACTACACCCAGTACGGCCGTATGTGTCCTATCGAGACGCCTGAAGGTCCTAACATCGGTCTGATCTCCTACCTTACCACCTACGCCCGTATCTCCGAGTACGGCTTCATCGAGGCTCCCTACCGCAAGGTAAAGCACGTTGAGGACGAGAACGGTAACGTAAGGCACATCGTTACCGACGAGGTGGAATATATGACCGCCGATCGCGAGGACAACTTTATCGTTGCCCAGGCGAACGAGCCCTTGAACGAGGATGGCAGCTTTGTAAACGCAAAGGTGACCGCTCGTGACAAGGCCGAGATCGTGGAAGCCGACGCTGCAAGCATCGAGTACATGGACGTTGCTCCTAAGATGCTGGTGTCCGTTGCTACCGCCATGATCCCCTTCCTTGAAAACGACGATAATACCCGTGCGCTCATGGGTTCCAACATGCAGAAGCAGGCGGTTCCGCTGATGGTGACCGACTCGCCCATCGTTGGTACCGGTATGGAGTACAAGGCAGCCGTCGACTCGGGTGTTGTTGTAATTGCCGAGAGAGCCGGTATCGTTGAGCGCGTTCAGGCCGACCGCATTGTTGTGGCCTGCGAGAACGGCGTAAAGGACGTTTACGATCTGATCAAGTTCAAGCGTACCAACCAGGGCACCTGCTTCAACCAGCGTCCTCTGGTCAAGAAGGGCGACAGCGTAGAGGCCGGCCAGGTGATTGCCGACGGTCCTGCAACCTCCAACGGTGAGGTCTCCTTGGGTAAGAACGCCCTGATCGGCTTTATGACCTGGGAGGGTTACAACTACGAGGACGCAGTTCTTTTGAACGAGCGTTTGGTTCGTGACGACGTTTACACCTCTCTCCATATTGAAGAATATACCCACGAAGCAAGAGATACCAAGCTGGGCCCGGAGGAGATCACCCGGGAGATTCCCAACGTTGGCGAGGACGCGCTCCGCGATCTGAACGCCGAGGGTATCGTTAAGAAGGGAACCGAGGTTCGCTCCGGCGACATTCTGGTTGGTAAGATCACGCCCAAGGGCGAGACCGAGCTGACCGCTGAGGAGCGTCTGCTGCGCGCCATCTTCGGTGAAAAGTCCCGCGAGGTGCGTGACACCTCTCTGCGTCTGGCCCATGGTGAGTCGGGCATTGTTGTGGACGTTCGCGTCTTCTCTCACGAGCAGGGCGACGAGCTTCCCGCAGGCGTAAACAAGGTTGTTAAGGTTTATATCGCGCAAAAGCGTAAGATTTCCGTCGGCGATAAGATGGCAGGTCGTCACGGTAACAAGGGTGTCGTTTCCCGTATTCTGCCTCCCGAGGATATGCCCTTCCTGCCCGACGGTACTCCGCTGGACATCGTGCTCAATCCTCTGGGCGTTCCTTCCCGTATGAATATCGGACAGGTGCTGGAGGTTCACCTCGGCATTGCTTCGAGAAAGCTGGGATGGAAGATCATGACTCCCGTATTCGACGGTGCCAACGAGAAGGATATTCTCGAGTGCCTCAAGGAAGCCGGTATGGCAAGAGACATCTTCCCCTTGGAGAATCCCGAGGGTAAGGACCTCTTTGAGGAAACGGTGGACGAGGCTACCGGAGAAAAGACCCTGCGCGTTCTTTCCGCAGAGGAGCGCAACAACGAGGAGCTCCTGGATCAGCTCCGCGCCGAGAAGCGCCTGAAGATTCTGGACGGTAAGACCATTCTTTACGATGGCCGTACCGGCGAGCCCTTCGATAACCCCGTAACCGTAGGTATTATGTACTACCTCAAGCTGCACCACCTGGTTGACGATAAGATCCACGCCCGTTCCAACGGTCCGTACTCTTTGGTTACCCAGCAGCCCTTGGGCGGTAAGGCCCAATTCGGCGGTCAGCGTTTTGGTGAGATGGAGGTTTGGGCGCTGGAGGCTTACGGCGCTGCTTACACTCTGCAGGAGATCCTGACTGTGAAGTCCGACGATATCAACGGACGTCGCCGCACCTATGAGGCGATCATCAAGGGTCAGAACATTCCTACTCCCGGCATTCCCGAGTCCTTCAAGGTTATGGTTCGCGAGTTGCAGGGCCTTGCACTGGATATCCGTGTGCAGGATGCCGATGGCAACGACATCGAGCTCTCCGATCTTTGTAACGATGATGAAGCACCCTCTCGCCACAGCAAGGCGGATGCGGATGCCATTGACGCGGTTCTGGGTCAGAACGTGGCCGACGACGAGCTGCGCAAGTCCTTCCTGATGGAGGATGAGGATGGCAACGCCGTTGAGGAAGACGAAGAGGACGGCTACTTTGAATCTTACGAAGAGGAAGAGGTTTACGACGCGGGCTATTCTGACAGCGACGAGAACGAATAAAAAACACCTTCGGGGATTCCGGTAATCCCTAATGTATATAGAAAGGATTCATGGTTATAACTGTGGAGCGTAACGAATTTTATTCTATTAAAATCGGTTTGGCTGCTCCGGAGATGATCCGCGAGTGGTCTTACGGCGAGGTTAACAAGCCGGAAACCATTAACTACAGAACACTCAAGGCCGAGGTTGGCGGATTGTTCTGTGAACGAATCTTCGGTCCCACCAAGGATGGCGCATGTATGTGCGGCAAATATAAAAACTCTCATAGCAAGGAGATCATCCGCTGCGAAAAGTGCGGCGTTGACGTAACCACCAAAAAGGTGCGCCGTGAGAGAATGGGACACATCGAGCTGGCATCGCCCGTATCCCACATTTGGTATTTCAAGGCCGTTCCTTCCCGTATGGCGTTGGTTCTGGATATGTCGCCCAAGGCGCTGGAGCAGGTTCTCTATTTTGCCGAGAACGTGGTTCTGGATCCCGGTCACACGCCCCTGGAGAAGGGAACCGTCCTCTCCGAGAAGCAGTACGTAGAGTACCGCGAGCTTTACGGTAACGAGTTCCGCGCCGGCATGGGCGCGGAGGCCGTCAAGGAGCTGCTGGCAGGCATTGACGTTGCCGCCCTCTCCGAGTCCCTCAAGGAGGATCTGGCAACGGCTTCGGGTCAGAAGAAGACCCGTATCATCAAGAGATTGGAGGTCGTTGAGGCCTTCCGCAAATCCGGCAATCACCTGGAGTGGATGATCATGGACGTGGTTCCCGTGATCCCTCCGGACATCCGTCCCATGGTTCAGCTGGACGGCGGACGCTTTGCATCCTCCGACCTGAACGAGCTTTACCGCCGCGTAATCAGCCGTAACAACCGTTTGAAGAAGCTGATGGAGATCCGCACCCCCGAGATCGTGATCCGTAACGAGAAGCGTATGCTGCAGGAGGCGGTGGATGCCCTGATCGATAACGGTAAGAGAGGTAAGCCTGTAACCGGCCCCTCCAACCGTCCTCTCAAGTCTCTGTCCGAGATGCTCAGAGGTAAGCAGGGACGCTTCCGTCAGAACCTTCTGGGTAAGCGTGTTGACTACTCCGGCCGTTCGGTTATCGTCGTAGGCCCCAACCTGAAGATATATCAGTGCGGTCTGCCTAAGGAGATGGCCATCGAGCTCTTTAAGCCCTTCGTTATTAAGAGATTGGTAGAGATGGGCAAGGCTACCAACGTTAAGGACGCGCAGAAGAAGATCGACCGTGCGTACGATCCTGCAAACGCTTGCGTTTGGGACGCCCTGGAAAACGTGATCAAGGAGCATCCCGTGCTCCTCAACCGTGCACCTACGCTGCACCGTCTGTCGATCCAGGCCTTCGAGCCCGTATTGGTAGAGGGTAGAGCCATTAAGCTGCACCCCCTGGTATGTCCCGCATTCAACGCCGACTTCGACGGCGACCAGATGCCGGTACACGTACCCCTTTCCGCCGAGGCGCAGGCCGAGGCAAGATTCCTCATGCTCTCCGCCAACAACCTGCTGAAGCCCATGGACGGTAAGGCCGTAACCGTGCCTTCCCAGGATATGATCCTCGGATCTTACTACCTGACCATGGAGAAGAAGGGCGAGCCCGGCGAGGGCGGAAGATTCCGCGATTTCAACGAAGCAATGTGTGCTTACCGCAACGGTGTTCTGGGCCTGCACGCCAAGATTTGGGTGCGTGTGTTCAAGGAGATCGACGGTGAGATGAAGTCCGCGGTGATCAATACCACCCTGGGACGTATGATCTACAACCAGCCCCTGCCTCAGAACCTCGGTTTTGTGGATAGAAGCAAGCCCGAGAACCAGTTCAAGCTGGAGGTTGAGTTCGTAATCAAGAAGAAGGAGCTGGGTCAGATCATCGACCGCTGCATCCGCAACAACGGTCCCGCCGTCTGCGCGACCATGCTGGATGACATCAAGGCCATGGGCTACCAGTACTCCACCAGAGCATCCTTCTCGATCTCGGTATATGATATGACCATTCCCGACGAGAAGCCCGCGCTCATCGACGCTGCGCAGAAGCAGGTTGACGTTCTCAACGAGTACTACCGTCAGGGTATGTTTTCCAACGAGGAGCGTTACAACGCGGTTATCAAGCTGTGGGATAAGACCACCAACGACGTTACCGCGGCTCTGCAAAACAGCTTCAGCCAGTTCAACCCTATTAAGATCATGTCGGATTCGGGTGCCCGTGGTTCCGTGGCACAGATGCGTCAGCTTGCCGGTATGCGTGGACTGATGTTTGCAACCAACGGACGTACCATCGAAATCCCGATTAAGTCCAACTTCCGCGAAGGTCTGAACATCCTGGAGTATTTCATGGGTGCAAAGGGATCGCGTAAGTCCCTGTCGGATACCGCACTCCGTACCGCAGACTCGGGTTACCTGACCCGCCGTCTGGTAGACGTTTCTCAGGACGTGATCGTTCGTGAGATCAAGTGCGATACCACCAAGGGCGCTTGGGTCAACGATATTATTGATGAGAAGGATAAGAACGTTCTGGAGCCTATGGCAGACCGTATCGTCGGCCGTTTCACCATGGGACCCATCGTTCATCCCGAGACCGGCGAGGTGATCCTTGGCGACGACGAGATGATCACCGAGGAGATCGTACAGAAGATCGAAGAGGCCGGAATCAAGAGCGTTCACATCCGTACCGTGATCCAGTGCCATGCAAAGCACGGTATCTGCGCACACTGCTACGGTGCCGACCTTGCCAACGGCAAGCTGGTGAACGTGGGTGAGGCCGTAGGTATCATCGCGGCACAGTCCATCGGTGAGCCCGGTACTCAGTTGACCATGAGAACCTTCCACTCCGGTGGTGTAGCAGGTTCGGATATTACCCAGGGTCTGCCTCGTGTTGAGGAGCTGTTTGAGGCTCGTCAGCCCAAGAAGCCCGCGGTTATGAACGAGATCAAGGGTACCGCCCACATCTCCATGGCCGAGAACTCCAACATCCACACGGTTACCGTGCATCCCGATGCCGAGCAGCCCGAGGGTGTGGTGGCCGAGATCAAGGAATACCAGATTCCTTACGGAACCAAGCTCGCTATCGTTGAGGGCCAGCACCTGGAGGTAGGTCAGTCCCTGACCGAGGGTAACAAGGCTCCCGCCGATATCATGAGAATCCTGGGCCTGGATGCGGTTTACGAATACCTGATCAAGGAAATTCAAAAGGTTTACCGTTCTCAGTCCTGTAACGTAAACGATAAGCACGTTGAGATCATTGCCCGTCAGATGACCAGAAGAATCCGCGTGGAAGAAAGCGGAAGCTCGGATCTGCTGGTTGGCTCCGTAGTGGATATGATGGAGTTCGAGGAGGCAAACAACGCCATCGACGCTCGCATCGCCGCCGGAGAGTCCGGTCTGGAGCATCCCGTTGGCGCAACGGTTCTGCTGGGTATCACCAAGGCATCTCTGCAGACCGAGTCCTTCCTCTCCGCAGCGTCCTTCCAGGAGACCACCAAGGTTCTTACCGAGGCGGCTATCCGCGGTAAGGTAGACCGTTTGCTGGGTCTGAAGGAGAACGTTATCATCGGTAAGCTGATCCCTGCCGGAACCGGTATGGACTGCTACAAGAACGTTGGCGTTCGTGCGACGGATACCGTTGCACAGCCCGAGAGCACCGAAGAAGTAGGTTGATTTCCCGCTGCAAAAGCGTTTTTATGAATTTTTTTGCCGAGGCGCGTGACTTTCACGCGCCTCGTGCTTCGATTGGCGGAATAAAAAGCGAAAAATGTGACAAATAATCAAATCAAGTGACATTCGATTTGTGCAAAAGGGAGAAAAAAAGCGAGAAGAATCTTCAGTCTTGACAAAATCGAATCGAAATGATATAATTAAGCGAATGACTGGTGGCTTGCCCGTACTATGCTTTCTGCAGTCGGACGAGTTCTCCGGTGATTTTATTGTGGCAGATCCACGCGACGAAGGTCGGGTGTCTGTATATAAACATTAAATTTTCGAAGAAGGAGGAAAATCGAAGAATGCCAACTTTTAACCAGCTTGTCAGACAGGGTCGTGGAGAAAAGGTCTACAAGTCCAAAGCTCCCGTTCTCCAGAAGGGCTTCAACTCTCTGAAGAATGCTGCAATCAATCAGTCTGCACCGCAAAAAAGAGGCGTCTGCACCAAGGTGTCTACCACCAGCCCTAAGAAGCCTAACTCCGCAATGAGAAAGATCGCGAGAGTTCGTCTTACCAACGGTCTGGAGGCTACCGTGTATATTCCCGGTATCGGCCACAACCTGCAGGAGCACTCGGTGGTTCTTATCAGAGGAGGTCGTGTAAGAGACCTGCCTGGTGTACGTTACCACATCATTCGCGGTTCCCTGGATGCACAGGGCGTTGCTAACCGTAACCAGAGCCGTTCCAAGTACGGCGCAAAGAGAGCAAAGAAGAAGTAATTTTCTTGCTCTACGGGGGAATCCCCACAATCACGAAAAAGCAATTTCGCTCGTCTGACGTGTATTTCGTAAATTTAATGTTTATGTTCACCTGACGCGCGCTTACAGAAGAATGCTTTTGAGTACCAATGATTTCATAATTTTGATGAAGGAGGGAAGTACAGTGCCGAGAAGAGGTCGTATTACCAAAAGAGATGTATTGCCGGATCCGTTGTACGGTTCCAAGCTGGTAACCAAGCTGATCAACAACGTGATGTATGATGGCAAGAAGGGTGTTGCCCAGACCATCGTTTACGATGCATTCAAGCTCGTAGAGGAAAAGCAGGGCAAAAATGCGCTGGAAGTTTTCCAGGAAGCACTTGAAAATATCATGCCTGTTCTGGAGGTTAAGGCTCGCCGTGTTGGCGGTTCCACCTACCAGGTGCCTATGGAGGTTAGAGCAGAGCGCCGTCAGACCCTGGGTCTGCGTTGGCTCATCCTCTTCGCAAGAAAGCGCGGAGAGAAGACCATGGCTGAAAGACTTGCAGGCGAGATCATTGACGCCAAGAACAGTGCAGGTGGCGCTTTCAAGAAGAAGGAAGAAACGCACCGTATGGCAGAAGCAAACAAGGCGTTTGCTCACTACAGATATTAATCTGTTGCCTGCGTTTATCTAAGGAGAAAAACCAATGGCAAGAGAATATTCACTTGAAAATACCAGAAACATCGGTATCATGGCGCATATCGACGCGGGTAAAACCACCACGACCGAACGTATCCTGTTCTACACGGGTAAGACGCACAAGTTGGGTGAGACCCACGACGGTGGCGCAACCATGGACTGGATGGCGCAGGAGCAGGAAAGAGGTATCACCATTACCTCCGCTGCTACCACCTGCTTCTGGAAGGGTAAGCGTATCAACATCATTGATACCCCCGGCCACGTTGACTTTACCGTAGAGGTAGAGCGTTCTCTGCGCGTACTGGACGGTGCAGTTACCGTTATGTGCGCTAAGGGAGGCGTTGAGCCCCAGTCTGAGACCGTTTGGCGTCAGGCTGACAAGTACAAGGTTCCCCGTATGATCTACGTCAACAAGATGGATATCACCGGTGCGGACTTCTATCACGTACTTGAAATGATTCACCAAAGACTGCGTGCAAACGCAGTTCCGATCCAGCTCCCCATCGGTAAGGACATGACCTTCAAGGGCATCATCGACCTGATGACCATGGAGGCAGACGTTTACTACGATGAGCTGGGTAAGGATATGCGCGTCGAGGAAATTCCCGAAGATATGAAGGAACAGGCCGAGATGTACCGCGATCAGATGGTAGAAGCCATTGCTTCCACCGATGACGATCTGATGATGAAGTACCTTGAGGGTGAGGAGATCACCATTCCCGAGCTGCAGGCCGCTCTGCGTAAGGCAACCATTGCCAACCAGATCGTTCCCGTGGTTTGCGGTACCTCCTACCGTAACAAGGGCGTGCAGAAGCTGCTCGATGCCATCATCGAGTATATGCCTGCTCCCACCGACGTTCCTCCGATCACGGGTATCAATCCCAAGACCGAGGAGGAAGAGGTTAGAGAGTCTTCGGACGAGGCGCCTTTCTCGGCTCTTGCGTTCAAGATCATGACCGACCCCTTTGTTGGAAAGCTTTGCTATTTCCGTGTTTACTCCGGTAAGGTTGAGGCCGGTTCTACCGTTTACAACTCTACCAAGGGTAAGACCGAGCGTCTTGGACGTATCCTGCAGATGCACTCCAACGAGAGACACGACATCGATTGCTGCTACTCCGGTGATATCGCCGCTGCAATCGGTATTAAGAACACCACTACCGGTGATACCTTCTGTGATGATAAGCATCCCGTAATCCTGGAGTCTATGGAGTTCCCGGAACCTGTTATCAGCGTTGCCATCGAGCCCAAGACCCGTGCAGGTCAGGAAAAGATGGGCCTGGCTCTTGCCAAGCTGGCAGAAGAGGACCCCACCTTCCGTACCTACACCGACGAGGAAACCGGACAGACCATTATCGCAGGTATGGGTGAGCTTCACCTGGACATCATCGTAGACAGACTTCTGCGTGAATTCAAGGTTGAGGCAAACATTGGTAGACCTCAGGTTGCATACAAGGAGACCATTCGTAAGAAGGTTGACCACGAGTGCAAGTACAAGAAGCAGTCCGGTGGTTCCGGTCAGTACGGTCACGTTAAGATCACCGTTGAGCCCAACGAGCCCGGTAAGGGTTATGAGTTCATCAATGCCGTAACCGGCGGTGCGATCCCGAAGGAATATATTCCCGCAGTTGATGCAGGTATCCAGGGCGCAATGCAGTGCGGTGTTGTTGCAGGCTACAACGTTGTTGACGTTAAGGTAACTCTGTACGACGGTTCTTACCACGAAGTTGACTCCTCGGAAATGGCGTTCAAGATCGCCGGCTCCATGGCTTTCAAGGAAGCTATGAGAAAGGCAGATCCCGTTTTGACCGAGCCCATTACCAAGGTTGTTACCATCGTTCCCGATGAGTATATGGGCAACGTTATCGGTGACTTCAACAGCCGCCGTGGCTTGATCCTCACTCAGGAAACCACCGTTCCCGGTGTTATTGAGGTAACTGCTCACGTTCCGCTTTCCAACATGTTCGGATACGCTACCGACCTGCGTTCCAAGACCCAGGGCCGTGGCCAGTATTCTATGGAGCCCAGCCACTTTGCTGAAGTTCCGAAGTCCATTCAGGAAGCGATTATCAAAGAGCGCGCTAAAAACTGATTGCTGTTGCAATTAAAATAAAAAAATTATTATAAAAATATTTTACGGAGGAAATTCAAAATGGCAAAAGCTACATTTGAACGTTCTAAGCCCCACGTTAACATTGGTACCGTAGGTCACGTTGACCACGGTAAGACCACTCTGACCGCTGCGATCACCAAGACCCTGTCTCTGAGCGCCGGAAACGTTGAGTTCCTGAGATACGATCAGATCGACAACGCTCCCGAGGAAAAGGCAAGAGGTATCACAATTAACACCAGACACGTTGAGTACGAGACCGAGAACCGTCACTACGCTCACGTGGA
>JAFTNJ010000032.1 GCA_017451915.1 Clostridia bacterium
AACATAAGCCTTCTCCTGTGGGAGAAGGGGGACCACCGTAGGTGGTGGATGAGGAGTTACTTTAGAATTAGAACACCTCATCCGGCAGCCTTCGGCTGCCACCTTCCCCCACTGGGGAAGGCTTACTGTTGTTTGCGCTCTTGATTATGGAGGGGGAGTTTGCTCAAAACTTTTGCAAAGCAAAAGCCAGCGGCTTGAGCCGCTGGCCGGTCCTATTGGGCTTTTAGCCCTCGTGCATACCACCCGTTTGACGGGTGGTTATGATTATTCCATTCCCTTGATCAGATCAGCCAACGCCTCGGCAAAGCCCTTGACGGGGAGGGCGGAGGTGTTGATGCAAAGATCGTAGTTGGCGTGACGTCCCCATTTTTGTCCCGTGTAGTAGGTGTAGTAATGGGAGCGGTTTTTGTCCACCTTGCGGATCATCTTTTCCATTTCCTTGTCGGAAAGATGCTCCTCCACCTCTGCCTTCTCACGGCAACGCTTGATCTTGCTTTCCATGTCCGCGTAAACAAAGATCCGCAGGGGATTGTGATCCTTCAGGATATAGTCGGCGCAACGGCCAACGATGACGCAATCGGATTTCTCGGCCATTTCCCGCAGTACGTTTGCCTGCTCGGCGTAAACCGAGGTCTGTTGCTTTACCATATAATCCGAGTTGGAGGTATGCAACGTGCGGCCCACGGTGATGGGGAAGTAGATGCCGGGCTTTTGCTCCACGATTTGACGGACGTAGCCCTCGGCCAGCTGGGTGCGGCGGGAGATCTCCTCAATGATCTCCTTGTCATAGTAGGCAATATTCAAATGCTCGGCCAGGCGTTTTCCCAATTCACGCCCTCCGCTGCCAAATTCACGTCCAATGGTGATCACTTTGTTCATGCGCTTGCTCCCTTCCGTTTGCGGTTTGGTTCTGTCTTTATTATATCCTTTTTCAAGAATTTTGTCAAGAGGGAAATGAGATCAGTGCCAAGTCAGGATCCGCTCGCCGTCAAACAGCAGGATTCCCAGGCCGTTGCCCAGCTTGTTGCCCTCCAGCAAAAATTGCTTGATGTTCCGCCGGAGCGACGAGTCCTCGGGGGCATGGCGCAGGTTTTCCTCGGAGAAGGGAAGGGAGAAGATCCGCCAGAAGTCGGCGTTGTCCTCTTGCTCCTTGGTATGGATCACTTCAAACATCCGGTAAAAGGTCTCCATATTGGAGCCCTTCTTAAAGAGGGCGGAGGTGGGGGGATAGAACAGCCAGGAGTTGCAGATCACGGGCAGGATGCCGTCCTTGCGGAAGTCCTTAAAAAAGTCGTAAGCCTGCTTGAGAGAGTCCACCACGTCCTCCGCCAACAGAGGGCCGCTGGAGGGAATGTGACATTTGCACACCAATTCGTCCTTGACCAACAGATCCTTGTAGGAATCCAAGGGGAAGGGCTTGCACTCGTACTGTAAACGCCCCAGGGCAAAGAGCTCCATGCGGAAGAAGCGGGGATACCAATGCCCCACAAAGGTTCCCCAAATGCCGTGAAGATCCTTACATTCCACCAGCTTGTATTTCAGATCGGCAAAGGTATTCCAGTAGATCTCCTCGGAAATGCCTTGCTCGGCGTAGCGATAGCGCAGGGGCAGGGTGCAGAGAAGCAGGAAGATCAGCTCCATCGTATAGAAGGAAATGCCGCTCTCATCTGCGATCGCCTGTAAATGCGTGCGGTATTCCAGGTCCTGCCGCTCCAGCATTTGCTCCATGGCCAAAAAGAGCCGCGGACGGTAGACGGGAGAGGTGAGCAGGGCGGCCGTGGGGGCTTCCAGGGCTTGAATGGCCTCCTTGGGGAACTGTAATTTTTCTTCAACGTAGCGTAGCATAAATGTGTCCTCCGTCATGGGATTCGATACTGCTATTATAGACCCTTTTGCGGCGTTTGTCAATACGGAATTGCAAGGACGAGGGGATTTTCCTTTGGGGGACATATTGACTTTCCCTTTTTGCCGTGCTATAATGAAAGCGCTGAATTTTGCCTTCAAAGGAGCATGGATATGAAGCTGCGGTTAGGAAAAGAGCGTGTGATCGTTCAAGGGATCCGTCCCGAGGAAAAGCTGTGGGGCCCCTATCAGTTCCCCCAGTCCTTTGACTTGGGAGATCGCTTGGTGGTATCGGTGCACGTGGAAAACGACAACATTAAGACCTTTGGTCTGCCTCAACGCTGGTTTGAGAGCCGGGACAAGGGCTTGACGTGGCATGAGGTTGATCCCTCGATTTGCGCCGAATGCGGCTTGAAATTGCCTAACGGAGACCGTATCTATTTTCCTCCCGAGTCGGGAGTGGATCTCTCGGACTACAAATTTACGCCTTTCCATAAGCTGACCCCGGGGTATGATTTTTCAAAGCAAGCGGAGGAGGGGACGCTCCCCGTGCAGGACGGCGTGACCGCGTGGTTTGGCGGCACGGTGATTCGCGGCTACAACGCCGACCGTCTGCCTCCAAGCCTTGCCAAAAAGGAATGGAAGGTTTGCCGCCTGAAGGCCGGGGAGAGCGAGCCTATCATCGAATACGCCAAGCTGGATTGGCCCATGCTCACCCGCGTGGTGCATCAGGACAAGGGCAAGGCCCCCATCCTCAAGCCCATCTTCCCCAAGGGAACGCCCCGCATCGGCCCCGACGGTGCCGTTTGGATCACCTGTTATTCGGGGGAGGGGCATCTCGATCCCGCCACGGGACGCTATTCGCCTTATTATTCGACCCAGATCTTCCGTTCCGAGGATATGGGAAAGAGCTTTGTTCTTCACGCCAACATGGAGTATCCCGCCGACGGTAGCGAGCTTTACCCCTACCAGAGCGGTGGCTTTAGCGACAGTGACATTGCCTTTATGGAGGACGGCTCCATCGTTTGGTTCATGCGCTCGGCGTGGATGGCATCCACGGGCTACGAGTGGGCGCCCATGTATATGGCGCGCTCCGAGGACATGGGCAAAACCTGGTCAAAGCCAAAGCCCTTTGCCCCCGTAGGCGTCTTTCCCCGCACCTGCCGTTTGGGCTGCGGCGCGACCCTGGTCTGCTACGCCCGTCCCGGGATTTACGTGAGCGGCTGCATTGATGGCAAGGGTCTGGATTGGGGAGAGCCGCTGGAGGTCATGACCAACGGGGATCGCAGTCACCTTGCCAATATCAGGATCGAGGACCCCGTCTTCCACGAATGGGACGGGGCAGGGAACAACCCCACCATTCTTGCCACGGGCTACGATACGGCTTTGCTCTTTTACAGTGATTTTTACTATCCCGATGCCGAAGGGATCAAGCGCAAGAGCATTCTTTGCGTTCCCATTACGGTGGAGCCATAGGAGGTGGATATGAAAAAGCAATTTGGTATCAACGTAGGAGCAGGTTATGAGGAGCCCTATGACCGTTTGATCTCTTATATCCGACAAGCGGGATTTGACGCTTGCTTTACCCCTTGGAACGAGGATTCTCCCGTGGAAGAATGGGCGGAATGTATTGCCAAGGAGGGGCTGATCTATCAGTCGATCCACGCGCCCTTCCATAGGATCTACGATCTGTGGGAGGACGCCGGAGAAGCCGGGGAGCGTCGGCTGGCTCTCCTTTTTGCCTGCCTGCGGGATTGCAAGCGGGCCGGAGTTCCCATTATGGTGACGCATCCCATCATTGGCATGGAACGGCACACTCCCACCGAGTTGGGTGTCCGTCGCTTTGCGGCGTTGGTGGAGGAGGCCGAGCGGCTGGGTGTTTGCGTTGCTCTGGAGAATCTGGAGGGCGAGGAATACCTGGCACTCCTCATGGAGCGGCTGGGAAAGTCCTCTATGGTGGGCTTTTGTTGGGATACGGGACACGAGCTTTGCTACAACAATGGCAAGGATATGTTGGCTCTCTACGGCAAAAAGCTGGTGGCAACCCACCTCAACGATAATATGGGCCGCACCGATCCCACGGTGAATATCACATGGCACGATGATGCCCACATGCTTCCCCTGGACGGGATTGCCGATTGGGCAGGGATCATGCATCGCCTCCGCCGGGAGCGCTACGATGGGATCCTAACCTTTGAGCTCAAGCGTTGTAACAATCCCGGACGGCACACCAACGATGCCTACGAGCAAATGAGTGCCCCGGAATTCTATTGCAACGCCTACGAGCGAGCCTGTCGCGTAGCGGCCCTGGCAAACGAATAACAAAATCTTATCACCGCCATCTCCCAAGGCTCTGGGGATGGCGGTCTTTTTGTATGCTTTTTTATTTGGTTCCATGAAAAATCTGTCAAAGGTATTGCTTTTTGGCCTTTTTTTTGCTATAATGAGACTGAAGAATTGTTTGTAAAAGCAAGGATGATTCTGCTATGAAAAGAGGTTGGATATGAAAGACGAACGCGTATTGGCGCAATGCAATCTGTTTGGAATTTTGGGAGCCATCCCCATGCTGTTGGAGTTGGATCCCGCCGCACGGCGTCTGGTAAAAAAGAAGAAGATCTCCATCGGTTTTGCGGTCAAGGACGGTCCCCGTGCCACCCTGGCCTTTGAAAACGGCAACGCCGAGCTGACCGAGGGAGTAGAGAAGTGCAGCATCAAGCTGCCCTTTGCCTCCTGCCAAAAGTTCAACGGAATGATCGACGGCACGGTTACGCCGATCCCTACCGTGGGGATCTGGCACGCGGGCTTTTTGCTCGGTCCCTTCAAAAAGCTGACCGATCTGCTTACCAAATATCTGCGTCCCTCCCCGGAGGATCTGGCCGATCCTGTTTTCTTTGAGCGTTCCACCACGCTCATGCTCCACGTGATTGCCGGGGCCATTGCCGAGATTGGCAACCATGACAAGATTGGACGCTTCTCGGCCTCCAACATTGTCAATGGCACGGTGAAGATCGGTATTGGAGAGGAGCTGGCCGTGGGCATTCGCGTCAAGGAGCACCAACTCACCGCCCTGCATTACGCCCCCGAGGAAAGCCTTTCCGAAATGATCTTTGATTCCTTTGAAACCGCCAGAGATCTGTTTGACGGCAAGATCAACGCCATTGCCGCCGTGGGCTTGGGGAACGTGCGAATTGCGGGAATGATCTCCCAGGTGGATAATATCAACCGCATTTTGGATCGGGTTGCCCTGTACCTTCAATGAGAGGAGAAGAAATTATGCATAAAATCAACGATTATACCAAGAGCCGCGAGGCCTTTGCCCGCGCCGTAAAGGTGATCCCCTCGGGCATTTACGGACACCAGGGCCCCGCCGAGGGCTGCTACGTTCCCGTAGAGGCCTTCCCCCTGTTCTCCTCCCGTGCCCAAGGCTCCTATCTTTGGGATCTGGATGGCAATCGCTTTATTGACTATATGTGCGCCTACGGTCCCAACATTCTGGGCTATCACGATCCCGACGTAGACGAGGCGGCGGCACAGCAACGGGCAATTTCGGATTGCACCACACTTCCCAACACCAAGATGATCGATTTTGCCGATCTGTTGGTGGATACCGTTGCCAGCGCCGATTGGGCCTTCTTTGCCAAGAACGGAAACGACGTAACCACCCTGGCCGTAATGACCGCCCGCGCCTATACCCATCGCAAAAAGATCGTCTTTTTCAAGGGCTATTATCACGGCGTGGCTCCCTGGACCCAAAAGATTGACTACGCCGGTGTGATCGAAGAGGACGTGGCGCACAACATCTACGTGGAATGGAACAATTTTGAGCAGCTGCAGGAGGTTTTTGAAACCTACAAGGGTGAGATTGCCGCGGTGATCAGCCAGCCCTATATGCACGGCAATTTTGCCGACAACGTGCTTCCCGCCTACGGCTTCTGGCAACGGGTACGCAATCTTTGCACCGAGCAGGGAGCCGTGCTGATCGTGGACGACGTCCGCGCGGGCTTCCGTCTGGATCTGGCGGGCTCGGATCATTACTTTGGCTTTGAGGCCGACCTCATCTGCTTCTGTAAGGCTCTGGCCAACGGCTATAACGTCAGCGCCCTGTGTGGAAAGGACTTCCTCAAAAACACGGTTTCCTCCATGTCCTACACCGGCTCCTACTGGCTCTCCGCCGTGCCCTTTGCCGCGGGGATTGCCTGCATTGAAAAGATGAAGCGGCTGAATTTGCCCAAGCTCCTGATCGAGAAGGGAACTCTGCTCAAGCGCGGCCTGGAGGAGGTGGCGCAAAAGCACGGCTATGACCTGCGCGTTACCGGTGTGCCTTCTCTCTTCTACCTGCGCCTTGCCGACGATCCTTCCCTGCGTTTGCACCAGGCCTGGATTGCCGAGTGTGTCAAGCGGGGCGTCTTCTTTACCAATCACCACAACCACTTTATCAACGCCGCGCTGACCGAGGAGGATATTCGCGAGACGGTAGAGATTGCCGACGAGGCCTTTGCCGCCCTTGGAGACCGGATGGAGGACTGATCCTCAACGGTTATCGATCCTAAAAAATGCGGCAGATTCAATTTGTGCAAAAAAAAGCATCTTTTGTGCATTGACAGCTTTTTTGGAATGTTTTATAATGGAGCCGTAAAAAACGGTTCGGAGGTATTGCCATGAATCAGGAATTATATCAATATTATATCGTTGACAGAGCGCACCGCGCTCTGCGCAAGCCCTTGGGGCGGGATCTTGGGGCCGAGTTTGCCTCTGCGGGTCTTTGTCCCGAGGAGCGGATGTGCCGCCGCTTTGAGATTGCCTGCGCGGCCGAAACGCCCGCGATTATGCCCTTTGAAAAGATCGTGATGCGTCGGAGCATTTCGGCGCTTCCCGACGTGTTTACCGAGGAGGAATGGGAGACCATCAAAAAGGATCCCTATATTCATGAACTGGGCTACGTTTCCAATTTGTCGCCCAACTATGAAAAGATCATTTGCAAAGGGCTTCTTGCGGTTTATGAGGAATCTTCCAAATATCAAAAGCGCGTGATCGATGCTTTGCTGGGTCTTTGTGACCGCTACCGCGCCGAAGCGGAAAAGCAGGGCAGAGAGGATCTGGCGGAGATATTCGGTCGGGTTCCGCGGCAGGGCGCTCGCAATTTCCGCGAGGCGTTGCAGTTCTTCCGTATTTTACATTTTTTCCTTTGGTTGGAGGGCAACTACCACAACACCGTGGGGCGCTTTGACCAGTATATGTACCCCTATTTCAAGCAGGATATGGACGCGGGGATCTACACAAGAGAGACCGCGTTGGAGCTTTTGGAGGATTTCTTCGTTTCTTTCAATAAGGATAGCGATCTTTACGTTGGCGTTCAGCAGGGCGACAACGGACAGAGCATGGTGTTGGGCGGCCTGACGCCCGACGGCACGGATGGCTTCAATCTGTTGTCCGAGCTTTGCCTGGAGGCCAGCTGTGAGCTGAAGGTTATTGACCCCAAGATCAATCTGCGGGTTTCCAAGAATACCCCTTTGTGGGTTTACGAAAAGGGAACCGAGCTGACAAAAGCCGGCTTGGGCTTTCCCCAGTATTCCAACGACGACGTGGTCATCAAGGGCTTGGAGCGTTTGGGATATGATCACGAGGATGCCGTCAACTACGTGGTGGCGGCTTGCTGGGAATTTATTATCCCCGGCTGCGGAAACGACATTCCCAATATTTCAGGGGTCAACTTCCCGCTTCTGGTGGATCGCGCGATCCGCGCCTACCTTCCCACGGGAGGCGATTTTGAGGGACTGATCGAAGAGACCCGTAAGAATATCCACGCCGAATGTGAGAGAAAGATACCGCTGTTTAAGAACGTGTGGTTTGTTCCTTCACACCTCATGGATCTGTTGCGCGACGGCAAAAAGTACAACAACTTTGGCTTCCACGGTTGCGGAATCGCCTCTGCCGCCGACGCCTTGGCCGCCGTTAAGACCTACGTATATGACGAAAAGAGCGTTTCGGCCGAGCGTTTGATTTCGGCTCTGGACGCGAATTTTGAGAACGATCCCGAGCTGTTGCACTTGCTCCGCTATGAGGCTCCCAAAATGGGATGCGGCAAAGCCGTAGCCGATGACCTGGGCTTTTGGATCCTGGATACCTTTGCCGATGCTTTGGACGGCAAGACCAACGATATGGGCGGTATTTTCCGAGCCGGTACGGGCACGGCCATGAACTACCTTCTGCACGCTCGCAAGGTGGGGGCCACCGCCGACGGCAGACGGGCAGGGGAGGCCTACGGCACCAACTTCTCGCCCAGTCTGTTTGCTCCGGTGCCCGGTCCCTTGACCGACATTGAGTCCTTTACCGCCCACGATCTGACACGAACCATGAACGGCGGTCCTCTGACGCTGGAATTTGACGGAAGCGTTTTTCAAAATCCCGATACGATCCGCAAGGTTGCCATGTTGGTCAAGCATTTTATTGACCGCGGCGGACATCAGCTGCAGCTCAACACGGTGGATCTTGACGCCTTGAAGGAAGCGCAAAAGGATCCCGAGGGCTACCGTCAGCTGGTGGTGCGCATCTGGGGCTGGTCGGCTTACTTTGTGGAATTGGATAAGGAATATCAGGATCACGTCATGGCGCGTCAGATGTACTCGGTGTAACCATGAAGGGCTTGATCTTTGACATCAAGGAGTTTGCTCTCCACGATGGGGGCGGCATCCGAGACACCGTCTTTTTCAAGGGCTGTCCCTTGCGATGCGTGTGGTGTCACAATCCCGAGGGATTGTCACGTGAGCGGGAGCTGTATATTCGCAAGGCCCGGTGCACAAACTGCGGCCTTTGCCGCACCCCCTGTAACCACCCCGATTGTGCCCCCTTTGGACGCTGCCTGCACATCTGTCCCCAAAACCTGATCAGCGTGGCGGGGCAGGAATGGGAGTGCGACGCCCTTGCCGAGCACCTGTTGCGTCACAAGGCGATCTTCGACGAGACGGGAGGCGGTGTGACGCTTTCCGGAGGAGAACCCCTTTTGCAGGCCGATTTTTGCGAGGCGTTGCTGTTGCGCTTGTCGGGAAAGGTTCACGTTGCCATCGAAACCAGCGGTTACGCCTCGGAGGAGCATTTTTGGAAGGTGATCTCCAAATGCGACCTGGTGATGATGGATCTGAAGCTGGCTTCTCCCACGGCCCACAAGGAATTTACGGGAGTGAACAATGACCCGATTCTTCAGAACGCAAAACGGTTGCAAAAGAGCGGAAAGGAGCATTTGTTCCGTATCCCCCGGATTCCGTCGATTACCGATACCGAGGAGAATTTGCGCGCCCTGGCAGAGATCGCGGGAGAAAGTCCTGTGGAGCTGCTTTCCTATAACACCATGGCGGCGGCAAAATACCCCAATGTGGGACGGGAGTTTTCCCGTCGCATTGGCAAGACCGGATTTGAGGGGGATCCTACGAAATTTTTCCAAAATGCCGTTTGTCGCAAATGATTTGTTTCATAAAATTTTTCATAGGGAAAGGCCGTAAAAATGGAAGAAAAAGCTTTTGAAGGACTAACTTATCTCATCTCTTATCCGGAAGGATTTTGTGAAACCGAAAAATATCCTTTGGTAATTTATCTGCACGGTCGCGGTTGTCGTACTGAATCAACCGAAAAGCTGCACAAAACCTCATCCTTATTGCATCTTCAAGAGCGTCAGAATGAAAGAGGCTTTCTCCTGATTGCCCCCCATTGCCCAAGAGGTAGCTGGAACGAATGGATGATGCTTCTGATTCATTTGGTGGAACACGCTCGTGAGCTCCCCTACGTTGACGCAACGAGACTTTACGTTACCGGCAACAGCATGGGAGGCTACGGCACATGGGAACTGTCCCTTTTGAGACCCGATTGGTTTGCCGCGTCCATGCCCGTTTGCGGCGGTAGTATCCCCGGAATGGCAAAGCAGTTGATCGGTCTTCCCATTCGCACCTTCCACGGACTTTGTGACAAGACGGTAGACCCCATCGAGAGTTTGCAGATGGCAAAGGCGGTCAATCGGGCAGGCGGTCGCGCCGAGCTGATCCTCTACCCGGAGCTGGGTCACAACTGCTGGGACGCTGCCTATACCGATGAAAAAAACTACGATTGGCTGTTTTCGTTTACCAATGAGCGTAACACGACGCCGGAATTTAGCTCACAGGATGATAATTGACCGGAAAAAGCAAATTTTCTTTGAAAATTCTTGATACGGAATCTGTCAAAAAAAAGGAAATACGAATCGGAATTTTCTTGACATTACATCGGCTTTGTGCTATAATGATTACGTTAAAAATGACTTCAATTTTAAAGGAGAATAAACATCATGAGTAGAGTAGTGACTTTTGGCGAGCTGATGCTTCGCCTGGCTCCCAACGGCTATTACCGTTTCTTCCAGAACGATCAGATGCAGGCCACCTTTGGCGGCGGCGAGGCAAACGTTTCGGTATCCCTTGCCAACTATGGCATGGACAGCGTTTACGTGACCAAGCTTCCCAAGCACGCCATTGGACAGGCGGCAGTGGATTCCCTCCGCTATTTTGGCGTGGACACCTCCAAGATCGTTCGCGGCGGTGATCGCGTAGGCATCTACTTCCTGGAAAAGGGCGCATCCCAGCGTGGCTCGGTTTGCATTTACGACCGTGCCCATTCCGCCATTCAGGAGGCTGCTCCCACGGATTTTGATTGGGATTCCATCTTTGAGGGAGCCGATTGGTTCCACTTCACCGGGATTACTCCCGCTCTGGGCGCAAACCTGGTAGAGATCTGCAAGCAGGCTTGCGTTGCCGCCAAGAAGCGCGGCGTAAAGATCTCCTGTGACCTCAACTACCGTGGCAAGCTCTGGACCCGCGACCAGGCTCGCGCCGCCATGACCGAGCTCTGCCAGTACGTGGACGTTTGCATCTCCAATGAGGAGGACGCCAAGGACGTGTTTGGCATTGAGGCCGAGGGTACCGATATCTACGGCGGCAAGCTGAACCACGAGGGCTACAAGTCGGTGGCAAAGCAGCTGGCCGATAAGTTTGGCTTTGAAAAGGTTGCCATCACCCTGCGTACTTCCATTTCTGCCAACGATAACGATTGGGCAGGTATGCTGTACGACGGAAAGGACTACTGCTTCTCCAAGACCTACCACCTGCACATCGTTGACCGTGTGGGCGGCGGCGACTCCTTTGGCGGCGGTCTGATCTACGCATTGCTCAACGGCAAGACCACCCAGCAGGCGATTGAGTTCGCCGTTGCTGCTTCGGCGCTCAAGCATACCGTGGAGGGCGACTACAACCGCGTGACGGTTTCCGAGGTGGAAAAGCTGGCCGGCGGTGACGGAAGCGGACGCGTTCAGAGATAATTTTTATTGATCGTTGATTTTTGATTCCCAAATAAAAGAGGCTTAGATTTATGAGCATTCGCATTGGTATTTTTGGTTACGGAAACCTTGGCAGAGGTGTGGAGAACGCCATCCGTCAAAATCCCGATATGACCCTTCGCGCGGTATTTACCAGACGCGATCCGTCAACGCTTCGCATTCAGACTCCTACCGCAGAGGTCTGTCACGTGGATCAGGCTCCTGCAATGACCGACGAGATCGACGTCATGATCCTGTGTGGCGGCAGTGCCACCGATCTTCCCATGCAGACCCCTGCCATGGCAAGTCTTTTTAACGTGGTAGATAGCTTTGACACCCACGCCAAGATTCCCCAGCATTTTGCCAACGTGGATGCGGCGGCAAAAGCGGCGGGGAAGATTGCCATGATCTCCGTGGGCTGGGATCCCGGAATGTTCTCCCTCAACCGGATGTATGCCGGGGCTATTTTGCCCGACGGCAAGGACTATACCTTTTGGGGACGCGGCGTGAGTCAGGGACATTCGGATGCCATTCGTCGCATCGATGGGGTTCTGGACGCAAAGCAGTACACGGTTCCCGTGCCCGAGGCTCTGGAGGCGGTACGGAATGGGGAGAATCCCACTCTGACCACCCGTGAGAAGCATACCCGCGAGTGCTACGTGGTGGCAAAAGAGGGCGCGGATCTTGCCCGCATTGAGAACGAGATCAAGACCATGCCCAACTACTTTGCCGATTACGATACCACGGTGCATTTTGTGACCAAGGAGGAGCTGGATCGCGACCACGCGGGGATCCCCCACGGCGGAACCGTGATCCGTTGCGGAAAGACCGGCGTTGGTCTGCAAAACAGCCATATTGTTGAGTATCGCCTGAAGCTGGATTCCAACCCCGAGTTTACCTCGTCGGTGCTGGTTGCCTATGCCCGCGCGGCCTACCGTATGCATACGGAGGGGCAGAGCGGATGCAAGACCGTGCTCGACGTGCCTCCCGCATTCCTCAGCCCAAAATCGGGAGAGGAGCTTCGGAAGGAATTGTTATAAAAAGAAAGATCCGACGGATATATCCGTCGGATCTTTTTTATCTGCTTATGCGTTTTCGGCAACCTCTACCTCAATGGAGGCGGTAACGATGAAGTTCTTTACCGAGTCAATGATCTTTTCGCACTGGGCTTTGTTGTCGTAGGATTCCCCAATAAAGCTGGGGGCCGAGCCGATGTTCTTGAGCACGTAGCGGTAGTTTCCAAACTTGTCGCGGTCTACAAAGAAGTTTCCAACGTAGGCGGCGCGCTTGAAGGAATCCACACCCTTGCGTGCGGCGGCCTCGGTGGTGTAATAGCGGCTGGAGTAAAGGATCTGGCCGTTGTTGGCGGTGAGGTAGAAGCAGTAGTGATCGGCATCCTCGCAGCAGATCTCAAACTTGCCCATCTTTTGTGCCTTTTCCTCGGCTTGCGCAACGGCCTTCCAGTCAATGTCGTCGGGGGTGCGCTTGCTGTTCTTGGCGGCCTCGTACAAACGGAGGGCTTCCTTTTCGGGGGTGTAGCGAAGGATCTTGGAGCTGTTGGCAAATTTCTTTACCGATTCCACACACTTGGAGCACTGCTCCTTGGTGGCGTAGTTTTCGCCATAGTATTTGCGCTCCAGAATAAAGCGGTAGCGGTTGTACTTGTCTACCTTGATCTCAAATTTGCCTCCGGCTACTGCCTTTTTAAAGGTGGCAATGCCGTTGAGTGCACCCAGGAGAGTGGTAAAGCTGGGGCTGTCAAACAAAATTTGGCCGTTGTTGGCCACCAGGTAGAAGTGATATCCATCCACCTCCAGCTCAAATTCGTATTTGCCCACGGCCTTGGAATTGCTCTTGAGGATCTCATAATCGGCATCGGCAATGGCCTTATCAAAGGCGGCGTTCAGCTCCTCCTCGTTGTTGCCCAGGAAGAAGGGACGCGCGGCACTCTTGGTGGCGGGCTGGGTAGCGATTTTTACCGCGGTAGGGGCCTTGGTTGCAGGAGCTGCTTTGGCCGCGGGAGCCTTGGCGGGAGCGGTCTTGGGAGTCGCTGCTTTTGCGGTGCTTGCGGGCTTGGTGGCAGTTGCCTTAGGTGCCGCGGGAGCTTTGGCTGCAGGCGTTTTAGGCGCGGCTTTGGTAGGTTCCTTTGCTACGGGAGCAGCAGGAGCCGGCTGGGCGGCAGGGGCTTGCGCGGGTTCCTGGGGCGTAGCGGTTTTTACAGCTTCCTGTCCTTTTTCAGGCGCGGAGTCCTTTGCTTTCTTTTTGTCATCCTTGGAAAATAACTTTTTGAACAGTGCCATTGTATAACCTCCAAATTTGTGATCTTTTACATCTTTATTTTAGCACACTTTTTTTGCGTTGTCAACCAATTCTATTATAAATTTGTGAATGTTTTCTTTCTTTTTTATGAAAAGTCGGGGGCGGGTGGGGAAGTGCGACCCAAAACGACGGCAACTGTCAAAAGGCGTTCAAGGGAAGGGGCGCGATTGCTTATTGACAAAGAAATGATTTTTTGATATAATCAACGAAGGAACGTTAGCGAAGGGAGCAGCGCAATGTCATTACGAAGGGATTTGGAAGGGTTGCCGGAGGACTGTTGGCAGAATTCATATGTAAAAATCAGCCAATCCCAGCAAACAAATAAAGCTGGCAACCGAGGTATGCAATACAAGGGCACAACGGCTATACGTTTCCTTGGGATTTGAGAAATTATCCGAAATGGATGGCGAGGATTTGGTGTTCGGCTTGTAAATCTCCTTGAAAAAACGCGGATCTGTAATATAATGTTTTCAATCCATCTCATTCATAAAGGACAAAATACCATGATCGACAAAAGTTTAGATCTTTACAGTGTGATTCTATACCGAAACGATATTCAAAATTATCCTCGGTACGATCTTCCAGAGGGGGTACACCTTTGCCTTTTATCAAAAGGGGGATGAGGTTCCGTGGGCAGCGCTGGAATGCTCGCTGGGGCAATTTTCAAGCATTGAGGAGGGCGTGGAGTGCTTCCAAAAGGAATTCCCGGAGGGCGGCGCGCTTTCTCCCGAGGATCGTATGGTCTTTGTTAAAAACCGCGAGGGCAGGATCGTAGCAACCTGTGCCCTGTGGGAGGGCGATCATTTGGGAGAGACCCGAGGACGCTTTCATTGGCTTGCCGTTAGCGACGAGTGCGCGGGGAAGGGAATTGCCAAGGCCCTCTTTTCCCGCCTGTTTGCCCTTGCCTGCGAGCTGGGATATAAGGATATGCTCTACCTGTTGACGGGAACCTGGTACTATCCCGCCATCGGAATGTATTTAAAGATGGGATTTGAATTTTATCGCGGCGAGCGCTCGCCCTTTAAGAAACAGAGCAACGAACAATTCAAGGAGCGAAACGAAAAGGCCATTGCCATGATTGAGGAGAAATTGAGGGAACGAAAAAAGAAAAACTGAATGAACGAAAAAAGAGGGCAGACATTTGTCTGCCCTCGACTTATTAATTTGATTATTTTCCGAAGTATCTCTCAAGCAGACCCTTGAACGCTCTGCCGTGGCGAGCCTCGTCCTTTGCCATTTCGTGAACGGTGTCATGGATGGCGTCCAGATTCAGTTCCTTTGCCATCTTGGCAAGCTCGAACTTGCCGGCGGTTGCGCCGTTCTCGGCTTCTACGCGAACGGTCAGGTTCTTCTCGGTGGAGGTGAATACGCACTCACCCAACAGCTCTGCAAACTTTGCGGCGTGCTCTGCTTCCTCCAGAGCCGCTTCCTTCCAGTACAGCGCGATCTCGGGGTACCCCTCGCGAGCTGCTACGCGGGACATGGCAAGATACATACCAACCTCGGTGCATTCGCCCTGGAAGTTGGCGCGCAGACCTTCCTTAATGGCCTCGGGAGCGTCCTTGGCAATGCCAACGATGTGCTCGGTAGCCCAGGTCATTTCGCCGGTCTCGATCACTTCCTCAAACTTTTCGCCGGGTGCCTTGCAAAGAGGGCACTTGTCGGGTCTTACGTCGGATTCTACAATTTCTCCGCAAATAGAGCATTTCCACTTTTTCATGATTTCTTCCTCCAAAATATGTGATATAAATTTTTAGTGACAGGGTTTGAATTTATCTTTGCAAGCGGCACAGCAACGGTGCTTTTGAGGGCAGGTCTCGCCTTTTTCCAGCTCACACTGCTGCCCCACGGGGCAGATACAGCAATGATCGTCCACAATACGGATCTGCTTACCGTTTACAATGGCGTCTGCGATTTTTTTGTGGGCCGAAGCCAGTAGCTGGGCGGCCGTGGGGCGGGATACCCGCATTTGATCGGCGGCCTGATTCTGATTCAGGTGCTCCAGGTCATGCAAACGGATCAGCTCGTATTCGTCGGTGGTGAGAACCACGGTAGGAACCTCGCCATTTTGCTCCGCAGGGATAAAGCTGCGGTATTTGGGAAGCGCGCAAATGATGCGATTAATTTTGGGTCTTGCCATGTTTCTGTCTCCCTTCCTCAATCTTGCAACATCATTATACCACAATAAAGAGCATATGTCAATAACTTTTTGAAAAAAAAAGAAAAATTTTTTTTATTTTTTAAAACGTCTTGACAGTTCTCGCTTTTTCAAGTAAAATGAAAGAAACAAATCCGGGGAAGGGAGGACGCATATGCAGATCGAGAAACAGCCAACGGCAAAAAAGATGGACGGCGAGCAATGGTTCGTTTGCTTTTTTTTATGCTTTTTGATCTTTGAACTGATCCTGATCGGTGTGGTTTTGTATCGGAGCCTTGCGCCCGTGGCAACCCCTCCCACCCAGGAGCAACCCTCTCATACAACGGATTCCAATGAGGAGCCCGATCCGCCCCAGCCGCCCCTTTTCTCCGGCGGGGTTGTACCGTCCCTGCCGGTCTCCAACGGTACCGTGACGGTGCTGGGAGGAGAGGTTACCTCCGCCGGTGCCATTCTGGTGGATAGCAATACCGGCGCGGTGTTGGCCGAGAAGAATGCCGACGTTCAATTCTCTCCGGCCTCTCTGACCAAGATCATGACTCTGATCGTTGCCTGCGAGTCTTTGACCGAGGCCGATCTTGACCTGCGGCTGACCCTGACCCAGGAGCTGACCGACTACGTCAAAAACGGTGCCTACGAGGGCTCCAGCTGCTCTCTGATCGACGAGGACAAATATCTTGGGGATTCCTTCCGGATCCGTGACCTGCTCTACGGCATTGGTGTGGAGTCGGCGGCGGATTGTACCATGCTTGTTGTGTCCAAGGTTTGTCCCGCGACCACCCTTGCCGAGTCCGAGGCTCTGTTTGTGGAGAAGATGAACCAAAAGGCGCAGGCTCTGGGGCTTACGAACACCACCTTTGATAATGTGATCGGATACGAGAGCGCGGGGAATTTCAGCACGGCTCGGGAGTTAGCGGTGATCACCATGTACGCCATGCAATGCGATCTCATCGAGCATATTCTGGGCGTACAGACCTATTCCTACCAAGGCCATTACCTTAAGGACGGCCTGCCTGCCAGCTATCCTCGGTTGTATCAGAGTACGCTGTTCCATAGCCGTATGAAGACCTATGTCAACTATATGGGTAAGGAATTTTCCCTGAGCACCGCCAAGCTGTTGGCGGGAAAGACGGGATCCTTTGGAACCACCTCCTTCCTGGCCTGTACCCTGCGGGGAAAGGAAAGCAATCATGAGTTTGTGCTGATCCTGGGCGCCGCCGAAAAGGTTGGCAATCTTCCCGCCAGCGTGGGAACCCTGAAGGACGTACAGACCATTGCCAATACATATGTAAAATAAAGAATTCCCCTCCTTATTTGTGAAGTGCGGGATGGAGTTTTGGACTCCGCGCGCATATACTTCTAAAAAAGGAGGGATCTTTATGCTTGTTACAAAGCCGTACGATCGGGAACGGGCGGTGCGATACGCCCTGCGCTGGGCGTTGGATCGCAACCCGCTCTTTGTGGATTTTACCGGGTTTGGAGGAAATTGCACCAGCTTTGTTTCCCAAGCCGTGTTGGCGGGGAGCTGTACCATGAACTACACACCCGATTTTGGATGGTATTACATCAACGTCAACGAGCGTGCTCCTGCCTGGAGCAGCGTGGAGTCGTTCTATGATTTTATGACCGGGGCACCGATCTTTATTGAGGCCAACGGCGGCGTGGGGCCCTATGCTGTGGAGGTGCCGCGGGAGAGTGCCCTGGTTGGGGACGTGGTGCAGTATGCCAATCGGGAGGACGATTGGTACCATACCGTAATGATTACCGGTATGGAGGGCGAGGAGCTTTTGGTCAGTGCCCATTCCGACGATGCCAGGAACCGTCCCATTTCCTCCTACAATTTTGCCAAGGCGCGGTTTTTGCATATTGTGGGGGTGCGGGTGGAGATTCAAGACGACAACTGCTTTGAGATGCTGTTCAACGGCGGTGCGCTGCCGCCGCCCCCCGTTGCCGAGCCGTCCGCAGAGGAACCGCCCCCCGAGGAGCCCATGGCGTAGATTTGGACGGAGGATGAAGCCAATTTGTTAGTTAAATGATAGCTCCAGCCCGCCGGGGAATGTTTCACCCGACGGGCTTTTCTCAAGAAAATCCAAGGCTCCCTTGGATTTGAAACAACGAATTGATCATTGTTTTTTCCAAAATCCGTGGTATAATAGAGTCACACCGGTGATAACGTTTAGGAGGTGCTTGTATGCAACTTGAATTAGGACAGAAAATACGTGAGCTGCGTCGGCGTGACGGACGCACCCAGGAAGCACTGGCCGAGGCCATCGGCGTGACGTCTCAGGCGATTTCGCGGTGGGAGGCCAACGGCGGCTATCCCGATATGGAAATGATTCCCGCCATTGCCAATTATTTTGGCATCACCATAGACGAGCTGTTTGGGTATCAAAACAACAGGGAAGATAAGATCGACGCGATCATTCAAAAAATCGAAGCGTTTGGAATTCCAAATCGCGGTGATGATGCGTGGATTGAGGAATGTCTTGCCATTCTGCGGGAAGGGCTTGCCGAGTTCCCCCGGAACGAGCGGTTGCTCCTCGCCCTTGCCGACACCCTGTCCGAGGCCGGATGGAGGCGTCATAACGAGTGGCTGTATTATGACGAGGAAGGATTTATTCAGCACAATTATGACGTTCATAAGACGAATGAGTATTGGGCCGAGTCCATCAAGATCTGTGAATCTCTCGTAAAAACCGCCAAGGACAATGCCACGGTCACAAAGGCGATCCATATTCTCGTTTTGCTCTACAGAAATATGGGAGAAAACGAAAAGGCGATTGCATACGCGCAAAAAATGCCCGGATTGAACGATTGCAGAGAGAACCTGCTGGTTGCCGCGGCGGACGGAAAAGAGGAAGTAAAATACATTGGGGAATATCTTTTAAAGCTTGCAAGCCAACTCACCCAAAAGATCGTTTACGGATTGTTCAGCAACCGGCGGCACTTTGAGAGTGATATGCCCATTGAAAAGATCCAGGGAGCGATTCGGATTTATGATCTGATTTGTGATGACGGAAATTTGGGCAGATATCACGGGGATTTGGTGGAGCTGTATTTATATCTTTCCAGAGTGCAATGGGAACGCGGGTATCATGACGATGCCTTTGTATCGCTCTACGAGGCCTTAAAGCACTCCAAGGCCTTGGAAAAGCTGTGGGACGGGAAGGAGCACACCCTCACAGCACCGTTGGTCTCCTTTGTAACCTACACTACGGGGGATCCCGACAGTTTTGTAAATGATTTGCCTGATTTTTGGCCGACGTGGATGATGCCGGATTGTAGCCAAGTAGCCAAAGAGATCAAAGCCGATCCACGCTGGAAGGAATGGGTTGCCAAAACGAAGGAATGATCCTTGCCCCGCCATACGCGGGGCTTTTTATTACGTAAAAAAGCCCCCTTCTTGGCGTACCTGCGACAGAGCAGGTGCGCCAATTTTATGTCAAAACTCAAACGGTAGTTGAATTATCATCAAAAAACAAGTTATTGATTGCTTTTGATTTTGTGATATAATATTAGTGAAAGCAGAGCTCGCTTATCTTTTCACAAGGAGACTAATTTATGACTCACATTGGAATAAAAATAAAAGAACTTCGTAAAAAAAGAGATATGACGCAGGAAAAGCTTGCAGAATATTTGAACGTAACATTTCAAGCGGTTTCCAAATGGGAAACGGGCGCGGCTTCGCCTGACTTGTCTATGATCGTTCCTTTGGCTCGTCTATTGAATGTATCTACTGATGAACTGTTTGGGCTTGTGGAAAAAGATGTCGATACTCGACAAATGGAGCTTAAAAAGCTTTGGGATGAAACATGGCGCACAGGAGACACCGCCAAACGCTATGAGATTGCGAAAGCCGCGGTATCCGAATATCCCGGAAATTATGATTATATTTTATGGCTTGCCGGTGCAGAAGATTCTTACGCAATTCTCAACTGTGTACGAGATTCGGACGAGCAAAAGCTGCATTTTGAAAATGCTATTCGCTTTTATGAGAGAATCATTGAGGATTGTAACGATACGGATACCAAGAACTCTGCGATTTACGGCATTGTTATGAATTTACCAAACATAGGTCGGCGTGACGAGGCCGTGCAATATGCCAAACAACATCCTGATGCGGACGAATTATTAAAATGGTGTCTGACAGGAGAGGAATGGGAAAAGCATAGACAAAAAATGATTTTCTACAAACTCAGTGATCTTGTAGGTGAACTTGAATGGGGGAAGCGCAGTCTTGCGTCTATTCAAGCGGCGGAAAAGATCATTAAACTTGTCATTGATGATGAAAATTATTTATGGCATCACGATACGTTGATGCACAACTATGTTTGGCAGGGAATCTGTCTTACACGGCAGGGACGATACGAAGAAGCTGTTTCTGTGTTAAAAAAATCTCACAAACATGCAGTTTTGTTCGAGGAAATGAATGAAAAAGCAAAGAAAAAACCGCTTATGTACACTTCTTCCGTACTGAATAAGATATCCTATGATGCTGCCCAAGTGACCAAAAGCGGAACATCAACATTGACAGAGGATTTCAAAGAATATCTGACATGGGAAGAGTTTGACGTTCTCCGAGACCGCGAAGATTTCAAAGCTCTTTTTAACTTATAACTTTTGCCTCGCGCGGGGCTTCGCTTTTGTGCCCACAAAAGCAGTGCTTGTCAGGAAAAGCAGACGGACTTTCGAGACGCACAAACCAAAGGCTCCCTTGTGTAAAGGGAGCTGACACCGAAGGCGGCTGAGGGATTGTTTTACAAAGAAATTTTGCTTTTACAATCCCTCCGTCTCGCTTACGCGAGCCACCTCCCTTTACACAAGGGAGGCTCATGACCATTACCGCCCGACAGTACACCTAAAAGGTGTAACACACTAACCTAAACGGGCAAGACGTGTGCAAAAAGGACAGAGAATTTCACTTTCTCTGTCCTTTTTACCGTAGGGGCGAACTGCGTTCGCCCGCGGGCGTTCACAGAACGCCCCTACGAGATTTATTTTATCGGCAGGTAACCTGCTCTATGAAAGCCCCCCTCGGGGGCTCATTTTTTTGTATTTTTTAATGGCGACCGTCCACCGGGACGGCGTCGGGAACCGTGACCTCTTGGATGCAAGCTCCAAGACCTGCCAGCTTTTCTACGATGTTATCGTAGCCGCGGTAAATATAGTCCACACCGCTGATCTCGGTCTTTCCCTCGGCGGCAAGTCCTGCAATGATCAGCGCGGCACCGGCTCGCAGATCCATGGCGTCCACCGGGGCTCCGTAAAGCTTTCCTCCGCCCACAAAGGTGGCGGTTCGGCTATCCAATACTACGGTGGCACCCATCTTCCGAAGCTCGTTGACGTAGCGGAAGCGATGCTCCCAAATGCCCTCCTGAATACAGCTTACGCCGTTGGCAAGACAAAGCAGAGGAGCAAACTGGGGATGCATATCGGTGGGGAATCCGGGGTAGGGAAGGGTTTGAATGTTCACGTTTCGATAGGAGGACTGTCCCTTGACCAACAGGGTATCTCCCTCCTCCTCTTTCACGGTCACGCCCATCTCACACAGCTTGGCGGTAATGCTCTCCACGTGCTTGGGGATCACGTTGCGAATCCGCACGGTTCCTCCCGTGGCTGCGGCGGCCACCATAAAGGTTCCTGCCTCGATCATATCGGGAATAATGGAGTAGGTACATCCGTGCAGACGCTCCACGCCGCGTACCTTGATCACCGAGGTGCCCGCGCCGGTAATGTTGGCACCGCAGGAGTTTAAAAAGTTTGCCAGGTCTACAATGTGGGGCTCTCTTGCCGCGTTGTCGATCACGGTAAGACCCTCCGCCAGCACCGAGGCCAGAATCACGTTGACCGTTGCGCCCACGGAAACCACGTCAAAGAAGATGGAGGATCCCTTAAGGCGGCTTTCGGATTTCAGGTGAATAAAGCCGCTGTCGGTGGTAACGGTGGCACCAAGAGCGTCAAAGCCCTTCATGTGCTGATCCAGGGGACGGTTGCCAAAGTCACAGCCGCCGGGCCAGCCCACGGTGGCCTTTCCAAAGCGCCCCAGCTGGGCTCCCATGAGGTAGGTGGAGCCGCGAAGCTTTTTGGCAAGCTCGTAGGGGGCCGAGACGTCGGTCATTCCACGGGTGTCAATGCGCAGGGTGGTGGGGGTCAGATAGGAGACCTCGGCGCCCATCTGCCGTAAAATATCCAGGGAAATAGCGATATCACTCACCGCGGGGATGTTCTCCAGGGTGCAGGTATCGTTTACCAGGATCGAAGCAAAAAGAATGGGGAGCGCGGCGTTCTTCATTCCGCTGACCGATACCTCTCCGTGAAGTGCCGGTCCCCCCTGAATGAGGATTTTCGTTGACATGCTGTTATACCTTTCAAGATATGTGCGAATTCCGGTTACCTTTTATTATAGCATAGGAATTCCGAAAAGAAAAGTCCAATTTAATTATTTTCTGTTTTTTTTGAAGAAAAATTTTCGGGTGCCGGGGGCCTTTTTGGGATCTGCTATCAGTTTATGCGTTTTATGGGGCGGATGTGCCCGCGCCCTCAAAGAGGGGGCGGTAATAAGCCACGGCCAGATCCACCACCAGGTTGTAGCTTCGGCTTCCCGCAGGGGCACCCTGGGACTGGAGATAGGAATTGTTTACGCTCTCGCTCACGTCGGCGGCCACGTTCTCCTTGTATTTTTCAAAGAAGATGCTGTACGCCACCTCTTCGGCGCGGATCTCGGCGGGGAGATCCGCGTAGGAGGCGCGGTAGAGCTCCTTGTTGGCCGAGTAGAGGGCCGAGATCACGTATTCGTAAAGATTGAGCGTGGCACTGTATCGGATATAGGGATCATCACTCTCCATACACACCAAGTAGGCAACAAAATTCGCCTCGTCCTCCCGAGCGATTCCCCGCTGGTGCGCCAATTCGTGGGCGGCGGTAAAGGGGACGGTATAATCAGGAAAATTCACGTTGATGTTGGCCTCTCCGGTAAAGAAGGTGTAAATGCCGGTGATGTGGGTATAGGACATGGGCTCGCTGAGCATTATGGGCTTGACGCGGCTGTAAAAATGCCCCAAAAAATCCTGCTTTTCCGTGTAGGTCTCGTAGGCCTCCAGGAGCTTGTCGTTCATTTCCTCGTAGGAATAGGGCATCAGAGAGCTTCCGTCCGCCAAAAAGGTGATCTGCGGGATCAGGACCTTCAGCTCGGCCGAGAGCAGCTCGGCGGTTTGGTAAAGCTCCTCACCGCTTACCTTTTCCCGCTTCAGCTCCAGCTTTTGATCCAGGGTGCTTCCGTAGTAGCCGGGGGCGAAATTCCAAACGAACAGGATCAGGATCACGCAGGGGATGGCAAAAAGTCCCCCTGCAAAGACAGCGGCGTCCCGACGGGTGGCGCAAAAGTAGCGACAGGCAATGACGATGAGCAGAACGATGGCTACAGGGATCAGTAACAGCAACAGCTCGGCCACCGAGAAGGGGAGCCAGCAGGTGGTAAGTGCCAGGAGATGTCGCCCCACGTGGCTGATGCCTTGATTGAACCAATCGGAAAACGCCGGGCTTTGGGTAAAGGTAAGGTAAAGTCCCGCGCTGATGCCTGCCAGAATGTAAATGGCGATGCAAAGGCGAGGAAAGGGTCTTTTGGGGGTGGGGGAGGAAGACGTCATAGGGAAGCGGTCCTTTCATTGTTCAGGGGATGCTCCGGAAAGCAGAGCTTCAGCAGTGCGGCAAAATCGGAGGTCAAGGGCGCGGTCAGCGTCAAAGGCCGGCCGGTGGAGGGCAGGGGAAAGGTCAGGGTGCGAGCGTGGAGGGCGTGTCTGCCGATCCGCGGGTCGGGGGTGCCGTAGAGGTCGTCCCCGGTAATGGGATGGCCCAGATGGGCAAAATGCACGCGGAGCTGATGGGTCCGTCCCGTGAGGGGAATGGCCTCCACCAGGGTGTGTCCGTGTCCCACGGCCAGCACCCGGTACTGGGTCTTGGAGGGCGCGGCATCGGGGGCGTCCGGCGGGCAGACCTCCCGCACGATGATGCTGGCGGCGGTGCGATGCAGACAGGCGTCGATGATTCCTTGGGCGGTGGTCATCTCCCCGTCCAGAATGGCCAGATAGCTTTTTTGGATCTCGCCGTTTTTCATAGCGTCCGAGAGAACGCCCGCGGCCATTTTATGGCGGGCAATGAGCAAAAGACCGCTGGTGTTTCGGTCCAGGCGGTTGATGGGACGAAAAACAAAGGGGATCCCCCGTTGGGTATAACGATAGGTCAGGGCGTTGGCTACGGTGTCCCCGTAGTGATCGTGGGAGGGGTGCGTTGGCATATTGGCGGGCTTCAAGGGCACCACCAGATCGTCGTCCTCGTAAAGGATCTCCAATGGCAGATCCACCGCCGCGGGGGCGTGGGGGTTGTCCCGATCCTCGGTGGCCAGGGTCAAAAGGTCCCCGGTGCGGAGCACGTAGCGCACGGTTTTTCGCTCACCGTTGACGCAGATCCCGTCGGGGCGGTATTTCAGATGCTTCAGCATTTTGACCGAGAGGTGAAGCCGTTCCTTGATAAACTGTCGGATGCAAAGTCCGTTGGCATCCTCTTGGATCTCAAACCGCATGGCGCGCTCCTTTCTTTATATAACTCTAATTATATTATAACATTCTTTCGGGGGCAATACAAGAAATTTTTGTTACGAAATTGAAATAATTATGAATTGTTTTGGCAAACCCTTGCGAAAGCGCGGAATTTGTGATACAATAGAGAAGATCAGGAATCTCCGCGCGCAAAACGCGCGCTTTTGGAAAGGATAACGCTATGAAAATGCTTCGAGGTCTATCTTTGACCCTTTGTTTTGTGTTCATTCTGGCAAGCCTTGCGGCCTGCGGAGGAGCAGCTCCCTCCGGGGAACCCTCCCGCACCCTGGCTCCCCTGGCAGAGCGGGAGCCGATATCGGACGGCGTGAGTTACGCTCTCCTGCGGGATACCGTCTTTGCCGATGCGGTAACGCCCGAGGCGAAGGATTGGAGCTGGGAGGCAAACGAGAGCGGCGTAACGGTTTTGAAATATCTGGGAAGTGCCCAGCGGATCGCCATTCCTGCCACCCTGGACGGCAAGCCGGTGACCGCCGTGGCCGACCGCGCCTTTGCCGATCGGGAGACCCTGACGGCAGTGCTTCTGCCCGATAGTGTGACCTCCATTGGGGAAGGGATCCTTGCCGGCTGTACCTCCCTGGAGGCCCTTCGTACCCCCTTGTTGGGAGCCAATGCCAAGGCCGATGCCTTTTTGGGCTATCTGTTTGGCGGTGATTCCTATACCGACAACGCCATGAAGGTCCCCGCTACGTTGGAGTTTTTGGAGGTCGGTGGCGATATGACCAAACTGCCCTCCTACGCCCTCTTTGATTGCAATGATCTGCGGTGCCTCTGGTTTTCCAATGCGCTGACTGCCATCGAAGATTACGCCCTGTTTGGGTGTGCCTCGCTCAAGTACCTTCCCACCGAGGATCTGGAGACTTTGGGAAGCTACGCCCTCTTTTCCTGTAGCTCGCTTTTGCAGCTGGAATTGCCCCAAACGCTCACGTCCATCGGCTTTGGTGCTCTGGAGGGCTGTCGTTCTCTGCGGCGGCTGGTGCTCCCCTTTGTTGGAGGCTCTGCCACGGAGAATACTTATCTCGGCTTTGTGTTTGGCGCGTCGGTGCCGGATTTTTCCCGGGGCTACTATCCTGCGAGTTTGCAGGAGGTGGTGGTTCTGGAGGGCTGTACCGCTTTGGGAAATTACGCTTTTTATGAGTGCCAATCCCTGCAATGCGTGACCCTGCCCGAGGGACTGACCTCGGTTGGCGTGCGTGCTTTTGCCGAGTGCGTTTCCTTGGTGGAGCTGCGCCTGCCCACCACCCTGACCACTCTGCGGGAGAATTCCTTTTTTGGTTGTGTCCGCCTGGAAACGCTGGAGCTTGGGGCTACGGCTCTGAACAGCGTTGGTGTCAACGCCTTTTATGATTGCATTTCTCTGACCCGGGTGACCCTACCCGACACGCTGAAGGAGCTGCCTGCCTCCTGCTTTGCGGGGTGTGTGGCTCTGCAGACGCTGGATCTTGGCGGCGTGACCCGCGTGGGGAAGAACGCCCTTCACCGTTGCGACGCGCTTAGTAGTGTTTCCTCCAAGGAAAAGGTCCTGTACGAGGACGGAAACGACGCGGCGGAGCGCTTAAAATAATACCAAACCAAAAGAAAACGATCTCAAATCACCGATTTGAGATCGTTTTTTTTCGTTATTTGTTGATGATGGTCACGCCGGTGGGAGCAATGCCGGTCTGCTCGTAGACGATGGCGTTGATCTGGGCGATCTGGGCGGGCTGGAGCGTGTCGGCACTCACCACGATGCTGGCGGTGTCTCCGTTGAGCACGGCCACGCATTGGGCAAAGCCCTTGGCGGTGATGAGGGACTCGATGTTGGCCTCCTTCTGGATCTCGTCGGCAATGGCCGAGATGCCTGCCAGCGCTTCGGATTTCATGGCCTCGTCGGAGTCGGGATTGTCAACCACGGCCTGCAGTACCTCGATCGCCTCGTCCCGTGCCCGTTGGCGACTGACCTGGGTGGCGGAGAAGTAGCTTCCCGCGCTGTTGCTGCCGGTATCCTGGTTGTTGCCGAGATTGTCGGAAATATTTCCGCTGGGCTGATCGTAGCCGTCGTAGCCTCCGTTTTTGGCGGGATCCGCAAAGAGGATCCAGTTGAGGAGAACGGCGGCCCCGATGAGAAAGACGGCGCAGGCGATGAGGATGTTTCGTTTTCCAATCTTCATAATGACGGCGCGGAATTTTCCGGGCTGACGGACTTCGGTCAATTCGGTAGCTTGCTTTTTCATAAGTAGAACCTCCTGTGTTTTGTTACGCTATAACATATGATACCGACCAACAGAATATGTCTGTTCTTAAAAAAAGGTGAAAAAATCAGGAGCCTGCCAGAGTGACGTAGATGTGATTGCTGGGAACGTCAAAGGCGGCGGAGAGCAGGGCGATCAGCTCCCCGCGCACCTCCGGGGAGGCGCCACCGTGGCAGACGATACCGATCCCCGCGATGCCGGGGGCGGTGCGGGATAAAAAGAGCGCGGTTGCCCCCGTGCCGCTCCCCAGGATCACGTATTCCTGGCCGTTGCTTTTTTGCTCGGTGGCGTAGTGGGAGGTAAATCCCCCCTCCAGGGTCACCACCGCCGTTACCTCCCCCACCCCTGCCACCGAGCTGCAAAGCGCGCGGATCCGTCCCTCCAAATAGGTCTGGTAGAGGATCAACTCGTCCTCCTCCACCACGTAAGGGGTCGTGGTGGCTTCCGCAACGGAATTGGAAGATCCGTTCCCCCACACCAGCAAAAGCACCCCCAACCCCAGGAGCGGGAGCAGGAGCCATAGCCGCAGGGGCTTGCCGTCGGTTTGATTTTTTTCGGAGCGTAAAAATGAAAACATCCAACCCTTCCTTTCATTTTATTTCATTCAATCGCGCTTTGACATTCGCAGTTCAATAGCATGGAAACAAAATCCTCCATGGCGTGGGGATCCTTCCACACCGCGCTCCCCGAGAGGATCACCGTAACGCGGGAGGGCCGCAGAGAACCGTCGGTCTCAGTCCATTCCACGGTACAGCGTACCTGCCCCGTGGGAATGGAAAATTCATTCTCCAGAGTTTGGGTCAGTAATTGGGTGAAGTAGGCCTTGGAGGTCTGCTCCAGGGCTTGCTCCAGTGCTTGGGCGGGCGGCTGGGACGTGGTGACGTCGGGAAGGAGGGATTGTACGCCCTGCTCCTTCCATTGCACCAGACGGGAGAGCAGGGAAGTGAGGGGAGACGCCAGGGCGCAGAGCAGGAGCAGAGAGCAAAGGATCTTTACGGGATTTCCCGGCGTTGTCTTTTCCTTTCCCGGGCGCAACAGCTCTGCCAGTCCCAGGGATAGGGCGAGAAGAACGAGGGAATAGAGAAAGGAGCTCATACCGTCCCTCCCTTCAGCCAATGGCCGCCGCGCTGTGAATCAGCAGACAGACCGAAAGCACCAGCACCGAGGAGCAGATGCAAACCGCCGCCAGAAGATACCCGTTGAGGGAGGCAAACTCCTCCAACAGCTTCTTTTCCCCGTCGCAGCCCAACAGGTCGGCAACGGCGGCAGAGATCTGCCAGGTCAGGCGGATCAAAAAAAGCTCGATCAGGGTGGGGAGCAGGGTGAACAGCAATAGCAGGACGGCACAAATTCCCACCGTTCCCCGCAGGTATCCCACCCCCGCGCTTACGCTTCGCAGCAGCTCGGCAACAGAGCCTCCCACCACCGGGATCAGATTCCCCGCGGCAAATTTGGCACTCCGCATCAGCAGGGTGTCGTTGCGTGCCCCCAGCACGGTTTGCGCCGAGAGCATTGCCAAAAGGAGCATCATTAAGAAGGCCAACAAAGTGGTATAATTCTTTTTCACGGAGATCAGGAGCGTTCCCATACGGAGGGCGGGATGAAGGGCCTGGAGCATAGAAAAGACCAAGCAGCACGCGCAAAAGGGAAGGATCGTTTGTCCCACCCACTCCTCCAATAGGGTCATGTAAACCGAGAGCCCCGCGGTGGAGGCGGTGGCTACGGTAAGATTCCCTCCCAGGGCGTAGAGGACCGATAGGAGCGGCAGGATTCCTGCTGTGATCTGCGTGAGCGTGGAAAAGTAGGTAACGGTACGGCGCAGACCCTCCAGTCCACGGGTCATCAGTCCACTCAGTAGAAGCAGGGAGGCGCAAAAGGAAAAGGCCTCTCCACCCCGTCCGCCCTGGCAGAGATGACGGCAGAGGGCGCAAAGCAATAAAAGTCCCACCGTGGTGGCCAGGAGCCCCAGGCAATCCCCCAGCCTCGTCTCCAAGGCGGAGAGAACGGCGGTAAGAAGATAGGAAAAGCCGCTCATCTCTTGCGTTGCGTCGGAAATACCGTCCCGGGTGATGGAAAAAAGCTCCGGGGGAAGATGCTCCAAAATCTCCTCGGGGATGCTTTCCAAAAAGACGCGGAACTCGTCCTCGGGAAAGGGGAGCGTTTCCGCGGGTTCGCTTTCCTCGGCCCGCGTTGGAATCCCCAACGCGACCGTTCCCAGCAGGCAAAGAAGGAGCAGGATCACTCCCTTTTGGATGTAGACACGAAGGGTCATAGGGCACCTCCAAAGCGCAATAGCTCCCGGGCGATGGTCAGGATCTCGTCGATCAGAGGCAACGAGAGCAGCAGAATCTCCAGCCTGCCCGTCCATTCCACGCCGTTTGCCGCCCCCGTTTCGCCACATTCTCTGCAAATGTCCGCACAGCTCTGGGTAAGCCAGGCAATGCCAAGTGCCTTGAGGAGCAGAGTGGCATGGGAGGATTGGATTCCGCTCCCGGAGAGAAGAGTTTGCAGATAACGCACCAGGGGAGCGGCCAGGGAGAGGGCGGTCATGCCGAAGACAAGGAGAAGACCGATGCGAAGCAGGGGAAGGAGGTCGGCCTTCCATTCCTTGAGGATCAACGCCGCGCAGAGACCCAGAATGGCCAGCATACAAAGCTTTAACAGCGTCATGGCGGCATCAGATCCCGAACACAGTCTGGATTAGGGCAAAGAGCTCTCCAATGCGGCTGATCAAAAGCATTAAGGCCACCAGGATCCCCGCCAGGGTCACGAACATGGCTTGCTCGTCCCGTCCGGTTTTGCTCAGGATCTGGGATGATACCGCCACCAGGATCCCAATGCCGGCAATTTTGATGATCAATGAGATATCCAAAGGGCGTTTTCTCCTTTCGCGGGAAGCTCCGCGTTACCAAAGCAGTACCGCAACTCCCAACGCCGAGCAGATGCAAAGGGCGGTGGTGGCGCGGGCGCGGGCAGAAAGCCCCTCGGCTTGCTTGGCGCGCAGACCTTGGAGCGCAGAAAGATAATAGTCACACCGTCGCAGCTGCTCGGTGCGGTAGGAGCCCCCCAGCTCCTCGGCCAACGCCTTCAGCAAACGCTGCGCTTCGGGCTCCAGATCGGGGAGAGAGGCGTCGATCCAGGCCGCCAGAGTGGGTGCGGCGGGACGGCTCCCGTAGGGAAGGGAGGGGGCGTGGGGATGGGAGAGAATCTCCTCCAGGGGACGAAGATAGCAGTCGATCTGGTTACGAATAAAGAGCAGAAGGGCGATCCACGCGTCCAAGACGGCCAGCCTGTGCTTGCCTCGCAGGCGCTCCATATGCGCCAGCCCCAGGCCTGCCACCAGGAGCAACAGACTTCCCAAAAGCTTTCCAACCAAGGTTCAGTCTCCCCCCACCGGGGATTCGTCGGCCTTGTCCCGGTGGGTAATGCGATAGGAAAGCCCCTCTCCCGCCGGGCGAGTCAGGCGCACGTAATAGGTAAATACCCCGGCGCGATGTAGGCGGAGGATCTGGGGACGGCGAAGCAGATCCTCTACCGCTCCCCCGTGGGTTGAGCAGAGCAGACCGATTCCGCTGTTGGCCGATTGCAGGATGGCTTCGGCATCCTCGGGGCTCCCGATCTCGTCGCAAATGATCAGTTGGGCCCCCAGGGAGCGGGTGGCAATGCGGATTCCCAGGTCACGCGGGTAAGCAGAGAGGATGTCCAGGTTCAATCCCGGTTCCTCGAATGCCTGTCCCAGCTCCTCCCGTGTGTCTACCAGTACGGTGCAACGGGAATAGGGCGGGCTTGCGGCCTCCTTGGCGGCTTGGCGCAACAGGGTCGTCTTTCCTACGCCGGGGGGCGAGAACAGCAGAACCCCACCGGAAAAATCGGTTGTTTTCAAAAGCTCCAGGATCGGCTCGGCCGAAAGGATGGGATGCTGTGGAACACGCAGGATCAGGGATCGAACCTCCCGCACGCCAACCACCCGCTCCTTTTCCACGGAGGCTCTTCCGCAAATACCAACACGGATCCCGCCTTCCAGGGTAAGAAAGCCTTGGTTCAGATTGGATTCGTAGGCGTAGAGAGAGCCTTGGCACATCCGTTGAAGCAACTGCTCCAGGGCTGCGTGGGAAAAGCGAAAGCCCAGGGCATAGCTGTATCCCTTGCAGGTTACGGTGGAGTCGTGGTCGCATCGCAGGCGGAGCTCCTCAAGCCGCGGGGCGGGACAGCGACGCAGAGCCTCCAGTAAGGGCGGGGGGAGCAACGACTCCAGGGAGGCGGGCAATTTGGATGTGGCGCGTGTGATGCGGATGCTCTGCATGGCAAGTCCTCCCGTGGGGTTTTACTGTACTATATGCGTGTCCCGCAAAAAGTAGAACTTTTTTCTTTCACGGCATAAGATAATAGCAAAAACCAATGATAGAAAGGAAGACGATTCTATGCAAGCAAAGGGAGAGGACGCTTATTTTGCGGCGTCCAACAGTGAACGCGGATTTTTCAGTTATTATAAGGAATGCTTCGACCATTCCCGGGTGGAAAGGGTCTATGCTGTCAAAGGGGGCCCCGGCACCGGAAAAAGCCGTTTTTTGCGGGAGGTGGCCGAGGCGGCAATGGCACGGGGGTGGCAGACGGAGTATATTTATTGCTCCTCGGATCCCCATTCCCTGGACGGTGTGATCCTGACCGGATCTTCACGGTGCGTTGCCCTCCTGGATGCCACCGCTCCCCACGTTTATGAGCCGTCCCACCCCGGGGTGCGGGAGGAAATCGTCAATCTGGGGGCCTTTTGGGATGTGGAGGCGCTGACGCCCCACGCCGGGGAGCTGGAGCGACTGGCCCAACACAAGGGAGCGGCCTATCGCCGTGCTTATCGCTATCTGAGCGCGGCGGGGGAGATGCATCAAGCGCGCAACGCCCTGGTGGAGCCCTATCTTCGGCGGGAGGCGTTGGCCAGAAACGCCCAAAGACAGCTGCAGGGACTTCCCCGCGGGAGCGGCTTTTCGGTTCGTCCTGCCCTGATCGGCTCTTTGGGAATGGAGGGACGGGTGCGCCTGGATACCTACTGTGCCATGGCGCGGGAGCTCTACCTGGTGGAGGACTGTCACGGTGCGGCAGAATATTGGATGGCCGAGCTTTTGCGCCTTTGTGCCGAGGGGCAGATGCCCATTCGCCTCTCCCACCACCCCATTCATCCCGACGTGGTGGACGGAATTTTTCTGTGTGAGCACGGAATTGCCTTTGTTGTGGGACGGAGCGAGGAGTGTCACTACCCCCACCGCCGTCTGAATATGCGAAAATTCGTGGACACGGCGGGAATGCGGCGGGTGCGTTCCCGGGTCACCTTTGCCGATCGTATGGGGCGCGCCATGCTGGACGGTGCCGTGGAGGCCATGGAGGAGGCGCGGGATTGGCATTTTCAAATGGAGGCCATCTATACGGGAGCCATGGATTTTACGGCCAAGGAGCAATTTACAAAAGACTTCTGTCAAAAACTGTTGGACTTGCAAAGCGAGTAATTTTGTGGTACAATAAGGGAAGAAAGGTTATTTGACCGATGTAAAGGAGCCAAGACGATGAAAGTGGTACTGTTTACCCTCAACGGATCCTGGTCCCATTCCTCCCTGGCACTTCGCTGCTTGCGACGGCCTCTGGAGGAGGCGGGATTTGAGGTGCGATTGCTGGAATATACGTTGCGGGATCGGGATGCCCATATCCTGGAGGCATTGTATGCCGAGCAGGCCGAGATCTATAGCTTTTCCTGCTATATCTGGAATCTGCGCCCCATGCTTTCCCTGGCACAGAGCCTGCACGCTCTGCTCCCTAAGGCAAAAATTGTTTTGGGTGGCCCGGAGGTCTCCTACGGCGTTGCCCGTTTTTCGGATCTCCCCTGGATCGATGCCATCGTTTGCGGTGAGGGGGAAGCGGCGTTCCCCGCCCTCTGTCAAAAGATCCGCGCGGGGGAGTCCTTCGAGCCGATCTGGCAGGGAGGTACCCCTGACGTAATGGGAAACGAGGGGATCCTGTACCGTGACGGCGAGACGACGGGAAGCATTCTTTATTACGAATCCTCCCGGGGCTGTCCTTTTTCCTGCGCTTACTGTTTATCCTCGGCTACCCACGGCGTGCGGATGAAGAGCGTGGAGCAGACCCTGGCCGATATGGAGGCATTTGAAACATTGCGGATTCCTTGCAAGGTGATCAAGTTTGTGGATCGCACCTTCAACGCGAACGCCGAGCGTGCCAATCGGATCTGGCAGGGACTTTTGGAGGATCGGTTTACCGGGCAGTATCATTTTGAGGTCTGTGCCTCCTTGCTGAATGAGGAAAGCTTTGCCATTCTTTCCCAATTCCCCAAGGGAAAGATTCAGCTGGAATTTGGATTGCAAAGCACCAATCCCAAGACCCTGGAGGCCACCTCCCGCCACATTCGCGCCGAGCAGGTCATCGCGGCGGTGGGACGGATCCATGCCATGGGGAATATCCACGTGCATCTGGATCTGATTGCGGGACTCCCGTACGAGGATTATGCAAGCTTTGCCCGTTCCTTTGACGATGCCTACGGCTGTTGCGATCTGCTGCAGCTCGGCTTTTTAAAGCTGTTGTACGGCACTCCCTTACGGGAGAATATGGCCGACTACGGATACGTCTGTCTGCCCGATCCCCCCTATACGGTATTGCAAAGCAAGTGGATCACCTACCCGCAAATGCAACGGCTCTCCCGCATTGCGGAGGTGCTGGAGCGGTACCTGGAAAGTGGACGCTTTTCCCACACGTTGTTTTATCTGACGCCCAGGATGCCGTCGCCCTTTGCCTTTTGGGAGGGCTTGAGTCTCTTTTTGGAGCAGAATGACCCCAGGCCGTTGCAAAAGATCTCCCAGCCCGATGTCTTTTGGTATCTGTTGCAATACGCCCGGACCTCGGTTCCCGGAGTGGATGAAAGAACCTTGAAAGAGATGCTTTGCGCCGATTTTCGGCAGAGTGAAAACAAACATCCTCCCAAGCGACTGACCCGGGAGGAAGCATAAAGAAAAACAGCACCGCCCCAAATCAAGAATTTGGGGCGGTGCTGTTTATTTGATGTTAATTTGCAAAATAAGCATTGATGATGGTTTGGAATTGGCTTTCTACGGCGTTCTGGTTGGTTTCCCAAGTGGAGCTCCAGGATTTGGACTCGTTGGTCAGACATGCGCTGATCAGGGCGTTGGGACGGGTAGCGGTGGTAAAGGCTACCGAGTAGAGATAGCAGAAGTCAAAGCCAATGCTCTCACGCACCAGGTCGTACATATCGGCAATACGCTCGTCCTGGGCATAGCGGAGCTTGAGCATGGATTCAAAGTAAACGGGGTTGACCTGACGGTAAGCCTCGGATGCCATGCACTCCAGCAGAGCAGTGGAGCAATCCATGCTCTTTACGTTCTTGGGAACGCTCCACGCCTCGTGGGTGTTACCCAGGTGCGTGTAGTAGCCTTCCTGCTCGGAGGAGCTCTTGGAAACCGGAACCACGCCGTATTCCACCTCGGTCTCCTTCAGGATTGCGGTCATACCAACGATGGTGGTGTAGAAGATGGCGCGTTCCTCGGTAAACATCTTGGTGTGGGAAGCGTCAAAGAGGCAAACGTCCTGGGTGTAGAAGGCAGCCTTTACACGGTCCAGATACTCGCCCACAGCGGGCTGACCCAGCAACAGAACCAGATCGCCGTCACCGTTGATTTCGGAGTAACGGTTGCCCAGAGAGAAGTACCAGCTATCCAGCATGGGGGAGGTGCCGCCGGCACAAAGACCGAAGAAGTCACCCTTATCTACCTTACTGTCGGCGTTCAGATCCTCGTAGGTATCCTTTACCATGGACATGAGCTTGTCAAAGGTCCACTCGTTTGCGGCTACCAGGTTGTAGGGATTTTCCAGGCCCTTATTTTCCAGATGCTTGTGGTTGAAGAAGGTAGCGATCATACGCTCCAGCGTACCGTAGCTGCAGCTTTCCACCAAACCAAAGATCTGGTTTTCAAATACGCCGGTTTCAATGTAAGCGGCAGGCCACCAGGGAGCGGTCAGATCAATGTAGCCCTGCTCGTACAGGTTCTCGCAAAGGCCCTTCATAGCCATGGCGTAGGGGAGCAGGTTGTAGCTGATCACGGCGTCGTAGGGATCGCCGGCCTTGTTGGTGGATTCCACCTTGGCAATAAAGGTGTTGCGCTCGTTAAAGGTGCCGGGCTCAAAGATCCATTCGATCTCAATGCCCAAACGGTCCTCCACGGTGGCGTTGCGGTCGTAAAGAACGTTGTTGATCATGTCTTCGTTCTTATCCAACGCGTAGTAGTGGTAGTTTTGCTGCTCGCAGCCCAATACCTTCACCAAACGGTCAAAGTTCAGGTTGTCGGGAATGGCGTCCTCCTGCAGGCCCGTGGTACCGGTTTCCTGAGGTAGGGTTGCCTGGGCACCGTTGCCCTCGGTGGTGGATGCGGTTCCGCCTCCGGTCTGACATGCGGCAAATACTGCCAGGGTCATGGCAAGGCAAAGCAGACAAAGAATCAGTCGGGTACCGATTTGAAGTCGTTTCATACGTATTCCTCCTTTTGGAATCAAGATTCACAGCTCCATTATAATGGGAATAGAAAGAAAAGTCAAGGGACTTTTTCATTTTTTGTCGACGCGGGAAAAAGTTTGGAGGTTTTCACAATTCCCGTTTTTCCAAAATTAACGGAAAAAGTACACTTTTTTTCGCATTTCCCTTAACGGAAGGGGGTCTCCCCGTCCGCAAGATAAACGTGGGTACGGAGAATGGCGTAGGTTTGAGAGGGATCGTTTTCGTCCAGGATTCCCAGGTGGGTCCTTGCCAGCTTGATCAGCATTTCGGGATTGAGGTGCTCTCCCGTTCCCGCGGCAAGAATGGCGCTGATATGGATTCCTTCGGGACGTTGCGGATCGTAGGTGGCGCGGATCTTGCGGATCAGAGGCGCGATGTTGATCTCCTTTTCCCCCGACTTGGTCTTCTTGATCATAGGAAGCTCGGGGTTTGCATAGAGGGTATTGAGAGCGTCGGCCAGGGTTGCATCGGCCTTGGGAAGAGAAAGCTCTATCTCATACTTGGCCCAGCCAATGTCCTGGAATTTACTCGTGGGCTCGTAGGCATCGATGACCCGCATTTCATGGGTCAGCTCCCGATTCAGACGCTCCTTGACCTCTGCGCAGGAGATGGCACGGTCGATGCGAAGATCAATGAACTCACATTCGCTTTCGGTGCCCACCGAAAGGGGCAGACCAAAGACCACCTTGGCGTGGGGGTTAAATCCCTGCGTGTACCACATGGGAATTCCGGCACGAACCAATACGCGGGCAATGGTGCGTTGCAGATCCAGGTGAGAAATGTATTGCAGGTTGCCCACCTTGCGGAAGGCAATGCGAACCGTTTTGGGGGTCTCCAGCTTGGGCCAGGTCGGGCTTTGCAGAATCGGCGCGGGAGGATTCTCCGCCACAGGCTCCTTGGCCGAGGGACAACCGGGACAAACGGCGCGTTCTCCGCCCAGCTTGTTGGCGCCGCAGGCCGAGCATTGCTCGCGGCAGTTGGGGGTGGTGGAGGCGGCGTAGGCCTTTTTGCGCTCCCGCAGGAAGAATTCCTTGCTGACGCCGCAGTCAATGATATCCCAGGGCAGGATCTCGTCCTCCCCAAAGGCGCGGTTGGCGTAAAAGGCGGGATCAATGCCGCAACGAGCAAGGACGTCCAGCCACTTGTCGTAGTCAAAATATTCGTCCCAGGCGTCAAAGCGGAAGCCCTCGCGGCAGGCAAGCTCCAGGGCGTCAGCCAGGCGTCGGTCACCGCGAGCCAATACCGCCTCAATGCGGGAAACCTTGGCGTCGTGGTGCTGATAGCGTACGTGACGGCTCTTGATCTTGGTCTTGAGATATTCCTGCTTTTCCGCCAGCATCTCCATGGTATCCTGCGCCTCCCATTGGAAGGGAGTAAAGGGCTTGGGAATAAAGCAGGAGACGCTGACCGTGACCTGCACGGGGCGGGATTTGTTGCGATTGGGATTTTGATAGTAGGCGTCCACCACCTTCTCGGCCAAAAGGGCAATGCCCTCAATGTCCTCGGGGGTTTCGGTGGGCAGACCGTTCATAAAGTAAAGCTTGACCGCGTTCTTACGGGCGTCGAAGGCCACGTTCACGGCGCGGAGCACATCCTCCTCGCGCACGTTCTTATTGATCACGTCCCGCAACCGCTGGGTACCGGCCTCGGGGGCAAAGGTCAGGGAGGAGGAGCGCACCGATTCAATGCGCTTCATCAAATCCTTGTTAAAGTTGTCTACACGCAGGGAGGGGAGGGAAAGGCTGACCATGTGCTCGTCGGTCCAGGAGAGGAGCTTGTCGCACAGGGGCTCAAGCTCGGTGTAGTCGCTGATGGAGAGGGAGGAGAGGGAGATCTCCTCGTAGCCCGTGGCGTTGAAGAGTTGCTGTGCCTGGCGGTTGAGGACGTCGGCGGATTTTTCCCGCACGGGACGGTAGATCATACCGGCCTGGCAGAAGCGACAGCCACGGATGCATCCGCGGTAGACCTCCAGCATGATGCGGTCATGGACGGTCTCAATGTAGGGCATGACCAACTGGTCGGGGAAGGACACTTGATCCAGATCCTTGATGATCTGCTTGGTGACCTGCCGGGGGATGTCGTCGTACAGGGGCGCGATGGCGGCGATGGTGCCGTCCTCCTTGTAGGTTACCTCATACAGCGAGGGAACGTAGACCCCGGGAATGTTTTTGGCGGCCTCGTGGAGGAAGCCCTGGCGGGTGTAGGTGCCCATTTCCTTCATTTGGATGTAGAGGCGAACGATGGCGGGGAGCATATCCTCTCCTTCGCCGATGTTAAAGAGATCAAAGAAGGGAGCCACGGGCTCGGGATTGTAGGCGCAGGGGCCGCCGCCAATGATCAGAGGGGCGTCCTCCCCACGGTCGGCGCTGCGCAGAGGAATGTTGGCCAGATCCAGCATATTGAGCACGTTGGTATAGCTCATTTCGTACTGGAGGGTAAAGGCGACGAAATCGAACTCCCCGAGGGGATCGCCGCTTTCCAGCGCGGTCAGGGGTAGGTGGTGCTCCTTCATCTTCTCCTGCATATCCACCCAGGGATCGTAGGCACGCTCACACCAGATGTCATCGTGCCGGTTCAGGGAGTGGTAGAGGAGACGCACGCCGAGATTGGACATACCGATCTCGTAGGTGTCGGGGAAGCAGAAGGCAAAGCGGGCCTTGATTTTGGACTTGTCCTTTAAGATCTGTCCGTATTCTCCGCCGGCGTAGCGTCCGGGCTTGGAGATCGATTTCAGCAGAGTGCTGTTGGGGCAGGTTGTAGTTTTGGAATTCATAGGATCTACCTTTCCGGTGACATACACATACCGCGAGCGCAGAGGCTTCGCGGCAGAGGTGCAGATTTATTTTTTGAGATGAAGCTTTTTGTCGGTCAGCTCCGCGTGGCAGGCGATCAGGGTGACCAGGGTCCAGAAGAACTGATACAACAGGATCTGCCAAGGCCCCACGGCCGCTGTTTTGCCCAGCCAGGTCAGCAGCAGAAGGGACGCCAGACCGAGGATCGAGGCGATCAGCTGCATCCGCCAGGAGAAGCGACGTAGCTTTGCAACGCCGTTGGCAGCCAGGAGCACTCCCACCAGCTGGGCGGGATCCTCGGTGCTCACGGCACCGGTGTCGCACAGAGGCTGGGTGGTGTTTTCCTCGTAGCGGCCGGGCTTGATGACCCGAATGGGAATGGCCTTGGGACTGCGGGAGGACTGCAAAAAGCCGTCGTTGAGGTTGGGATCGTAGGAGCGAATGGCCAGCGTGGTGCTGCACTCGGCAAGATGCTGTGCCATTTGCTCAAAGGAGGTCTTGCAGGTGTATTCGATCTCATAGCTCAGCTTCAGAGTGCCGTCAATGGCTACGTGCATCAGGCTGACGTTGGGGGTGCGGCGGGTAACGCGATCGGTGCTTTCCTTGGGAATCCGTACGCCACCCTTTTTCAGGAAGGCGGCACTTCCGGCCAGCACGTGGCACTTTCCAACCGTGGCCTCCACACCCGCGTCGGTGATGCGGACCAGGGTTACGGGAATATCCGCAGTCTGCTTGGAGCAGGCCTGTCCAATGGGATCCAGGGTACTGCCGATCTTGCGGAAGAGGGCAGACGCCAGCTTGATGTCATTTTGGAAGTCGTCGTTTTCCCGAATCACGATCTCGGTGCATTTTTCGGTCAGGAACATATCCTTATCCTCAAAGATCACGGTTTTGGGACGGTTGTATTCCTCCACCGATTCCTCCCCTACCAGGGTACATCCGTAAAAGGCCAGCAGACGTCCGGCGCGGAAGAGGGGGTACACGTAGCCCACCACCGCCGCCAAGGGGGTGCAGGCCAGGAGCGCGATTATGCAAAGGGAGATTACGGAGGAGGCCTCCTGCAGGAGCAGGGCTCCGGCAAAGGCCAGGAGGAAGGGAACGGCGAGCATGGCCGCAATCAGAACGGTAAAGGGACGCGCGGCATCGTCCATAAAGTTGCAACGGCGGAAGAAGCCGGTGGTATCCTTGGCCGCACTCACACGGTACTGGGGATTTCCGTCTCCGGTGTGGATCAGCTTTACGATCTTGGTGCCCTGACGCATTTTTTGCTTTCGGGGGGCACTTTCCTCCAGCACGTATTTTTCGCCCTCCCGGGACAGGATCCGGAAGGAGCGCATCTGCGCGGAAATGCGGAACACGTCACACAGACAAAGGGAGAGAAGGGAGAGGGAGGACAGGAAGTTGACCAAAAGGGAAGGCAAGGGGAGGCCGAGGGCGATCCCATCGTAAACCAGGGTGAGCAGGAGCAGGACGCCACACACCGAATAGGGCGTGGGAGCCATGCGAAGCCAGGCGCGAAATCCCGCAAGGCATTGCTTATAGGAGAGCGCGGCGGCTCCCAGAAGCAACAGAATGGAAAGAATGGGAAGGATCAGCGGGGAGATGGCGCGGATCTGATCTCCGTAAGCTCCCAGGGCGTTGGTAGGCTCCACAAAGAGCAGGAGCAGGGAACAGAGGGCGGTGAGGGCAACTCGCAGGATCAGGCGCTTGCGGTCGCGGGAGAAGGCGGCCAGTACGCCGGCACGGTCGGTGCTTCCCACGTATTCCTTGCCCCGATAGCCAAAGGCCGTGGGGTAGGAGCCCTTTTCCTTTTCCCGAAGCTTTTGCAGATGCTGACTTTTCAGAATTTTCAGATTTTCATTGCCCACCAGAGTGCGGAGCTCGGTATCGTAGCCCAGATCAAAGAGCAGATCCAGGTCTTCCTCGCTCAGTCCTGCCTTTTGGCAGATCTCCTCGGCGGGGGTCATCACAGGCCTTGCGGTGGGGGGCGTCTTTCCTTTGGCGGGAGAAGTCGCCTCTTTTTTTACCGCAGGAGAAACGTAGACCTCCTCGGAGAGGTTTTCTTCCATTGCCTCATCCAACAGCTCGGTGTCCTCCGTAGGAGGCAGAGGCTGGGGGGCGGGACGGGAAAAACGATCCTCTTTCTTGGGGGGGAGGGTTACGTTGGGACGCTTGGACGAGGGCTTGCCGCTTGCCGCGGGGGCGGTAGCCGCTGCGGCGCGGGGCGCGGTGGATTCTTTTTTGGTGGGCGGGGTCGATTCCCGCGTTGGGGTGGGGGTGCTCACGCGCGCGGTCGCCTCCTTTCCAATACGAATGGGTGATTGTTTTTCTTTGGTTTCGGTTACTTTTTGGGGCACGGGGACGGTTTTTTCTACCGTGCGGGGACGGATTACGATGCTTTCCTGCTTTGGCAGGTTGGTTTTGGGGGGACGGATCACAATGGGCTCCGCACCCTTTTTACCCACAGGAGACGCAGTCTTTTGCGGTGTGGGGGACGGCTCCTGTACCGGCGAGATCGACGGAACAGGTTCCTTGTGTATCCTCGGCGGCTCGATTGGCTCTGCGGGGAGAGGAGCCTCCTCGGCTTGCGGTAGGGGAACTTCCTCCACGGTGGGAGGGGGCGTTTGCGGTACTTCTTGCACGGGGGACACAGGAGGCTCCTCCGAGGGCACGGACATAGCCATGGGAGGTTCCTCGGCAGGCTCCTCTGGGATAGGAGCGGGAGGCGTTGGAGGGAGTTCCGGTGTTGCTTCGCCGGGGGAAGGCTCCAAAGCTTCTTTGGTCGGGCGAGGCGTTGCCTCGGCTTTTTTCTTGGCTTTGGAGGATTTTGGACGGGGCTTTGGAGGTGTTTCCTCCCTTTGGGGCGTCGGTGCCTCCGGGGGAGCGATCTCCTCGGCCATCTTCTCCGCGGGTTCGTCGATCGGTTCCTCTACGGGGTCCTCAACAGGAGCTTCCGCCGGCTTGGAGGCTTGCTTCTTCTTGGCTTTTTTGGGAGCCGAGGCTTGTCCCAGCATACTGGCAAGCTTCTGTTGAAATTCGACGTCGCCGGTGTCGGCTTCTTCGACCTTCTTCTTTTCGGCTCCTTTTTTGTCCAACTCGGGAAAGGTCGCCTTGAGCTTGCTCAGCAGCTCGGAGATCTTATTTTGCTCTTGGTTCTTTTTGCTCATAGGGCGGGGGTCCTTTCCGTAAAATTTTGTGCTCAGGGCTCGGGATGATGCTGACGTGCCGCCTCGGCCAGAAGGATGGCGGCGGCGGTGGACACGTTAAAGGAATTGACCTGCCCGTACATGGGGATCGAAACAATGGCGTCGCAGGTCTTTTGCACCAGTTGAGAGACGCCGTTGCCCTCGCTGCCAAGGACGATGGCGCAGGGACCCTTAAAGTCGGTCTTATAAACACTGGTTCCACCGGCTTCGGCCGCAAAGGTCCAAACTCCGGCTTTCTTCAGCTGCTCCACCGTGGAGGCAATGTTTGCCACCTTGGCAATGGCAAGGTGCTCCACCGCACCGGCAGAGGCCTTGGTGACCAACGGGGTGAGGCCAACGGCGCGGCGCTTGGGGATGATCAGTCCGTGGGCACCGCAACACTCGGCGCAGCGAATGATGGCACCCAGATTGTAGGGGTCGGTAATGCCGTCACAGATCACGATCAAAGGCGCTTCGCCCCGATCGGCGGCGATTTGCAAAATGTCCTCTACCGCGCAGTATTCCTTTTCGGCGGCAAAGGCGATGATGCCCTGGTGGGGGGCGTAGCCCGCCAAGGAATCCAGCTTGCTTTTTTCGGTTTCGATTACCGGGATCCCGCGCTCAATGGCCTGGGCGACCAGAACCACAATGGAGCCGGTCCGCTCTCCCTTTTGCACCAGGATCTTGTCAATGGTGCGCTCGGCCTTGAGGAGCTCGCGCACGGCGTTGCGGCCAATGACCGCGCCGTTTTCGTATTCGCCGTGAATTGTGCTCGATTCCTCGGCGGGAGCGGGATCGCGCGGGGCGTCAGGACGACGCTTTTCCCGGGCGGGCTTGTCGTAATATGTATTGCGATGGTTTTGCTTGGAGGCGTCCCGGCGTTCGGGGCGTTTTCTTTTTTCATTCATAGTTTTTCATCCTCTTGTTTCGGGGAAATGATGGGATACGTCCATTCCTATCCATTATACCATGAAAAATCTTTTTTGTACATATTCTTTTGAAAAAAACTTGTGGGGAAAGGAGGTTTTTCTTTCGACGAAATGCGACCAAGCGGTTTGAAAAGTGGCGAGAAGGGGAGAAAAAAGGCAAAAAATAGCAGAGAGGGAAAGAAAAGGGGAGCGAAGAAGGGCGCAGAAAAGCGGCCTTTGTCTGAACGTTTTTGAAAAAAGCTTGAAAAAAACAAGAAAAAGTTTGAAAAAAAGGCTTGACAAAATCGAGAAGTTGTGGTATCATATACAAGTCGGCATGGAGAGATGGCTGAGCTGGTCTAAGGCGCACGACTGGAAATCGTGTGTGCGGTAATCCCGTACCGAGAGTTCGAATCTCTCTCTCTCCGCCACAAAAAGAACGAAGCAATCGCTTCGTTCTTTTTTTATCCAAGTCGCTGTAGGGAGGCACGTAGGCTTGGCATATCATCACGCCTTGGGCGTGATGGGGAATGCGAAAAGCTCTTAGCCCGATTTAGGAATATGATATCGTCGGTTAACCTCAAAGAAACATGGTGCCTGAACATTATCTCTACAAGATCTACCCGAAAAAACTTGACTTCTTCCGGAAAATGTGATACACCACTATATGAAAATAGTGGAAGGAATCAAAAAGAGCACCGGGCGATCTGCGTCGGTTGCGGAAAGGATGAACGCCATGATCACAAAACCCACCATCGAAACTACCAAAATGAAATGATTGGTCATCACGATTCAGTACGTGTTCCGCGCCAGCTTTAACGATACGATGTATCTGGAGGAGAAGTCGTTGCCGTTGGAGGAGCTGGATCGGGAACAGCTGACCTGGTTTGACCCTTTTTACGGCAGAAGTAACCGCAACGAGATTCAGGTGGCGGTTGCCTACTGCTCGGACGACAAGCTGGTGCTCCTGCAAAAGGAAGGGGACAAGATTCAAGAGCAGGAGGCTTCCTTTGGCAGAGAATGCATCCTGTGCGAGGATTATAACGAATCCATGCTGTTGGCCGCACATATTCGTGTGAGAGCATAACGGAAGACGGTATGGGAGAAGGCAAAAGAGGCTGTCTCAAATTTGAGACAGCCTCTTCTGCTTTTTTGTACAAAAAATGCGATTTTCTAAGGGGGAGATTTTGATTTTTGTATATTGACTTTGGATTTTTCCTGTGCTATAATATTGCCTTGGTGAAAAATGCAGTATAATTACAATTAGGAGAGGAAAAAGACCATGCAAGCAGTAAAACGCCCCGGATCGTTGGGGCATGGGCAAAGAGTTGGCCTTGGCGGTTTGCGCGAGCGCACTCTTTCGTTTTTCAAAAAGAACACGGTACTGTGTATTGCCCTGGTGGCCGCCGCAGCAACCTCAGTGATCGTTCCCCCTGACCGTGCCTATCTGGACTATTTCGACTTTAAGACCCTGACCTGTCTCTTTTGTGTGCTTGCGGTGGTCTGTGCCTTCCGCAACATCTCCTTCTTCTCGATCCTGGCCTCCAAGATCGTAAGACTCTTTAAAAACACGCGGGCCTGCATCCTGGCACTGGTTTACATTACCTTCCTGGGGTCCATGCTCATTGCCAACGACATGGCGCTCCTTACCTTCCTGCCGCTGGGCTATTTTGTACTTTCCTCCACGGGCAAGAAAAAGTATATGGCCTTTGTGTTTATTATGCAAAACATTGCGGCCAATCTTGGCGGTATGCTCACCCCCTTTGGCAACCCTCAAAATCTTTACCTTTATACCAAGTTCAATATTCCCACGGGAGAGTTTATGAGCGTTATGCTCACGCCCTTCTGCCTGTCCGTGGCACTCATCACTCTTTGCTGTTTGGTGTTTGTCAAGCGGGAGCCTTTGGAGATCTTGGAGGAAAAGACCTCCTTCTCTAAAAAGCGGGCGGCGGTCTACGCGGTGCTCTTTGCCGTTTCCATCATCATTGTCTTCCGCGTCATTCCCTTTTGGGTGGGACTGGCGGTGATCCTTCCGGCACTCTTGTTCCTGGATCGCAAGGCTCTCAAGGACGTGGACTACGGATTGCTTTTGACCTTTGTGGCATTCTTCATTTTTGCCGGCAACATGGCGCGCATCCCTGCGGTGCAGGAGCTGTTTTCCTCCCTCATGGCCAAGAATCCCTTGATCGTTTCGGCGCTTTCCTGCCAGATCATCAGTAACGTGCCGTCGTCGATTCTCCTTTCCCAGTTCACCGAGAACTGGCAGGCCCTTCTGGTGGGGGTCAACGTGGGTGGCGCGGGAACGCTGATCGCATCCCTTGCCAGCCTGATCACCTTCCGGGAATACACCAAGCACAACTACGGCAAGGCAGGGAACTACCTCTTGCTGTTCTCGGCCTTCAACTTTGGATTTTTGATCCTTTTAACCACAGTAGAATATTTTATTTTGTTTTAACGGAATAAAAAAAAGGGGCTGTCTCAAATTTGAGACAGCCCCTTTTTTGACGCTGAAAAATGAAAGTTTTGGTCAAGCTTTTTCAAAAGCTTGCGGGGGCAAGGGCGCGGCGCCCTTGTCGCGCTCCGCAGAGCGCGAAATTCTTCTCTCGGCGTTCTCTTTTGCAAGCTTTTCTCTTGCGCCCTTTTCTTGCAAGAGAAAAGCGACTGAGGAGGTTTCCCCTTGGTATCATTTGATCATTACTTCTCAAAAAAAATGTATTCGCTGTTTTCCTTGGCGGTCTCGCTGTTTTCCACAATGAGAACCTTGGCGTCGCGGCTGACGCGAATGTTGTGCCAAACGGCCTTTTTGACGTTGTAGATCTTGTGGGGAACCATAGGTACCCGCACGCAATCCCGGCCGATCCAAAGCTCGGCCCGTCCCTCCAGCAGAACAAATACTTCATCGGTGAGCATATGTCGCTCCAGATAGGTGATGGTGTCAAAACGGTCGGCGTAATTCAGGAATGCTACCCGCCAGCCCTCAAAGAGGTGGGTGCAGTTGTAGCCCGCGCCGGTGTGGTCCTTACATTCCAATCCCTCGGGAAGGTTGCGATGGTCGATGCTACTCATTTTACCTCCACGCAGTCAACGCTGTTGGCATCCAGGGTAACGGTCTGTCCCAGGATCTCCAGAGTTATGGGAGCCTCGGAGCGGTTCCACAGGGCGAACATTCTGTCGCCATCCTCGGCCTCATACTCGTTGCAGGTGATGTAGGCAGGCAGATCGAGATCGGTGTTGCAAACGAATTTGCCGTGGTAGAAATACTTGTGATATTTCTCCTTGAGGGCCAGAAGCTCGCCAAGGTAGCTTGCATACTTGGGCATCTGTTTCACGCCGATCTTGCGACTGCGGTAGATGGCAACGTCATAGCGCAGACCGCTGACAAAGGCATGGTTCAATGCCTCGCGGAACAGAGGGCCGTCGTCGTGCATATGGCGGTTGCTCATAACGATCTCGGGGAAGGTGCGGCGGAACATGGCTACGAAATGACGCTCGGGGCGATAGCCGCGTTTCTTGAAGTAGTAGCTGGTGCCAAAGTCGGAGCCGTGGAGGTAGTCTACCTCGCCGCCGATCGAATCGTTGGTTACCTCGGTGCCCAGGGCCTGATCGGGCCCCAGAAGGGAGTGGATCTCACGGAGATTCTCCCGTCGGTAAACCATTTCGTCATCGGGTCTGTAGCCATGACGGTGGTTGGGATTGAAGCAGAGGTAGCAACGTCCGCCTACCTGATCGTAGAAGATCGAGCTGGGATCAAAGGAGAGCTTCTGCTTTCCGTTCTTTACCATCACGTCGCGCCACGCGGTGCTTGCCTGGCAGGCGTCTACAAAGGTCTTGTAGCCGTAGTTGGTCAAAACCGTTCCGTTGTTGGAAAACTTATAGTGATCCGTGTACTCGTTGCCGTCAATGTCGATACGGGCGGCTTCGGCGGCGTGCTCCTTGTAGAAATCAGATTTCTTGTCGATGAGAATGCCGTTGTTGTAAAGGATGACGTTGCCGCCCAGCTCCTTGACCTTGGCAATGGCCTTTTTTAAGCCTTCCTCACCGCCCAGCTCCTCGTCCACCTCGTAGTGGGGATAGCCGTTGTCAAAGCGCCCCTTCCACCAGCCAAAGACCATGAGGGTGTCCAGGCCCGATTCCTTACCGTCCAGATAAAGCTGAGGCAGATCCTCGAACTTCCAGTAGATCTCACCGAACTGGTGACGGAGGATGATGCGTTGCCAACCCGTCATGTTCTGAACCCATTCCCGGGGCTTGATGGGGTGATAGAAGGTGGAGCGTGCGAACTCGCCGTAGATATCCGAGCCGATCCTCCAGTCTCCCTCTTGCATGGACATCACCACCCGGGGCAGGATCAGGGTTTCGGCGGGACGGACGAAGGGGTATTGGCAAATGGAGGAGGCAAGATAGGGAACCTTGGCTCCGCGGGGAGCAATGGCGTTGAGCAGGCAGCACAGGCGGGTGCGCTCGTCGTGACGGCCCAGGTAAATGAAATGCTTTCCGGATTGCAGGCCCATCCAGCTCATGGTTGCGGGACGGGGGTAGGACAGAGTGGATTTAATGTCGTAATAATCTGCCGCCATGTACTCGGTGTGGGAGTCCTTGATGGCCTCCCAAGGATTTTCAATGCGCTCGCCCAGGCCATTGGGGCGCAGTAGGATATCGTCCTCCTGCTTTCCGCAAATTTGGGTGACCTCAAAATAGGGATACTGAAGCTCATCGGCGCGCGCCTTTTCGTCGTGGTTGTCGATGCGGCTGTCAAAGAGCAGTCTGTCCTCCAGCGCGGTCACCGTGAGGGTCAGCTCAATGTTCAGGACCCTGCCGGAATCGGTGGCAAGACGGTCATAGTGAATGGTGGTCACGTTGCCATCGCGGGTAACGGTGCCCTCCTGCTGAGAGGATTTGATCTGCATGTCCAAATAGTAGCCGTCGTCGGCCATCAGGCGCCAAAAATCGGCGTCGGGACGGTTGGCAAGAGGGGTGCCCGCGCAGCTCCAGGTAACGCGGTTGGCTTGCTCATTTACCAAAAAGCGAAGTTGATTTTTCATAAAAGCGCTCCTTACACAGTAATTGATTGGATTGCATTTGCCGTCCGCGGGGGGAGCGGCGTGGGTCTATCTTATTTTTATTATACCTTTTTTCGGACGCTCTGTCAATGTACCAGGGAGACCTTCTTTTGCACAAAATGAAACTCTTGTTAAAAAAAGAATTGACAAATTCCTTTCCCTGCGGTATAATAAATGCGATATAAACAGGAAGGATCACGCAAGGAGGTTTGTATGATTTACCGTATTCCGATCTCGCCCTTGCCGGAGGTGGAGAAAGTGGGGCATATCCGCTATCGCAGTGGATGGTCCGAATCCTATTGCCATCGGCGAAACGTGCTGATCTACGTGGTATCGGGGGAATTTACCTATGCGTTCAGCACCGGAGAGAGCATTCGTCTGGAGGGGGGAAACCACCTGCTGATCCCCGCGGGGCTTTCCTATAAGGCCACCGCCGGTGCCGACTGCGACTACTACTACGTTCACTTTACCTGTACCGAGCCGCTGGAATCCGTGGAGGAGTCCTTGGTTGTTGCCAACCTGACGGAGGACGGCGATGCGCAGCGGCAGGCAAGAATGAGCGTTTATTCGGGGGACTCCCGAAAGGAGATCTACGTTGCCAAGACCGGGGGACATACCGAGCGTAATAAGAGCCTGCAATACCGACTGTCCCGTTGCGCGGAATTCCGCCAGGGGGTATCGCCGCTGGATCGGATGCGTCTGCTCAATCAGTTCTTTACCGTGCTGATCTCTCTGGCGGCGGCCACGGGGGAGCAGCTGTTGGAGACCAAGCATCTTTCCCCTTCCTTGGTCAAGCTGACGCGGTACGTGGAGGAGAATTACCCTGCCACCCTCTCCCTGGACACCCTTTCGGCGCACTCCGGGCTCTCCAAGCAGTACATCATGCGTCTGTTCCGCGAGCAGTTGGGCATGACGGTGACCCAGTACATCAACGAGGTTCGCCTGCGAAAATCCCTGGATCTGCTTTCCTTCCACTCTCTGTCGGTCAGCGAGGTGGCCTACGCCGTGGGCTTTTCGGGCATCTACTATTTTGATCGGGTATTCAAAAAGGCGTATGCCATTACTCCCACCGAGTTTCAAAAAACGCACCGCCTGGTGCAAAAAAATCATCCACTTAAGAATCAAGCCTCCACGGAGGAGATGCAGTAACGTCTGCGGAAAGGATAGAATCATGATCTTAACAGAACAGCAAATCAAAGCAATGACCAAGGGCGCCGCCCGCATTGAAGTGGAGAACGGAAGCTACCGCTTTTTGCGCTTTACCGAGGCCGAGCAGGCGACTTATGCCAATCATCCCAGAAAGCCCAATTTTTACGTTCCCACCTTTCATACCGCAGGCGTGAGATGGGCTTTCCGTACCGATTCCAACGTCCTGGAATTTGATATTTCCAACGACATTGCCACCAATCAGGACAAAGCGACCTTTGACGTTTACGAGGACGGCGCGTTGCGAAGAACCGTGACGGTGGAATTCAAATACATCACCGCAGGACACGTACGCATCCCTCTGACCGAGGGGGAAAAGCTGGTGGAGATTTATTTCCCCTACCATGCCCGTATGACGGTTGCCAACGTGGCTCTGGCGGACGGTGCCGCATTTGCCCCGGTCAGCCGCAAATACAAAATGCTTGCCTACGGCGATTCCATCACCCACGGCTCCACCACGTCGCACCCCTCGCTTTCTTATGCCACCCGTGTTGCCGCGATGCTGAATGCCGACGTGGTCAATAAGGGCATTGGCGGGGAGCACTTTTACCCCGCGCTAATCTGTGACAAAACCCCTGAGGATCCCGATTGGATCACCGTTGCCTACGGCTCCAACGATTGGAAGCATTGCACTCCCGAGGAGTTTGACGAAAATTGCACGGGTGTGCTGCAGGGCTTGACCAAGCTCTATCCCACCGTGCCGATCTTCGTCATTTCTCCCACCTGGCGCTCCGATGCCAACATTGAAACGCCCTTTGGTGCTCCTGCCAACGAGATCCACGCGCAGATCTGCAAGAACGCCGAGGCTTTCCCCAACGTGACCGTGATCCGCGGCTGGAATCTGGTGCCTCACAACGGGGAATTCTTTGCCGATAACCGCCTGCATCCCAACGATTTGGGCTTTGGCATTTACGCCGCAAATCTCTATCGGGAGCTGATCCCTCATCTGATCGAGAAGATCGGATACTCTTTTCAATAAACCATTCTATCAGGAGCAAGAAAGGATACCGTTATGCTGCTAAACGAACAACAGATCCGTGCTATGACCCGAGGTGCCGCCCGTATGGAGCTCGAGAACGGCTACTACCGTTTTTACCGCTTTACCAAAGCCGAGCAGGCCACTTACGTCAACCATCCCCGAAAGCCCAGCTTTTACAGCGCCACCCTGCAAACGGCGGCCATTCGTTGGGCCTTTACCACCGACGCAGAGCTCCTGTCCTTTGATTTCTTCAACGATCGGCAGCTTATTCGCACCTCCTTGGACGTATACGAGAACGGCGCCCTGCAGAGAACCGCGACCGTGGATTGCCAATACGTTCAAGCGGGGAAGCTGCAGATTCCGCTTTCCAAGGGGGAGAAGCTGGTGGAGATCTATTTCCCCTATTGTTCCTATCTGGGCGTGGCCAACGTGTCGCTGAATGACGGTGCCAGCTTTGCACCGCATCACCGCAGATTCAAGATGCTGACCTATGGAGATTCCATTACCCACGGCGGTGGAGCCACCCATCCCTCCTTCTCCTACGCCCCTCGCCTGGCCGCTCTTTTGGATGCGGACATCATCAGCAAGGCCGTGGCAGGGGAGCATTTCTACCCGCCGGTGGTGTGCGAAAAGACCCCCGAGGATCCCGATTGGATCACCGTGGCCTACGGAACCAACGATTGGAAGCATTGTACCAAGGAGGAATTTGATCAAAATTGCACCTCTGTTTTGCAAAAGCTGACGGATTTTTATCCCAACGTGCCGATCTTCCTGATTTCTCCCACTTGGCGCTCCGACCTGAATCTGAATACCCCCTTTGGCGCGCCTGCCACCGAGATCTATCCTCAGCTTTGCAAGAATGCCGAGGCCTTTTCCAACGTGATCGTGCTTGACGGCTGGAATATGATCCCTCACCGAACCGATTTCTTTGCCGATAGCCGACTCCACCCCAACGATCTGGGCTTTGGAATCTACACGGCCAATCTGTATCGGGCGATGGTTCCTCATCTTGCCAAGCGAATCAAGGATTTCATTTAACCATATGCAAAGCCCCCCGCCATCACCGTGCCTGCGGTGTTGGCGGGGGATTTTTTCGGGATGTCAGGCTTGGAACACGGCCACGCCCAAGGGGGGAAGGGAGGTTTTTGCGGTGACCTTCGCGCCGGTCAGAAGATCGGTCATGGGCTCCTCCAGAATCACCGACTGCGTTTCGGTTTCGGAGGTGTTGAAAACGAAGTAGTAGCGCTCGCCGTCGCCCTCGCGGCAGCTGACGCGGATGTGACCGTCGCCTCTCACGGCACGGATTCCTTGGATGCCGGCCGCCTGCAGGACGTCTGTAAAGAAGGCATCCAGGAAGCTCTGCTCGGGCTGGAAGGCCACGTAGTAGGCCTGTCCCTTGCCATAGGCGGCTTGGGTCAGGGCGGCGGTACCGGCAAAGAAATCCTTTTGGTAGCTGCCCAAAGCCTTGGCTCCCTCCAGTACGGGGATCTCGGCGTGCTTCCGCGCGGGATAGGTAATACCGCCATAGGTAACGGCGTTTTCATAGCCGCATTTTCCAATAGAAATATCATAGCAGGTCATTTCGTCGATGCGCAGACCGAACAGCTCCCGCAGACCGCATCCCGGAGCACCGCCAAGATGGGTCAGATCGTTCTCGTCCACCATGCCTGCCATGTAGAAGCTGACCACCCGTCCGCCGTTTTGAACGTAGGTCTTGATTTTTTTCGCCAGAGCAGGGGTCATCATGTAGGGCGGCGGGAGGATCAGAAACTTGTATTTGGAGAAGTCCGCGCCGTAGCCAATGACGTCGGCGGCCACGTTTTGCTTAAAGAGCGCGGCAAAGGAACCCTCGGTCATAGCTTGATAGCCGTTGCGATCCTTGTTGTATTCCAGCTCGCCGTTGATGGCCCAGCGGGTCTCGTAATCGCTCACAATGGCCACGTCGGCGCAAATGGTAGTTCCCACCACGCCGTCCATGTTCTTCATCATGCCGCCAATGGTCTTGACGGCTTGGAAGACCCGATTGTCGGTCTTTCCGTAATGATCCACCACGGCACCGTGATATTTTTCACAGCCGCCACGGCCCTTGCGCCATTGGAAATAGAGAACCGAATCCGATCCGTGGGCGAGAAAGAGCATGGCCTCAAAGATCTGGAGCTGAGTACTTTTGAGCATACGGAAATTGTTGTGGGCCATATTGATGCCGGGGGCACTTTCCATTTGAATAAAGGGCTTGCCGTCCATCATTCCACGGCAGAGGGCCGAGAAGCAGGCGTAGCGCGCCACCACGTCGTCGGAGAGCCCCTCCCACCAGGTGGGGTAGGTGTCATTGGAGTAGAAATCCAGCAAAGTGGCTACCTTGCGGTGGTCGTAGCGTTCAAAAAAGTTCATGCAGTTGGTGGTGACCGGCTTATCGGAATACTTTTTGACCGCGTCCCGCTCCAGCTTTACAAAATCGTAAACCGTGTCCGAGCAAAAGCGCTTCCAATCCAGGTTCATGCCCGGGATCATCACCTCGCCGTAGCCGTTTTCGGGGGGCTCGATCTGGTCAAAGCTCTGCACCTGACGGGACCAGTTGGGGGTCCACCAGGCGTGATTGAGTTTTTTCAGGTCGTTGTCGTAGCGGCGGCGGAGCCATTCACGGAACTGCAGACGGCAGGTCTGGCAACGGCAATCCCGTCCGTAGTACTCGTTGGAGAGGTGCCAGGCGATGAGGGCGGGATGGTTTGCATAGCGTTTTGCCAGCATCTCGTCGATGATGCGTACCTTTTCCTGGTAGACGGGGGAACGCAGACATTGGTTTTGCCGCTTGGCAAACAGATGGCGGCGGTCGGGACGGGGAGCGTACATGACCTCGGGATATTTTTCGGCCAGCCAGCGGGGACGGGCGGCACTGGGAGTGGCCAGGATCACGCGGCCACCGTTCTTGTAGATGCTGTCCATGCGCTCGTCCAGCCAGTCAAATTGAAACACACCTTCCTCGGGCTCTAAGGAGTCCCAGGAGAAGATGCCCATGCTCATCTCATTGCAATCGGCCTCCTTCATCAGCTCCATGTCGGCGGCAAGGATCTCGGGAGAGTCCAGCCATTGCTCGGGGTTGTAGTCCCCGCCCAGGAGAAGATGGGGAAAATCTTTGGAAAGAGGAGAAAATTTTTTCATTTTTGAGCTCCTTTTTTTGGAATTTTGTGTTATACTGTATCTACTATAACACATCTTTTTGGAAAAAGATATGGAAAATCATTTCTTTTTATTGGAAAATCGTGCAGGAGGTGGCCATGGCGGTTCATTTGTTTTCTCCGGGCTTTCGGGCGTTGCCCTTTTATTTCGTTACTCTGGACGTGCACTACACCCAGGAGCGGGTGTTGCGGCAGCGGGGCTTTTACGATCTGGCGCAACTCTTTTTTGTGGAGGCAGGGAAGGGATATTTGCGCGTTGGCAACGAGAGCTATGCTCTGGAGAAGGGAAGTGCCTTCTTCCTGGATCGGGGCGTCCCCCACGAGTACGGCTATACCGACGGCCTGGTGGCGTCGTGGGTCACCTTTCGGGGCTCGGGGCTGGAGGAATTCCGGCAATATATTGGCGGGCGTTCCTTCCTCTTTTTGCAGAAGCGGAACGTGAGTCGATACGTTTCGGCGTTGGAGGGAATGCTGGAGGAATACCGCGGCCGCAAGCGGGAGGGGATCCTCTCGGCCATGCTGTACTCCCTGGCGGTGGACTTTTTTGAAGAGGAAACCGAGAGGGTGGAGGATCCCATGGCGCGCGTCCTGGCCTACATTGAGGAGCATTACGCCCAAAGGATCACGCTGGACGATTTGGCGCGGTTGAGCTGCTCCTCACGCTCCTCCTTTTGCAAGACCTTTCGAGGGGCGTTTGGATGCACGGCGGTGGAAAAGATCACCGAGGTGCGCCTGACGGCGGCGAGGCAACGGTTGCTCAGCTTTCCCGAGGAGAAGATCAGCACCGTGGCCGCCAAATGCGGCTTTGAGGACGCCGGATATTTTTGCAAGGTATACAAAAAAAGATACGGAATTCCCCCGCATCAGACACAAAAATGAATATTTTTGGTTTCGATGTGAATAAATATTCGATTTTGATGTGTAAAAATGAACAATCGGGAAGGCCTTCTCTTGCGCGGGTTGTGCAAAAAGTAGAAAAGGGAAAGAATCCAAAAAAACTATTGACAGAAGGAGAAAAAGATTGTATAATTATTCACATCGAATAACATTATTCGGGGCGACCGCAGTCGACCCCCACAAAGGAGCGATATAAACATGGAAAAGAAATCTGTAAAAAAAGTTGTTTTGGCGTATTCGGGCGGTTTGGATACCTCCATTATCATCCCGTGGCTGAAGGAAAACTATAACAATCCCGAGATCATTGCCGTATCCGGCAACGTGGGACAGGCCGACGAGCTGGAGGGCCTGGAGGAAAAGGCTATCAAGACCGGTGCCTCCAAGTGCTACATTGAGGATCTGACCGACGAATTCGTTGAGGAAATGATCATTCCCACGGTGCAGGCCGGCGGAAAGTACGAGGAGTACCTCATGGGTACCGCGCTGGCACGTCCCATCATTGGTAAGCGTCTTGCCGAGATCGCCATTGCCGAGGGTGCCGACGCCATTTGCCACGGCTGTACCGGTAAGGGCAACGACCAGGTTCGTTTTGAGCTTGCCATCAAGGCATTTGCTCCCGGTATGAAGATCATCGCTCCCTGGCGCGAGTGGGATATCAAGTCCCGTGAGGAAGAGATCGAGTACGCCGAGGCGCACAACGTACCTCTCAAGATCAACCGTGAGACCAACTACTCCAAGGATAAAAATATGTGGCACCTTTCCCACGAGGGCTTGGATCTGGAGGACGCCGGCAACGAGCCTCTGTACGATAAGCCCGGATTCCTGGAAATGAGCGTTTCTCCCATGCAGGCCCCCGACACCCCCACTTACGTCACCCTTGATTTTGAGCAGGGTAAGCCCGTGGCTCTGGACGGTGTGAAGATGTCGGCCAAGGATATCATCCTTAAGCTCAACGAGGTTGGCGGTGCCAACGGCATTGGACTTCTCGATATCGTGGAGAACCGTCTGGTTGGTATGAAGTGCCGCGGCGTGTACGAAACTCCCGGCGGAGCTATCCTGTACTTCGCTCACAACTATCTGGAGACCCTGTGCCTGGATAAGATGACCATGCACAAGAAGCAGGAGCTCTCCGTAACCTTTGGCGAGCTGCTTTACAACGGTCAGTGGTACACCCCTCTGCGCGAGGCACTCTCCGCATTCGTGACCAAGACCCAGGAGCACGTAACCGGTAAGGTTCGCGTCAAGCTTTACAAGGGCAACATGATCAAGGCCGGCGCATGGAGCGATTGGTCCCTCTACTCCGAGGAGATCGCAACCTTTGGCGAGGATCACGTTTACAACCAGGCAGACAGCGCGGGATTCATCAACCTGTGGGGACTTCCCATTTCGGTGCAGGCCCAGGTTGCCGCAAAGAATAAGAAGAACTGATAGCTTTGATAACGAGCGGCGGGATTTCCCGCCGCTCGTTGTAAGCAAAACGAACGACTTTCGTCAGTATTGTGAAAGTTTTGGTCAAGCTTTTTCAAAAGCTTGCGCGGTGGAGGGCGCGGAGCCCTCCTCGCCCGTCGCAACGGGCGAAATCCCTAATTGGCGTTTTTCTTTTTGCAAGCTGGCAATCCTTGCGATTGTGGCGGAGCTTGCGAAGCCTGTTTTCATTTCGCGCCTATACGGTCAAAAGAAAAAGCGGCTAAGGCTTTTGATCAATCTAAGGGCGGGGCGTCGAGGACGTCGCCCCCTACAATGGATGTTTTTGTTTGTGCTGTAAAAAGAAAAGTGGCTAACGAGTTTGAAGATCTGAGGATCAGGAAGGAATTTGAAAGATGGAAAAAATGTGGGCAGGACGCACCGACGGCGTGGTCTCCAAGATTGCGGACGATTTTAACTCCTCCATTCACTTTGACGCGCGGATGTACCGCCAGGATATTACCGGCTCTATGGCCCACGCTACCATGCTGGCGGCGTGCGGGATTTTGACCGAGGGAGAAAGAGACACGATCCTTGCGGGGCTGGAGGAAATTCTTGCCGACCTGGAGTGCGGCAAGCTGGAGATCGATCCCAACGCCGAGGATATTCATATGTTTATTGAGGCCACCCTCACCTCTCGCATTGGCGACGCGGGCAAGCGTCTGCACACGGCAAGAAGCCGCAACGATCAGGTGGCTCTCGATATCCGTATGTATCTGCGGGACGAGATCGCCGCGATCAAGACGCAGATCCTGGAGCTCATTGAAGCCATCTGCGAGCAGGCCGAGAAGAATCAGGACGCCATTATGCCGGGATATACCCATTTGCAGCGTGCCCAACCCATCACCATGGCCCAGCAGCTCCTGGCTTATGCCATGATGCTGAAGCGGGATATTGGTCGACTCACCGATTGCACCGCCCGTATGAACTATTCCCCCCTGGGCTCCTGCGCTCTGGCGGGTACCACCTATCCTACCAACCGTCGTATGGTGGCCGAGGCGTTGGGCTTTTCGGGCGTGACCGAGAATAGCTTGGACGGCGTTTCCGACCGCGATTTCTGCGTGGAGCTGCTGTCGGCCCTGTCCCTGGTCATGATGCACCTTTCCCGCTTTTCCGAGGAGATCATTTTGTGGTCGAGCTGGGAGTTCCGCTTTGTGGAGCTGGACGACGCTTACACCACGGGATCCTCTATCATGCCCCAAAAGAAGAATTCCGATATGGCCGAGCTGGTGCGCGGAAAGACGGGCCGCGTGTACGGAGACCTTGTGGGAACCCTCACCATGCTCAAGGGCCTTCCTCTGGCGTATAACAAGGATATGCAGGAGGATAAGGAGAGCGTGTTCGACGCCATCGATACCGTAAAGATGTGCTTGCAGGTGTTTGCGCCCATGATCCGCACCATGCGGGTGAAGAAGGAGAACCTTTATGCCGCGGCGCAAAAGGGCTTCCTCAACGCCACCGACCTGGCCGATTACATGGTAAAGAAGGGGATGCCCTTCCGCACAGCCTACAAGGCGGTGGGTCAGCTGGTGGGCAAATGCGTTGCCGAGGGCAAGACCCTGGAGACCCTGACCCTGGAGGAATACCATGCCGTGTCCCCCCTCTTTGAGGCCGATCTCTACGAGGAGATCTCCCTGGAGACCTGCGTAAAGAAGCGTATTTCCGAGGGCGGTACCGGATACGCCTCGGTGGAGGCACAGATCGCGTCGGTCAAGGCCTTCCTGGCACAGGCGTAAAATCATGAAGAAAAGCATCCCCGAGGTGTAAGGCCGCGGGGGTGCTTTCCTTTGTTGGTTTACATTAATTCTGAATTTTTATTTTTTGTGTCATCTCTGAGCAGGCTCGCAAGCTCGCCCGAACCCGCCCCGAGGGAGGGGGGGCACGTGTAGCATAATGGGATTTTGTAACGATAAATGTGTCATCCTGAGCGGAGAAAATAGCCGGGGGGCTGTTTTCGAAGTCGAACCCGCCCCAAGGGAGGGCAACGCCGTAGGCGTTGGGATCTTCTAATGATAAACGTGTCATCCTGAGCGGAGAAAATAGCCCGGGGGGCTGTTTTCGAAGTCGAACCCGACCCAAGGGAGGGCAACGCCGTAGGCGTTGGGATCTTCTAATGATAAACGTGTCATCCTGAGCGGAGAAAAATATCCGAGGGATGTTTTTCGCAGTCGAACCCGACCTTAAGGAGGGCGGCACGCGCAGCGTGACGGGATCTTGTAACGTGTTTTGCTATCCCCATGTGCTAACCAAAGTTACTTTCCTACAAAAAGATAGCAGTAATCCCTCGTAGATCCCGCTTCGGCCGGCGTTACACGCCTTTCCTCGCGCTTTTGCTCCATTGGTGCTGCGCCCTGCATTGCGCAAAAGTTCGACTTCGCTCAGGATGACACGTAGAATTAGAATTTTGGTTGTTTTTCTCCGGCAATGAAAAAAACATAGCACAAGCCAAAGCTTCGTCATTTCAACAAATGATGTTGTTTTTACCTGCAATCTCCAAGCATCTCCAAGGCGCAACGCCGCGGAGATGCTTTTTTGCATAGAAACTCATATATAATTTAGGAAAGATTTCGTCATTTTTTTGAGATGAACCAATTGACAAATCATCAAAAAAGTGCTACAATAATAGTGTGTTTTTATTTGTCCCCTCGAAGGGGGAAAGAATCTAAATGAAAGAAGGAGAAAAACAATGAAAAACACAACGATGCGTGTACTCAGCGTACTGCTGTCTCTGCTTCTGGTGATGACCCTGGCACCCCTGAGCGTGCTGGCGGAAGGAACCGGTGTGGCAAAGATCGGTGATACCGAGTACGAATCTCTGAGTGCGGCAATTACTGCCGCGGTAGATGGTGATACCATCGTGATCACCACCGAGGGGCCTCACAAGCTGAATGGCTTCAATAAAGAAGTAACCATTGCTTCTGCTCAAGGCGTTGAGGCGAAGATCGATATGTCGAGTCCCGTAGCGATGAATAACGGCACAAAGACGATCACCTTCGAGGGCATTACCTTCGTGTACGGCAATGCAAACTATGTTGGTCTGCAGCACGCCGGCAAGTTGGTGTATAATGGCTGTACCATCAATGGCCAGGTGTTCCTGTACGGTACGTCTGAAATTTTTAACAACTGTACCTTCAATCAGGATAGCGCGGGTGCATACAATGTTTGGACCTACGGTGCAAAATACGTAGAGTTCAACGATTGTACCTTCAACTGCGTGGGTAAGTCGGTTCTCGTTTACAACGAGGGTGCCGGCGGAACCGATCTGAGCGTTGAAAATACTACGTTCAACGCCTCTGCTCCCGTAGAAGGCAAGGCTGCCATCGAGATCGACGGTACCCTGTTGCCTGCCGGTCAGATCTTCAACATCGGCGTTGACGAGACCTCTACCGCTACCGGCTTCGACGCTGGTAACGTCAGCGGAAACACCCTTTGGAACAACAAGAAGGGCGACGATGCTGCTATGGTTGAGGTTGCGGACGAGATCGTGCTTGTTCCTGCGTCTGCTAAGACCGCTACTTACGTAGCTTACATCGGCGGTCAGGGTTATGAGACCGTTCCTGCGGCTCTGGCAGCAGCTGTTGCCGGACAGACCGTTCAGGTTATGGCAGGCACCTATAACGATGCTTCTTGGAGTGTAAAAGCTGGCGTATCTTTGGTTGGTGCTGGTGATGTCGCTCTTAATGGTAAGATTTCTGCCTCTGGCAGCAACATTTACGTAGCCAACATTAAGGTTTCCAATCCTTACGGAACAGCTCTGTACATTGGCGGCAACGGTATGTTTGAAAATTGTAGCTTTATTGGTTCCAATGGTACTCGTTGGTGCTATGCAAATGGTGGAAATGTCACCTTTAAGGATTGTGTAGTTAAAGGCGATGTATACGGTATTCACTTTGACGGTGGTGATGGCAAGGTCATCATCGACGGTTGTACCATTACCGGTTGGACCAGCTTTGGCGGAACTCTTAGCGAAATTAAGATGAAGGATACCTCCTTCGAAAAGGGTAACTACAACTACATCCGCTTCTATCAGGATGCCGTAATTGAGGGTTGTACCTTCAACAAGGATATGGGCATCGACATTGCAGGCGACGTAACAGAAAACAGCGTTACCATTACCGAGTCCGTTGTAGAGGGCGGCGCTCCCATCGAATCTTTGTTCAGTGAGAACGATTTGGCATCCAGCGTTACCGCAGGCGTAGCGAAGGTAAACGGCATCAACTACAAGACCTTTGCTGATGCTCTCGCAGCAGCCAAGGCCGGTGATACCATTATCCTGATTGCTGATATCGAAGATGCAGGCTTCGCCATTGACAAGTCCATCACCATCGACTTTAACGGCTACACCTACACCGTAACCGCTCCCGTAGCCGGAACCGACGGCATCGTGATCAAGTCCGGTGTAAACGTAACTCTGAAGAACGGAACCATCACAAACGGTGCTTCCGATATCTACGCTCTGATCCAGAACTTCGCAAACCTCACCGTAGAGGATATGACCATCCGCGGTGGCAACGCTAAGTTCGCTCTGAGTAACAACATCTGTAAGGTGCAGATCCTGGGCGACACCAGCA
>JAFTNJ010000033.1 GCA_017451915.1 Clostridia bacterium
ATCGTTCAGGAGATCGCATCCTTGCTCGGCGAAACCGCAGCAGAGACCAAGATTGCCTTGACTAAACTGAAGGAGTCTATCGGCGATGAATGATTTGTGTGCAGATATCGGATATAAAAGCATCAATCATGTCGGCGAAGAGCTTTGCGGCGACCACGTAGACGTCGTAGAGGAAAATGAGAATTCTACCGTAATCGTGCTTGCAGACGGTCTTGGATCGGGTGTTAAGGCAAGTATCCTGTCCACTCTGACCTCCAAGATCATCTCAACGATGATGGCGGCAGGGCTTCCTATTGAGGAATGCGTGTCTACGATTGCCGCAACCTTGCCCGTATGCTCGGTGCGAGGCGTGGCATATTCCACGTTTACGATTATTCACTTATTGAATAACCAAATAGCCGAAATCATTCAGTACGATAATCCTCACGTAATCGTAATAAGAGATTACGATATTTACGATTATCCCAAGACTGAAATGAATATCGGCGGTAAAAAAATATACAAGTCCACAATTAAATTGCAAGAGGATGACGTATTCATCGCAATGAGCGACGGATGCCCTCACGCAGGTATGGGCGGTAAATATAACTTCGGTTGGAAGCGCGAGGATATTGCCGAATATATGCAGGCACTCGTTGCAGGTGGATATACGGCAAAGAACCTTTCCACGATGCTTGTTGACGAGTGTGATAAGCTTTACGGTCACAAGCCCGGCGATGACACCACCGCTTGCGTTGTAAAGGTTCGTAAGAGAGAGCCCATGAACATTCTGTTCGGTCCTCCTTCAAATAGGGATGACGCAAACCGTATGATGTCGCTGTTCTTCTCGAAGGAAGGAAAGCATATCATCTGTGGAGGTACAACCTCGTCTATTGCGGCAAAATACCTTGGTAAAAAGGTTGAGGTCAGTCTCAGCTTTGAGCGTAGCGACGTTCCTCCGATTGCTAAGATCGAAGGCGTGGATCTTGTGACCGAGGGCGTTATTACGATGAATAAGGTCATTCAGTATGCCAAGGATTACCTTGGAGAGAACGAGCTCTACGAGGATTGGAACTTCAAAAAGGACGGCGCATCTTTGATCAGCCGACTTCTGTTTGAGGAAGCAACGGACATCAACTTCTATGTGGGTAGAGCGGTAAATCCCGCCCATCAGAATCCCGACCTTCCCATCAACTTCAATATCAAAATGAACTTGGTCGAAGAGTTGTCCGCTTGCCTCAAAAATATGGGTAAGCGCATCAAGGTAAGTTATTTTTAGGGTGACAGTAGATATACGAACCCGCTGCCGCGCGTTCTTTTTGGCGCTTTTTGCGCCTGCTTCACTCGTAAGGTCTTACCTTACTTCGCTCACCAAACACCAAAATCACTCAAAAATAACTGCGTGACAGTTCGAAGAATTTATAAAAGAGCAGATTTTCCACGAGGAAAGGAAAAAAGCTGAAGAAATATAAGATATTTCGAAGCTTTTTGACGCTGAATCAGGGAAAATATGCCTTTTATAAACGAGTTTGTATATCAACTGTCACCCTAACGGAGGTGTAAAATGCGTAAATTTGATACCAAAGTACAGCATTTGAAATATAAAGTATTACGCGAAGTAGCACGCCTCGCGTGGGAGGATAAGCTTCTTGAGAATATTATAGATATTCCCAAAAAGCTCGTCCCCGGTAACGAGCCCACGATGCGTTGTTGTGTATATAAAGAAAGAGCCATCCTCGGTGAGCGTGTAAAGCTCGCTATGGGCGGCGATAAAAATAACCCTAATGTAATTGAGGTAATCGAAATTGCCTGTGACGAGTGTCCCGTTGGCGGTTATGAAGTAACCAATGCCTGCCGCGGATGCCTTGCTCACCGTTGCGATGACGTATGTAAATTCGGAGCAATTTCCTTCGATCACAATCACGTTGCTCATATTGACAAGTCCAAGTGCAGGGAATGCGGTGCGTGTGCAAAGGTTTGTCCCTTTAGCGCAATCGTCAGCCGTAAGCGTCCTTGTCAGAACGCTTGTAAGGTAAAAGCAATCTCTATGAATGAGGAGAAGGCGGCTAAGATCGATAACTCCAAGTGCATACAGTGTGGAGCTTGCGTATATCAGTGTCCCTTTGGCGCGATCATGGATAAATCCTTTATGGTAAACGCCATCGATATCCTTAAAAAGAGCGAGAGGAACACAAGAGGCGGCAGCTACAAGGTTTACGCCGTTGTTGCTCCTTCAATTTCGAGCCAATTCTCGTATGCAAAGCTCGGTCAGGTTGTAACGGGACTGAAAAAGCTCGGGTTCCACGACGTTATCGAGGCAGCTCTTGGTGCGGATATGGTGGCTATGGCAGAAGCAAAAGAACTTTCCGAAAAAGGACTTCTGACAAGCTCTTGCTGTCCTGCATTCGTGCAGTACATCAAATCGACGTTCCCGAACCTCGTAGAGCATGTCTCGCACAACATGTCGCCTATGGCAGTTCTTGCGAAATACATCAAGGAAACGACTCCTAACGCAAAGGTCATCTTTATCGGCCCGTGTACTGCTAAAAAGGCAGAAGCACAGCTTGAAGAAGTCAAGCCTTGGGTTGATACCGTCCTTACCTTTGAGGAGCTTCAAGCGTTGTTTGACAGCCGTGATATCGAGATCGAAACGCTTGAGGAAGGCGTTCTTGATAACGCTTCCTACTTTGGTCGTATCTTTGCACGCAGCGGAGGTCTTACCGATGCGGCAACACAGGCAATGAAGGAACAAGGCATCGACTTCGAGATCAAACCCGTCGTATGTGACGGAATCGAAGCCTGCCGTATGGCGCTTCTCAAGCTGAACAAAGGAATCCTTGACGGAAACTTTATCGAAGGAATGGCTTGTGTCGGCGGTTGTATCGGTGGCGCAGGTTGTCTCACTCACGGTGAAAAGAACAAAACCGATGTCGATAAGTATGGTCGTGAAGCACTTGAAAAGACCATCGGAGATGCCATATCACTGCTGAAATAAAAGGAAGTCGCGAAATATAACAAACAGAAAAAACGCCACCTTAGACTTTCATCTAAGATGGCGTTTTTTGTTCGTATCAGAGCGAAACCTTTACGGCGAATCCGCCGCTAAAGAAGTAGGTGTTCGTCTGAGTAGCGTTTGGTGGAGATGAGGGGAATCGAACCCCTGTCCGAAAACCAATTCCTATAACCTTCTTCGTGGGCAGTCTGTTATTTAGAATTCCTTTTAGAAAGCGCGAACAGACACGCTATCTCCGCAAGTAGCCCTTTTTTGCATGATCGGCTCAAGAGCGAACCACCGATGCATGTTCACCACTCCAATGACGTTCAGTCCGAGGTCGTGGTCCTCCCCGGAGGAACGGGTGACCCGCAGGTCACGGCACTGCTAATCTTCGCGCCTTACGGCGCAAAGATTAGGCAGCCATAGCAACAGTATTGTTGTCGTTTATTTTTTAAGTTGGGCAGTTTACGAGTTTACCCGGCTCGCCACGCTTATCATAGTTCAAAGTCCCCGTCGAAACCATTGCACCCCCATAACGGATCCCTCTTATTATACCCTAAAAAAGAGCTTTTGTCAACAGGATCTTGTCGACATTTTATTTCTTTGGAGTCAAGTTTGTTTTTTTTTCTTATTTTCTATTGACAAACCTCGGTGGAATATGTTAAAATAAGACAGTACCTCAAAAGGAGAAATGAAATGAAAAAACGTATTATTTTGGTTGCAGTTTTGCTCTGCCTTGCTGTTTTTGCCGTTTCCTGTACCGATAATAATGGAGAAGGCTCCAACACCACCGAGGGGCCCGGTATTAACTGGGGAGACCTGACCGGTGAAGGAACGGGCGACGCAACGACCGGTAGCGTTGCTACTATGAATCTTGTGACCGACGACGGCGAAGGCTGGACCACCATGGCTCCCATCCAATAATAAAAAAGAACCTGCATCCCGGGATGCAGGTTCTTTTTTATTATTTTCCTTGGTTGGCCAGGAACCAGTCGGTTACGGTTTCGTACACCAAAAGGGTTTGAATGTAGTCCAGCTCGGTTTCCAGAACCAGCTTGGTGGCTTCTTCCTCGGTGTATTTAAAGTATTCCATGGCGTCCTTTACAAAGGCGTCCAACTGTGCTTGATATGCATCCTCGGTCCACTGCAGCTTTTCGGTATCATAAATCACGTGCGCAATGATGTAGGGAACGGCTACGTCGCGGGTCTGTTCCTTCAAAATCTGCTCGGTACCGCCGGTCATGGCCAGGAAGGTGGCATAATCCATGCCGTAGGAGAAGGCATAATAGTGATAGAGGTCTACGTAATACTGATAGAAATAATTGTAGAACTCCAGAGGAACCTCCGTATAAACGGTATTCTCCATCAGGACCGCCCAAAGATCCTCGGCCTTCTTGGATTCGGTATATTCTGCCAACATGGCGTTGTAGGTTTGGTAGGCGTCCTTGCTGTAGGAGGCAATGTCCGCGTCGGGAATGGCAAGATCATAGATGGCATCCAGGGTCATGGTAAAGATGACGGATTTTCCGGCCATGTCTTTGTTGTGGTATTCCTCGGGGAAGGTGACGGGAACGTCAAAGGTCTCGCCCACCGAGTGTCCGGCAATGCCCTCGGCAAAGCCGGGAATGTAGCCGCTGTTTTCAACGATGTTAATGGTGGTATCCTTTGCGGAACCACCTTCAAAGGCGACGCCGTCCAGGTAGCCCGTGTAATCGATCACAACGATGTCGCCGTACGCGGCGGGACGGTTGGATACGGTAGGCTTTGTCTTATCTTGGTTGGCTTCATAGTATTCTTCAAAAATCGCAATGGCAGCCGATTGTGCCGCAGTTTCACCAAAGGTGATCTGCTTGTAATCTCCAAGGGTAATGACCGAGGCGCAGTCCAGGGAGAAGTAGTTGGGGAAGAGAACCACGGGGTGCTTCTCGGGGAGAACGTCAATGCGGTCAAAGGCAAACCCGTCGGCCGATGCCAGTTGATTTTTTGCGGCATCGTAAGTCAATTCCAAAGGAGATTCGCCAATTTGAATGGTCAGGGTTGTTCCGTCCTCGGCAATGGAGAAGGTTCCGCTGGCGGTATCGGAGTAGGTGTAGTAGCCGGCCTTGATGGAGTAAGAATCTACGGTGTAGTCCTCCTTCAACTGAATGGCCGACAGCACGTCCTCGCAGTACCAGTTTCCAAGCACTGCCTGAAGGTGGATGGGATCCTGTGCGCCGCCCTGGGAGGATGCCGTGGTTTGATTGACGGCAGGGTCTTTGGGGGTGCAGGCAGAAAGTAAAACAGAGCAAAGCAGAAGCATTGCTACAATAAAAATTCTTTTTTTCATTCCGAAAATTCCTTTCTTACAATTCATGCTCTATTATAATGGATTTTGACTTTTTTTGCAAGCCCTATCTTTGAATATTTACAATTCGGTTATGAAAAAAGAAATACGGTGTCAAAAAATGGGGAAGCGCATAGAATGATAGCGAAGAGAGTTTTCTCTGAATTCATTTTAAAGGAGATTCGATTATGGCGGAAAGCAGATATCCTTGCACCACCTCCGGCAATTCCCGGGAAACGGTGTGCATTGAAACCAATCGTGTATTAGATTCCTGCCGCGACCGCGATTGCTTTGAAACGGCGCGGGTGTATCTTTCCAACTACGGCAATGAGATCCTGGAGCATACCGGAGCCATTCGCGCCAAGAGCGCAAAGATCATTTGGACGCACATTGGAATCGACCCCATTCAGTTCAATCATGGATTTTATTCCATTACCATTCGTTTTTACGTAAAGCTCTGCTTTGAGGCCTGCATTGGATGCGGTCGCTCCCAGGAGCTGGAGGGGATTGCTGTGCTGGAAAAGCGGGTGATCCTTTACGGAAGCGAGAGCAACGTAAACGTGTTCAAGAGCAACGCCTGTGATGATTTTTGCGCCCTCCCGCAGCCCAGTGCCTGCGAGCGGAACGTTCCCACGGCCATCGTTGAGGTGGTAGATCCGGTGATCCTTGGCACGAAGATCGTAGAAGAGCCCACCCAATGCACCTGCTGCTGTTGCTTCCAGGAGAGTGATCTCCCCGAGGCCGTTTGTGCCGGCTTTGACGCTCCCTTTGATTTTGTGGATGGAAACGGCAAGCGGTATTTAACGGTCTCCCTGGGGATCTTCTCGGTGGTTCGCATTGTTCGTCCTGCCCAGTATCTCATTCAGGCAACCGAGTACTGCATTCCCGAAAAGGAGTGCACTCCCGTGGAGGAGGACGATCCTTGCCACGTCTTCCGCACCATGCCTTTCCCGGTAGGGGAATTTTGCGCGCAAGGAATGAATCAAGGCCTTTCCAACGGAGGACATGACGGAAAGTCCTCCCGTTGCGGATGCGGAAGCTGACGGTTTGTTGATTTTTGGGGAGGGAAGTACCTTTTTCCTTTGCGAGGGAGGTGTTTCACCTCCCTTTTTGGGTGTTGTTTTCTCCTTTTGCTCTATTGACAAACGGATTTTATTATGATACAATGAAATTGCCCGATAGACGCTATGTTAGGTATGAAAGGAGTTTTGCTATGAAAAAGCTTTGTTATTTTTGCTTGATTCTTGCGCTTCCCTTGATATTTTTCGGTTGCCAAAAAGATAGCAATGTCCCCGAAGAAGAGACCTTACCCAAGTGGGAGACCGTTGTACTGGAGGATAGGGAATATCTCTACGGCGAAATCATTGAAATTCAAATGCCGGACGTATTGGTGCTAAAGTTGAGTTCTCCCAATTCCGAGCTGGGGGATACCGTTTACGTTGTGACCCATGAAGCCGGGGAATGGTGTGTTGGGGATGACGTTTACGTTACCTATTCCAAAACGCAATACAATTCCAATAACCCGGATTCCAAACGGATCCTTGCGGATCGGGTGGAAACTCCGGACTACAACGCAAAGCCGATTTTGTATTTCTATCCTGAGGCTCCTACCGTCTGCTCTGCTAAGGTTGTTTTGAACGGGGAACTGACCTGCACCTATCCTGCCCATGGTACGGAGGGGTGGAAGGACTTTGTTGCCCATCCCGACGGAACGCTGATCTTTCCCGATGGCAAGAGCTACTACGCGCTCTATTGGGAGGGTGTTCAGTACGCCGATTGGGACTTTTCCAAGGGCTTTTGCGTGCGTGGTGAGGATACTGCCACGTTCCTTGCATGGGCGCTTGCGGAGCAGGGCTTGACCGCGAGAGAAGCCAATGAATTTATTATTTATTGGTTGCCTCTGATGCAGGATAATCCCTACAACGTGATCTCCTTCCAAACCACGGCGTATACCGATGGCGCAACTTTGGAAATTACTCCCGCCCCTGACCGGTTGCTTCGTGTTTTTATGGCGTATTATCCTACCGAAACAGCAGTGGAGATTCCTCCCCAATCCTTTGAGGGCTTTGAACGCCAAGGCTTTACCGTTGTGGAATGGGGCGGATGCCAAGTTAAGGAGCCGTGATTGGGATCTTTTGACATGAAATGAAAACAGCACTCACGCGTGTGAGTGCTGTTTTTACTTATTCGCCTTGCGCGGTGGCAGGGGCCTCCGTTGCGTCGGCAGGAGCAGCAAGCTCTGCTGCGGGAATATCTCTGAGCAACAAATAATTGCTTTTGCCTGTCCCTTTGATGCAATCCGGGGTGATCTGAACCTCTGCCACATCGTGGCGGGATGGAACCTCGTACATAATATCAGTCATGGCGTTCTCGAGAATCGAGCGCAGACCGCGCGCGCCGGTTTTACGCTCCAGAGCCAGAGCGGCTACGGCTTCCAGGGAATCCTGGGAGAAGGTAAGCTTTACACCGTCCATATGGAAGAGCTTTTGGTATTGCTTTACCAAAGAGTTCTTGGGCTCGGTGAGAATGCGGACCAGCGCATCCTTATCCAGATCGTTCAGGGGAACGATTACCGGGATTCGGCCTACCAGCTCGGGGATCAGACCAAACTTTACAATGTCGTGTGGAACCACGTCGCGGAAGATACCGTCCTCCCGACGCTCGTTCTTGGTCTTGATGTCGCCGCCAAAGCCAATGGTTGCATTGCCCTTGCGCTTTTCAATGGTTTCCTCCAGTCCTTCAAAGGCACCGCCACAGATGAACAGAATGTTCTTGGTATTGATTTGAATGAATTCCTGGTTGGGATGCTTGCGTCCGCCCTGCGGAGGAACGTTGGAGACCGTGCCCTCCAGGATCTTTAACAGAGCCTGCTGAACTCCTTCCCCGGAAACGTCACGGGTGATGGAGCGGTTCTCGCTCTTGCGGGCAATCTTATCAATCTCGTCGATATAAATGATGCCGCGCTCGGCAAGCTCAATATCGTAATCGGCGGCCTGGATCAAACGCAAAAGAATGTTTTCCACGTCCTCGCCTACGTATCCCGCCTCGGTCAGGGTGGTGGCATCGGCAATGGCAAAGGGAACCTTCAGGGTCTTGGCCAGGGTTTGTGCCAGGTAGGTCTTACCTACGCCGGTGGGACCGATCAGGAGCACGTTGCTCTTTTGAAGCTCAACCTCCTCATCCTCGGCCAATTCATCATCCTTGCGGTTCTTTTTCTCATCGCGGGAAAGAATACGCTTATAGTGATTGTAGACCGCCACAGAGAGGGCGATCTTTGCCTCGTCCTGGCCGATCACGTACTGATCCAGGGTTGCCTTGATCTGCATGGGACGGGGAAGCTCTGCCATGGTAAAGGTGTCATGGCCTTCCGCCTCGGGAATGGTTTCGGAAAGAAGCTCGGTGCAGGCCTCCACGCAAAAATCGCAAATGTATGCGCCGGTGGGGGAGGGGATCAGAAAGTTGACCTGATGCTCGTTTCTTCCGCAGAAGGAGCAATGCCGCAGCTTTTTTCCGCCGTTGTTGTGATTTGTATCGTTTGCCATAATAGTCCTTTCGGAAGGAGATTATACGCGCTTGGTAATGACCTTATCCACCAGGCCGTAAGCCAAGGCTTCCTCGGCGGTCATGTAGTTATCGCGGTCGGTATCCTTCTCAATCACTTCCAGGGGCTTTCCGGTATTTTCGGAAAGGATCTTATTCAAGGTAGCCTTTACGCGCAGGATCTGCTCGGCCTGGATCTGAATATCGCTTGCCTGCCCGCGCGCGCCTCCCAGGGGTTGATGAATCATGATCTCGCTGTGGGGAAGAGCAAGACGCTTGCCCTTGGTGCCGGAGGAGAGCAGGAACGCGCCCATGCTGGCGGCAAGACCGAGACAGATGGTGGAAACGTCACACTTGATAAACTGCATGGTATCATAGATGGCCATGCCTGCGGTGACCGATCCGCCGGGAGAATTGATATAGAAAAAGATGTCCTTATCGGGATCCTGGGATTCCAGGAAGAGCATCTGCGCTACCACCAGAGAAGCGGTGGCATCGTTAACCTCATCGGAGAGGAAAATAATGCGGTCGTTGAGCAGGCGGGAGAAAATGTCATAGGAGCGCTCTCCCCGGTTGGTCTGCTCCACTACCATGGGAACCAATGCGTCTTTGGTTGCAAAGCTTCTGGGATCAAACATTGTTATTACCTCATTTCTGCGAAATTTTGAACCGGAAATTGCCATAGCGACTTCCGGTTCAGATACGTGCAATTATTTTACGATTGCCTTTTCTTTTACAAGATCCATTGCCTTCTTCACCTTCATGTCAGCGGCGATCGAGTCGGTGGGAACCATCTCACGAACCTTATCGGCCTCCATGTTGTAGGCTTCTGCAATGCGCTTGATCTCACCGTCGATATCCTCGTCGGTCACTTCGATCTTTTCCAGCTCGGCGATCTTTTCAAGAGCCAATCTCAGCTTTACCTGCTTCTCGGCCTGCGGTCTCATCTGCTCACGGAGGGTCTCCAGAGTCAGACCGGTGTACTGGAAGTAGGTCTTGAGATCCAGTCCCTGCATACGCAGACGGCTGTCGTAGTCGCGAACGAAGTTCTCGGTCTCGGCAACAAACATCTGCTCGGGAATATCGGCATCCAGCTTTTCGATCAGCTTATCCAGGATGGCATCCTCGAACTGACGGTCGGCTTCGCTTTCATGTCTCTTAGCGATTTTTGCCTTTACGTCGGCACGGTATTCATCCATCGTATCAAATTCGGAAACATCTTTTGCAAAATCATCATCCAGAGCGGGCAGCTCAATGTGAGTGATCTTGTGGATCACGGTCTTGAATACGGCTGCCTTGCCGGCCAGCTCCTTGGCGTGGTACTCCTCGGGGAAGGTTACGTTTACATCAAAGGGCTCCTCTGCCTTGTGACCTGCAACCTGCTCCTCAAAGCCGGGGATAAAGTTGCCGGAACCAAGCTTGAGGGGATAATCCGAACCCTTGCCGCCCTCAAATGCAACGCCGTCTACAAAGCCCTCGTAGTCGATGGTGCAAACGTCACCCATCTGGGACTCGCCGTCGGTCACTTCGATCTCTCTGGAGTTGCGCTCACGGATGGTCTCGATCTCTTTTGCGATCTCCTCGTCGGTAACCTCTTCTACCTTCTTATCCGCCTTAATGCCCTTATAGCCCTTGATCTTAACTTCGGGCTTTACAGCAACCTTGGCAGACATTACAACTCCGTTATCGTCAATGGAAACGATGTCGAACTCGGGGTTGCCAACCATATCCAGAGCGGATTCCTTCAATGCTTCGTCAAAAGCATCGGGCAGAACCTCGTTGATGGCATCCTCATAGAAGAATCCCTTGCCGTACATCTTTTCAATTACGGAGCGGGGAGCCTTGCCCTTGCGGAAGCCGGGAACCGAGATCTTACCAACCTGCTTGCGGTAAGCGTTGGAAACGGCCTTGTCAAAGGTGGCTTTGTCAACCGAGAACTCCAGCGTATAAACGCTCTTTTCGTTTTCGATCTTTTCACATTTCAACAAACTCATTTTTTAAAGTCCTCCAAACAATCTTGTTCAAATAATTTCATACAAAGTATATTTTATAATTTTTTTTGCGTTTTGTCAAGTCTTTTTGAAAATTTTGGTAAGATAACCAAAATCAATCGGGGTAAATAGGCATTGGTGCAAAGTTTAGATAATCCGCGGCGGTCAAAACAAAGTCGATTCCCTCAAATTCAATGGTTCGAGGCATATAATAGGCTCCGTGGATGTGTCCGAAATAGCAGGAGCGGACCTTGTATTCGTGCAACAGATCCACGATCGGGCGGCAGACCTCGTCGGCCCACACCGGTGGAAAGTGCAAAAAGACCAGGATGGGTCGGTTCCTTCCGTTTTGCAATTTTGCCGCTTTCTCCAAACTTAACCGAAGACGGATGACCTCCCGATTCAGAATCTTTTCGTAATCGGCGTCGCCCACCGTCTTTTGCTGTCCTTCCTCCACGAACCAGCCCCGGGAGCCGCAGAGGATGCAGTCCTCCATGGCGTAGGCATTGTTATAAAAGATGCGCAGGGTGTTCAGCTCGTGCTTTTGGAAAAAGGCGTTCATTTTTGCGGCGGTGGACCACCAAAAATCATGATTGCCCTTGCCAAGGAGCTTGGTGCCGGGGAGGGAATCCAAAAAGCGGAAATCCTCCAAGGTATCCTCCAGCTTCAGGCTCCAGGAAATGTCACCGGGCAGGACCACGGTATCCTCATCGGTTACAACGGCCCGCCAGTTCTTTTCAATTTTTTGCATATAGTCCTTCCAACGCGGGCCAAAGATCTCCATGGATTTTTCGCCATCGGTGGAAAGATGAAGATCCGCCATTACAAAGAGCGACACCGGAACACCTCCTTTGCCTGTGTATAATCGGGACGGATGTGGAAAGAATAAAGAAGGGGAAAGAAGTATCTTCCTCCAATTCGGATCCTCAAAAAGAAAGGAAAACGGTATGGAGAACAGAATGAATTGCGGAAGCAACGGATGCAAGCATCTCAAGGGCGTAAAGTGTGACGTTGAGAATTGTTATTACAACGACTGCGCCACCCATTGCACGGCCAATGAGATTGCCGTAGGCCCTCACGGAGCCGACAGCTCCGGCGAGACCCTTTGCGCCACCTTTAAGCCGAAGGCAGAATAAAATTGCATCAGGAAGGTTGCCGCGCGCGGCAACCTTCTTTCCTTTTATCAGGCGTTGAGGTACTCCAGCACCGCCTCGGCCATTTGCTCCTTTTCTACAGTTTTGGTGAAGCGGATCTCCCGCTCTGCCAGACCTGCCAAAGGATAGGGAATCGTGGTTCCGGTTGCCTTTTCCAGTTCCTCCAATGCCTCCAGCTCGGAGGTTGCCTCCTTGCCCGCAACGGCAAGATAGACGTTGTTGGCAAACTTGTAGGGGCTGGCCGTGGAGTCAATAACCATGGGACGGGTGTCGCCGCTTTCCTTTACATAGGCTTCTGCGGCGTGGATGGCAACGGCGGTGTGGGTGTCGGCAAGATAGCCGTGCTTTTCAAAGGTATCCCTAATGGTGGCGCGGGTCTCTTCCTCGTTGGTAAAGTAGCCCGAGAAGTTCTTTTGGATCTCGGAGAGCACCTCGGGCTCCACGGTGTAGGCACCGGTTGCTTTCAGCTGTTCCATGTAGGCGGCGGTCTTTTCGCTGCCTGCTACAAAGTAGAGCAGACGCTCCAGATTGCTGGAGATCAAAATGTCCATAGAGGGAGACATAGTGAGGTAGAAATCACGGTTGCGGTCATAGGTGCCGGTACGAAGAAAATCGGTAAGGATGTTGTTTGCGTTGGAAGCGCATACCAGATGATGGATGGGAAGACCCATGAGCTTTGCAAGGTAAGCGGCAAAAATATTACCGAAGTTTCCGGTAGGAACACAGACGTTAAAGGAGTCCCCAAGCGCACACTTCTTTGCGTTGATCAGGTCACAGTAGGCCGAAACGTAGTAAACGATCTGCGGTGCCAGACGTCCCCAGTTGATGGAGTTGGCACTGGAGAAGAAATAGCCCTTGTCATTCAGCTTCTTTGCCATCTCGGCATCGCCAAAGATCGCCTTGACGCCGTTTTGCGCATCGTCAAAGTTCCCCTTGATAGCGCAAACGTTGACGTTGGAGCCGGTTTGGGTGGCCATTTGCAGCTTTTGTACGCGGCTGACGCCATCCACCGGGTAAAAGACCATGATCTGAATGCCGTCCACATCCTTGTAGCCCTCCAGAGCGGCTTTTCCCGTATCACCCGAGGTAGCTACCAGGATCAGCGCGGTGCGTTTTTCGCCGGTCTTTTTCAGAGCGCGGGAGAGCAGACGGGGCATGATCTGGAGCGCCATATCCTTAAAGGCGGCGGTGGGGCCATGCCAGAGTTCCAGGGATTCCAGCTGATCATGAATATTGACCATGGGAGCAGCACCGCCCACAAAGGAATCCTCACGGTATGCCTCGCGGCAGTCCTGCAGGAGCTCCTCGTAGGTGTAGTCACTCAGGAATTTGGAAAGGATCTTGGCGGCTCTTACGGGGTAGGATTCGCCGCAGAGCTCCAGAATTTCTGCATGGGTCAGGGTGGGGATCGATTCGGGAACAAACAGACCGCCGTCCTGGGCAAGTCCCTGCTTGATCACCTCCGCCGCAGAGGCGGTGGCACTTTGATTGCTTCTTGTGCTTTTGTATAACATTGTTTCAGGTTCCTTCCTGTGGTTTTTCTACGAGTTAGAATATTATTTCAGGTATTGTGACGCAAATGCGTAGGCGTTATTGTAGAAGAGATCGGCCACCAATTCCTCGGAATAGTTGTGTTGCAGAAGCAACTCCGCAAGACGGGGCAGCGCGGCAAGATCGGGGATGTCGTCAGGCAAGCGACATCCGTCCATATCACATCCAAGGGCCAGATGCTTCTCGGCACCAAGAGACAGGAAATGCTCAATATGGGGCAGGATGTCCTTGGCAGAGGCATTTCCGTCCGGGGTCAAAAAGGCGGTGTAAAGATTCAAGCCAATCAAACCGTCCGAATCCAAAAGTGCCCGGATCTGGTCGTCCCACAGATTGCGGGAGACCGGGCAGACCGCGTGCGCGTTGGAATGGGATGCGATCACGGGACGCCCGTGGGCCTTTGCGATGGCAAATATCTCCTCGGCGGAGGCGCGGGAGGCGTGGGAAATATCCGGGATCATGCCAAGACCTACGGCGCGCTCCAGGGCGGATTTTCCAAAGTGGGTCAACCCGTTTTCGGTGTCATGGGAGCCGCCAATGCAGGTGTCGCCCTTCCAAAGAGGCGTCAGAATGCGGACCCCCATTTGGTACAGCTGATCCACCCGCTCGATTTTGTTGTTCAGGATCCGCGCATCCTCCACCGCAAGGAGAAGGGTGGGGACATGGTTGGCATCGGGGCAGGCGGTGGAAATGCAGGCCGTCCCCGCGGTGACCGAGGGATCTTTTTTCAGATTGTTGATCATGGCAAGAAACTCGTTCCATGCCTCTTCCTCACTCATGGAATATTGGGTCCAATGGGCCATGACCTGGATGTAACGCTCAAAGACGGTTGCCTTGTTCAGGGATACCGCCAGGGAATTGTCGGCAAGCGCTTGCGTTTGCCGAAGCATTTCGCCGGAGGTATCGCAATGGAGGTCAAAAAGGGAAAGCTTCATACGATTCTCCTTGTGCGATCAGTAGGCCGCCTTGATGTGATTGATCTTTAATACCCTGGGCTTTGTGCCTTGGGGGGCCTTTTCCAGCCAGATCTCAATCACGTCCATGCGGGGGCGTTTATGGGTAGGGTGCTGATACAGATAGGCCTTGGCTCCATGTCGAGTCAGCCGTTGCTTTTCGGAGCGGACGGCGTTGCCGGGAGGGGGAGCGGTCAAAAGCTCCTCGGTATAATAACTGCGTGTTTTGACCTCCACGAAAACGATGTCACGAAGGCGGGAGGCGATGATATCGATCTCACACTTTCCGTTGCGCCAATTTCGTTCTTTTACAGTATATCCCCGACGGCGCAAATAGTGAACCGCATAGCGTTCTCCCCAGTCGCCGATCTGCTTTGTGGTTGAAAAGAGCATTATTCCTTCTCCAAAAAGCGAATGAATTGCTTGCGGTGAATGGGGGCAGGACCGTATTCCCGCAATGCCTCCATGTGCTGCTTGGTACCGTAGCCCTTGTGCTTGGCAATGCCGTACTGAGGATAGGCGCGATCCAGCTCCTCGCATTGGCGGTCACGGGTGACCTTGGCGAGAATGGATGCTGCGGCAATGGAGGGGCTGATGGCGTCTCCGTGAACTACCGCCTTGGCGGGAATGAGGAAGTCCCGGGCAATGTTTCCGTCGATGAGGGCAAAATCGGCTTTGATGGAAAGGCCCTCAATGGCACGGCGCATGGCAAGAAGGTCAGCTTCCAGAATGTTCAGGCGATCGATCTCCTCCACGCTGGCCTCGGCAATGCAGTAAGCCAGGGCGTTTTGACAGATCACGTCAAAGAGCTTCTCCCGCTTCTTGGCGGTCAGCTTTTTGGAGTCGTTCAATTCGGGAAGGGCAAAGTCCAAAGGGAGAATACAGGCGGCGGCGACCACGGGACCGCAAAGGGGGCCCCGTCCGGCCTCGTCTACACCGCAAACCGCCGCATAGCCTTGCTCCTTCAGCTCATGCTCCAGAGTATAATCAAGCATCGGGCAGTTCCTCCTTAGAGTAGCGATCCAGGGTGAAATGACCAATCTTGGCCGAGCGGAATTCGTCCAGCAGCATAATGGCCGTGCGCTCGGTGTTGATCTCACCGCCGCTGATCAAAAATCCGCGCTTTTTTCCAATGGTCAAGAAAAGATCGTAATCGGTGGTCTCCCGATATTGCTCCATGTCACCCAGCTTGTAGCGGGTGGCGAGCTGCTCGGGATAGAGACGGCGCAGACGCTTGCAGAGAATGGTGGCCAGCGTTTCCAGATCCAGGATCCCGTCACGGATGGCACCGGTCAGGGCAAGGTTTTCCCCCACACGGCGTTCCTCAAACTTGGGCCAAAGAATGCCGGGCATATCCATCAGATCCACACCGATGTTGGTGGAGACCCATTGCTTATCCAGGGTCACGCCGGGGCGATTTTCCACCTTGGCCTTTTTGTTTCCGCAAATGCGATTGATCAAAGAGGACTTTCCCACGTTGGGAACGCCCAATACCATGGCGCGCACACGGCGTCCGGCCATGCCTTTTTCCTCGTAGCGACGAAGCTTTTCGGCAAGGATTGAGCGAATGGCACCGGCCATTTTATTGATTCCTTCTCCGGTGATACAGTCGGTCAAAAGACAGACCGTATTTTCGGTGGTATAACGCTTGACCCACATGGCGTTTTGCTTGGGATCGGCCAGGGAGGCCTTGTTCAGCAGCAAGAGAGTGGGTTTATCGCCAACCAATCGGGAAATTTCGGGATTGCGGGAGCTGTAAGGGATCCGCGCATCCAATATTTCAATGATGATATCAACGTGTTTTAGGTTCTCGGAGATCATACGGCGGGTTTTGGCCATATGCCCCGGGAACCATTGAATGGTTTCGGATGGCATGAGTATACCTGCTTTCTATAAAATCAGGAGAATAGGGTAAACGGAGAGATGCGGACGATGGCCTTGCCGAGAACGCAACGGCTGTCGATGAATCCGATCTCGGTGTCGCGGCTGTCCTTGGAGTTGTTTCGGTTGTCTCCCAGGACAAAGAGATGTCCCTCGGGCACCGTGGCAGAAAAGGTTTGTGTCAATCCGTCGTAGCTGTGCTCGGCATAAAGATAGTAGTAGTCCAGAACTTGGCCGCTGAGATTTTTCAAGATCCGATGGGAGTCGGCATACAAAATGCCGTCCACAAAGATCTCCTTGGTTGCAAAATTGATTACTACGTTCTGTCCCTCGGTGGCGATCACGCGCTTGACCAAGGCCTTTTCTTCTTCCCCTTGGGTGAGATGGAAAACGATGATATCGTCTTGGGCAGGGGTGTAGCCCAGATCGCTGACCAGCAGAACTTGTCCGTTATAAAGCGTATTTTCCATGGAGGCACCGTCCACCCGACACAGGCGGATTACAAAGGTGAACAGCATCATAACGATGAAGATCGACCAGCCAAAGAGTTCCACGTACTCAAACAGCGTACGCAGTAAAGGGTGAGGATCAGAGGACGGTGTTTTTGCCGTTTCTTCTTCCTTTGGAATCATTTCCGAATTCATAGCGTCTTCCTTTCGGATCATTTTGTAAGGAGGTTCATCAGGGTATAGCCGTTTTCTACATAGAAATCCTTGCTCTCGGCACTTTTCTCGCAGAAGCAATCCACACCGCTCTCGGCTTTCTTGGGATCATAGATCATAAAGGGAACCGGCGTGATGGTATGGGTGCGCAGATGGATGGGCGTGGGATGGTCCGGAAGGATCATAATGCGGTAGTCCTCGCCGCAGGAGGCAAGATATTCGTGCACGGGAGCCAGGATCTTTTGGTCAATCAGCTCTACGGCGCGCACCTTGTTTTCCAGTTCGGCTCGGTGGCCGCATTCATCGGGCCCCTCTACGTGGATGTAAACGTAATCGTAGCCGTCACGGAAGGCTTGAATGGCGGCTTGGGCTTTGCCGTCATAGTTGGTATGCACGTTTCCGGTAGCACCATCGACGTCAATGGAATGCATACCGGCGCAAAGACCAATGCCCTTGATCAGGTCCACCGCCGAGATCACCGCGCTATTCAGCCCCCATTTTTCCTTAAAGTTGGGGAGCTGGGGCTTTTTTCCGGGACTCCAGAGCCAGGCGGAATTGGCGGGCTTCAAGCCACGTGCGCGTCTGGCCTCGTTTACAGGGTGATGGTTCAAGATCTCGTAGCTCTGCTTCATCAGATCCAAAAATTCCTTTCCACCGTCGGTCTCCCGGGGCAGATACTCACCGATGCGTTTTCCAAGAATATCGTGGGGACGCATAAAGGGATATTGATCGTCGCCGTTTTTCCAGATCAGGCAGTGCCGATAGCTGACACCGGTATAAAAGCGACGGAGCTCGTTGCCGAGCGCGGCATCCAAAGCCTTGATCAGCTCGTTGGCCTCGGGGGTCGTGATCTCGTCGGCACTATGATCCAAAATGATTTTATCCTCGTAGTCTCCCTCGTCACTCAACGTTACCACGTTGCAGCGGTAGGCGGTTTCATCGGGCTGCATTTCAATTCCCATGCTCACGGCCTCCAGGGGAGAGCGTCCCTTGGAATAAACCTTGGGATCAAAGGAGAGAATTGCCATATTGGCGGTGTCGCTCTCGGGAACCATGCCGGCAGGAACGTTGGAAACGGTTCCAACCGTGGCGGTTTTTGCCAGTTGATCCATGCAGGGCTTTTTGGCAACCTCCATGGGGGTGCGATGGCCGAGGGACTCTATTTTTTCATCAGCCATTCCATCAGGAATGAGTACAAGGTATTTCATGGTGTTTGGATCCTTTCGCGGGAGAGTATAGACTGGATTTGAAAATAACAAAACCACATTATATTATATCACATCTTTTGCAAAAGAACAAGCCCATTTTCTCATTTTTCACGAATTTTATGAAAATTACTTTTTTTGTTGCAAAAGAAGAATTTATATGATAGAATAATAACAGATTATAAAAACAGGGAAGGGGAAAGATTATGGAAACCCAACAAAACCAACGGGAAAAGGCGCTGGAAGAAGCCCGGCTCCGATCCAAAAAAATGAAAAAAAGGATCCTTTTGACCCTTGGAAGCCTTCTTGCCGTTTTGGTGATTCTCATCGTTGCGGTGGCGTTGCTGGATGGACGGGGCTCGGATCCCCAGGTGCCTCCGCAATACAGCAACGAGGATTTTTATCCAACCTATCAGGGAGATATTCTTCTTTACGAGGACTACTTAGAGATGGATCGCACGGTGAGCTATTGCTCGGATCCCTCGGGCTACGGGATTACATCCTCCATCAGCGATGACAATCGGAAGGATTTTAACAAGCAGGTTCTGTTCCTATATGATTTTATTCAGATCCTGATTGCGGGGGACGAGGATGCCTACAACGCCTGTTTTAACGAGAATTATTACAAAACCAATCAAAGGCAGGCGGCCTTTACCCCCCAAATGATTTATCGTACCACCATTACCTATCTGTCGGAGTCCGAGGATGGACGTGATAAGCTTTACGTATATCGGCTGGAGTATATGATCTTTGAAAATGACGGAACCTATCGCAGAGACATTGCCAGCGATGCCAGCCGCCCGCAAACAATTACCCTTCGCGTAACCGAGGACGGAAGAATTTCGATTGAAAAATTGGTTACTTTAGTCATTAATCACTCCGCTTCATAATTTTTCAAGATTTTTAAAAATATTTTCATGAAACCTATTGACAATCACGTGACCGTGTGATATAATTGAATCACAACAAAGAAGAAAGGAGGCATTTCAATGGGCGAATTTTTTGCAGAGTACGGTCTTGCATTGCTTTGGATCGCGGTAACTGCAGTCGCTGTGGTAGTCGAAACACAAACCTGTGATCTGGAATCTATTTGGTTTGTGCCCGGCGCGGTGGTTGCGTTGATCCTTGCTCTCATACCGCTCTCCTTCTGGGTGCAGCTGGTGGTGTTTATGGCACTGTCGGCGGTATCGTTGATCCTGTTCAATCTGTTTTTCAAAAAACGGCTGCGTCCCAAAACCGAGGAAAAGACCAACGTTGACGCGTTGATCGGTGCTCACGGGATTGTGGAGGAAGAGATCAACAACCTGTACGAGAAGGGAAGTGTTAAGGTGAGAGGACTTGTCTGGACCGCACGCTCGGCAAATGACACGGTTACCATTCCTGCCGGAAGCTTGGTAACTATTGTAAACGTATCCGGTGTAAAGCTGATCTGCGAGCTACCCTCGGCAGAATAAGCTGGTTCGTCCTACATTACACAAAAAAGGAGATTTGTTATGGAAATTTTAGTTGTATTGGGGATCCTCTTGGTTCTTTGTGTCATCGTCGTTATTTCCAATATCCACATCGTGCCCCAGTCCAAGGCCTACGTGATCGAGCGCCTGGGGGCCTACCACCAAACCTGGAAGACCGGTCTGCACTTTAAGCTCCCTTTTATTGATCGCATTGCCAAAAAGGTCAATATGATGGAACAGGTTGCGGATTTTCCGCCCCAACCGGTAATTACCATGGATAACGTTCGTATGCAGATCGATACCGTCGTGTTTTTCCAGATCACCGACTGTAAGCTCTACGCCTACGGACACACCACCCCTATGACGGCGATTGAAAATCTGACCGCTACCACCCTGCGTAACATCATTGGTGAGTTGGAGCTGGATAATACCCTGACCTCCCGTGACATTATCAACACCAAAATGCGTTCCATTCTGGACGAGGCTACCGACCCCTGGGGCATTAAGGTGAACCGCGTGGAGCTGAAGAATATCATTCCTCCCAAGGAGATCCAGGACGCCATGGAGAAGCAGATGAAGGCAGAACGTGAGCGTCGTGAAGCCATTCTGCGTGCCGAGGGTGAAAAGAACTCCACCATTCTCGTGGCACAGGGTAAGAAGGAATCCATGATTCTGGAGGCCGAGGCTGAGAAGCAGTCCCAGATCCTGCGTGCCGAGGCGGTTAAGGAAGCCAAGATTCGTGAGGCCGAGGGTGAAGCTGCCGCCATTCTGTCGATTCAAAAGGCAACGGCCGACGGTATTAAGATGATCAACGACGCGAAGCCCGGTGAGGGTGTGATCGCCATCAAGGGTCTGGAGGCATTTGCCAAGGCGGCTGACGGAAAGGCCACCAAGATCATCATTCCCTCCGAGATCCAGGGCCTTGCAGGTCTGGTAACCAGCATCAAAGAGCTGGGTGGAGATCAATAATCAAATCATTCAACCAAACAAATAACCCAGGGAGGAAATAAAATGGATATTTTGCTTTATGTTGGACTTGGTATTTTGGGCTTGATCGTAATCGTTTTACTGGCAGGCTATTTGAAGGCTCCTCCGGACCAGGCGTTCATCGTTTCGGGTCTTGGAAAGAAGCGGATCCTGGTTGGTAAGGCAGGCTGGCACATTCCGTTCTTTGAGCGTGTTGACAAGCTTTCCCTCAACGTTATGCAGATCGATATCAAAACCTCGGAAGCGGTTCCCACCAACGAGTTTATCAACGTTCGCGTGGACGGTGTTGCAAACATCAAGATCTCCTCGGATCCCGATATGCTCCGCAAGGCGGCCGAGGCACTCCTGAATAAGCGTACCCCGGAGATCGTTGCCATTGTGACCCAGGTGCTGGAGGGTAACATGCGTGAGATCGTTGGCTCGGTCGGACTGAAGGAAATGGTTCAGGACCGTCAGGGTGTTGCCAAAAAGATCACCGAGAACGTAGTTCCCGATATGGAAAAGTTGGGCATTGAGGTTGTAAACTTCAATATTCAAAACTTTACCGATAACGCCAACACCATTGAAAATCTTGGTATTGACAACGTGGAAAAGATCCGTAAAGACGCGCAGATCGCCAAGGCCAATGCCCAAAGAGATATTGCCATTGCCGAGGCACAGGCACGCCAGGAGACCAACCGTGTCAAGGTTGATACCGATAAGCTGATCGCGCACCAGAACGCCGACCTCGCCATTGAGCAGGCGGAAATGAAGCGTCAGGCCGACGTAAAGAAGGCCGAAGCCGATGCCGCTTACCGGATCCAGGAGCAGGCACAGAGAAAGCTGATCGAGATCGAGACCGAGAACGCCAACATTGCAAAGGCCACCAAGGAGGCCGAGCTGGCAGAAAAGCGCATTGCCATTACCGAAAAGGAACTGGACGCAAAGGTGCGCAAGCAGGCTGATGCAATGAAGTACAAGGAAGAAAAAGAGGCCGAGGCCGATCTGATCCGCCGTACCAAGGAGGCCGAGGCGAGAAGAATCGAAGCTGAGCAGGGCGCATTGGCTCTGCGTGCCGAGGCAGAGGCAAAGAAGTTTGCTATGCTGCAGGAGGCTGAAGGTATTCGCGCCAAGGGTGACGCCGAAGCAATCGCCATTGAAAAGAAGGCAGAAGCCCAGAAGAAGATGGGTGAAGCCTCCGTGCTGGAAATGTACCTCACCGCGCTGCCTGAGGTGGTTAAGAACGCCGCAACTCCTCTGAGCCAGACCGACAAGATCGTAATGTACGGTGATGGCAACGCCACGAAGGTGGTCAGAGACGTAATGAACAGCGCCAACCAGATCATGGAAGGCATGAAGGAATCCACGGGCATTGATCTTAGCGCACTGCTTGCCGGTGTGGTGGGTGGAAAATTGGCTGCGCCCAAGACCGAGGAGCCTGTAGATAACGAATAAGTTGATTCGAACGTAATACATAACATCAAAGGAGAATGAACATGGCAGGCAACATTCAATTGCGTCAGGTTTCTTCTCTTGCCAAGGTGTTCCCGGAGAAAATTTTCTCCGGGAATATCTGCAATTCTTTGCAGGGGGCAAGAGGACAGGAGCTTTCTTATCAAATCGCGTATCGCTACAACGCGCCGCCCTTTGCTTTTCAAAAGTACAGGGTAGAGGTGTCTACGCCCTGGGAGGCGGAGACCAAGGTTTATTCCGTGGGCCTGGTTCCTACCGTACTTCCATGCTACCCCGGGAAATACGACGACGATTACATCTCCCACAAATCGGGTATTTTCCCCGATCCTCTGATTCCCTTGAAGAGCATGGTGATTACCGCCAGGACCGGTGTGTGGCAGTCGATCTGGATCTCGGTGAATATTCCCGAGGACGCACCGGCAGGGGAGTATTTCCTTACCGTTACCTTCCGTAGCGAGGAGGGAGATGTCCGCCGCCGTCGCATCCGTCTGTTGGTTCATCCGTGTAGCCTTCCCGCGCAGGATCTGATCTTTACCCAGTGGTTCCATTGTGACTGCATTGCCGACGCCCACGGGGTTCCGGTACTTTCCGAGGCCCATTGGGATCTCATAGAAAAATACATGAAGATGGCTTCGTCGGGTGGTATCAATATGATCCTGACCCCGGTGCTGACCCCGCCGCTGGATACCGCCATTGGTGGGGAGCGTCCTACCGTACAGCTGGTGGAGATCGAAAAGAAGGGGACCGAGTATTCCTTTGATTTTTCCAAGCTTGGCCGTTACGTAGAGATTGCCCGCCGTGTAGGTATGGAGTATCTGGAGATCAATCATTTCTTTACCCAATGGGGCGCGGCACACGCTCCCAAGGTAATTGCGAAAGAGAATGGGGAAGACCGCCGTATCTTTGGATGGGATACCGATGCCAACGGCGAGGATTACCGTAATTTCCTCTCTCAACTGTTGCCTGCATTGCTCTCGTATCTGGATTCCATTGGTGTGGATCGCTCTCGGATTTATTTCCATATTTCCGACGAGCCTCGGGCGCATCATCTGGAGGCTTACAAAGCCGTAGCAACCTGGTTCCGACCCTTGCTCCAAGGATGTATGCAGATCGACGCTCTTTCCAACATTGATTTCTATAAAAACGGAATTTTGGAGCATCCCGTGGTCAATACCGACCGTATTCAGCCCTTCCTGGATGCCGGAGTGCCGGATCTGTGGTGCTATAACTGTTGCTCCCAGAGTGTTGGCGTGTCCAATCGCTTTCTTGCTATGCCTTCCTATCGAAATCGAATTCTTGGTGTGCAAATGTATAAGCACAATATGCGCGGATTTTTGCACTGGGGCTACAATTTCTTTTATAATCGGCTGTCCGAGGGCCAGATCGATCCGTACAAGGTAACCGACGCGGGAATCGGTTTCCCGGGGGGCGACTCCTTCAGCGTTTATCCCGGAGATAACGATGCCAATCCGTCGTTGCGCCTCAAGGTCTTTGCCCAAGGCATCGTGGATATGCGGCTTTTGAAGCTGGTGGAGAACAAGCTGGGCAGGGAACGGGTGATTGCCGAGCTGGATCGCATTTGCGAGTGTGATCTTTCCTTCTCCTGTTATCCCAAAACCGATGCCGTGTATGATAAGCTTTACGATTTTATTTTTTCGAATATCTAAACAAAAAAACAAGAACGCATCCTGCGTTCTTGTTTTTTTGATAAAACTTCCTGCTTCGATAGAAATTCCTTGGGGTTGTTTTTGAAGGATTGACACAAACTGTCCTTGGAAATCTTTCAAAAAAGGAGTGGAGCATATGAAAAAAAGGCTGATATGTTTTCTGTTCGTTTTGCTGTTCTGTGCAGGCGCGGTAATTCCGTGTTACGGTGCGTCGTCGTCCTTTCATTGGTACTGTGTTCACGTCAAGGATCACGTGCAGCCATCGGTGGGGCGGGAGATGGCCTTTGTGGAGGAGCTGGACGGCTACTATATCGATCATCGCCACAGCGATCCCAACGATGCGGAAAAGGTGGTGTATCTTACCTTTGACGCAGGTTATGAAAACGGAAATATCGCAAAAATACTGGATGTATTGAAGGAAGAGGAGGTTCCTGCGGCCTTCTTTATTCTGGGAAATCTTATCACCAAGAACACCGATCTTGTCAAGCGCATGGTGGAGGAGGGACACACGGTAGGGAATCATACGGTGCATCATCGGGATATGTCCGGTGTGGGTGAGAGTGACTTTCTAAAGGAACTGGAGGACCTGGAGAATCTGTTCCGGGAGCAAACCGGCTATACCATGTCCAATTATTACCGACCTCCCGAGGGGTGCTTTAGCCGTGAGAATCTGGAGGTCGCGCAAAAGAACGGGTATAAAACGGTCTTTTGGAGTTTTGCTTATCCTGATTGGGACAACAATAAGCAGATGTCGGAGGAAAAGGCCAAAACCATCCTTTTGGAGAACCTTCACAACGGAGAGGTCATGCTTTTGCATCCAACGTCAAGCACCAATGCACAGATTTTAAGTGAGATCATTCGCGAGATGAAAGCGCAAGGCTATCGCTTTGGGCGCCTGGATGAGCTTGTGTACGGGAGTCGGGAGCGATGAGGGGGACCGGTTGGAAAAAAGCCAGAGTATGGGGAGCCGTAGTGCTGTCTCTGGCGTTGCTCTGCCCGCTGTTCAGCCTCTCGGTTTGTGGACAGCCGCCCACGGTTTACCGCTCGGTACAAACCGACACCATGAAGATTGCCCTGACCTTTGACGACGGCCCTCATCCCCGTCTGACGCACGCGATTTTGGATATCCTGGAGCGTTACGATGTGCGTGCCACCTTTTTTATGGTTGGGGAGAACGTGGTGAATTATCCCGATGCCGCCCGGGAGGTGATCGATCGGGGACACGAGGTGGGCAATCATACCTTTTCCCATCCCTTGCTTGCGCAAGCCCCGGCCCAAAATCTATCCTGGGAGCTGGAGGCGTGTGAGCAGGCGTTGGAGGAGCTTTGTGAATATCGGCCGCATCTCTTCCGTCCCCCTCAAGGGGCCATTAATTCCATGGTGGAGGAATGCAGTCGGGAGGGAGACTACGCCCTGGTGCTCTGGAGCCTGGACACTCGAGATTGGGAGTGCAAGAACACCGAACAGATTGTGGATACCGTGCTTTCCAACGTACAGCCCGGGGATATTATTCTCATGCACGATTATATCGGCAGGCAAAGTCATACGCCGCAAGCCTTGGAGATCCTGCTTCCCAAGCTTCTTGAGCGGGGATTTGTTCCTACCACCGTTGGGGATCTTTTGGGAATTGAATAAAGAAAAGAGCTGACGCGGATTCGCATCAGCTCTTATTGTAATTATACTTCGGCAGGTGTTCCTTCTTCGCCCTCGGCATCTTCCTTGTCGGGGTAATCATTTTGACTCCGATAAGGTGCGATCATGTAACGGTCGATCACGGGATAGGCGGCAAAGGCGCTGGTAAAGGATGTGAAAGAGAAGTAGTAGAGGAAGGGAAGGATCAAGCCAACGGGAATGTTCATAGGCATGAGGGTGGCAAACAGTACCACCTCAATGGCCGTGAGGAGAAGAATTCCCAGCAGTCCCATCAGATTTCTTTTCACTCCCAAAGTGGTGAAGATCAGGGCGTTTTTCAAAATCTTGCGGATCGAAAGATCAAAGGTCACCAACATCAGATAGATATAGAACCGCATGAAGAAATACAGAATTGCCAGAGCGCAGATTGCCCAGAAGCAGACGTCCATCCAGAAGCTGCCGATCATTTGGTAGAAGTACACGCCATCAAAAACAAGCAGGGCAATAACGATCACGTCCACCATGCCCATCAGGAGTCCTTGCTTCAGGTTGCGTCGAACTGCGTAAAAATAGTCGGAGATCAAAAAGACCGGCTCGCCACGCACCATGCTTCGCAAAATGTAGGTTACCCCCACGTTTTGCCAACCAAAGGTGAGCAGGAGGATCAAGGCGCAAACGCCCATCCCAATGTAGGTACCGGTGCTGTACACGGGAACGTACAGCTGAGCCCCAAACAGATCCAGGAGCATGGCGGATTGCTGGGTGGTTTCAATAAAATTAGCTCCGTAGAGCTGTGGAAAGATCAAGCTGTTTTGGGTAGGGATCCGATCATAGCCCGTGTAGAGATAAAAGATCACAAACAGGGGCAAGATCATGGGGATCATCATAATATTCAGGGAAATCAGCTTCCAAAAGCGACGCCCCAACAGTTTAAAATAGCGTTTGAGGGTGGGACGGGTGTCCTCGCCATCGGCGTCGGGACGATTGCCCGCGTTCCAATCCATAACACGCAGTAATCGAAATGTTTTTTTCTTCGGTTTCACTCTTTCGTCATCCTTCGTCAAATTTGATATTCTTATTTTAGCATAGTTTGCTTCCAATGTCAAGGAAAACAAAAAATTTACATATTTAACGCGGAAGCAAAAAAATCCTGAAAATTAAAAAAGCATCTTGAAATGGCCTTTTCATTATGGTATAATATGGGTAGGATTTATCAAAGAAAGGATGTTGCTTTATGAACTTGAAAAAAAGAGCTTCGCTGATCATGGCCGTGGTTGCCGTGGTTAGCTTGATCGGAGCCATTTTACTGCTTGCGATTGCGCTCCCCAGAGCCAACGCAACCTATAAACGCGTTTTGGAGGTCGTGATCTCGGTATTGCTGATCCTGCTTTCTGCACTGTTTGCTTATTATTTGTGGCTGACGCGGGATGCCGAGCCCAACTTCTTCCTGTTTGACCGTGCAAAAAAACGCAACGTCCCTCTGGAGGAATTGACCTTTTCCACGGTTAACGAGCGTATGAATATCTATCTGACCATGGTAAGCGATACCTTTGAGGGGCTTTGGGAGGACAACGCCCTGGAGCGAGAGATCAAGCAGGGGCCGCGTCGCGTCTACCGTCCTCTGTTGGCCTATAAGATGCTATATGACCTGGCGGATAAAAACGCCGATGCCTACTGGGCGTTGCTACTTAACGCCAAGCCCGAGCTGGTAGACTCCCTCTGCAGTGCCCTGGAGCAGGGCGGCGAGCAGGAAATGGTCAAGGCATTCCGCTTTATCATGAATAACTACCGTCAGTCTCCCGCAAAGATCAAGGATTTCGTCAGCGGAAACCTCCGCTACATTCGCGGCAGAATGTTGAGCTATATCAAACGGAACATCGAATATTTCTATTAATAAACAACCGTCGCAAGCGTGCGTTCCACGCTTGCGACGGTTATTTTAAGTTGTAATCGATTTAGAAAACGGGATAGCCGGCGTTGGTATGGGCTTCGATCAGCTCATTGCAAAGAGACACGATCTCGTCGGTGGAAAGCTGGGCACCGGTGTGAGGATCCATCATGGCAGCCTGGTAGAGCGCTTCCTTACTTCCGGTGTGGGCGGCTTCGATGGTAAGAAGCTGGGGATAGATATTGGAGGAGTTCATCGCGGCCAACTGCAGGGGCAGTTCTCCCACGTAGGTAGGAGTAACACCGTTGGCATCTACCAGACAGGGAACCTCCACGCAAGCCTCGGCGGGCAGGTTGGAGATCAGCCCGTTGTTGAGGACGTTACCTCCGATCTTGTAGGGGGTATTGGTTACAATGGCTTCCATAATGTAGGAGGCGTATTCTCTGGAGCGCACGTGCTCCACGTTTCCGCCGGCCATCAGCTCTTCCTTCTGTGCCTGCCAGTTGTTGATCTGCTTGATACAGCGGCGGGGATATTCGTCCAGAGGAATGTTGAATTTCTCAATCAGATCGTCCCGTCCCGCTTTGATGTAGAAGGGATTGTACTCGGCGTTGTGCTCGCTGCTCTCGGTGCAGTAGTAGCCAAACTTGTCGATGTAATCAAAGCGAACCATGTCCTTGTGTTTTTCGGTTTCGTTTTTCAGCTTGGCAAGACGGCGGATCTCGGGGTAGAGATCGTTGCCTTGCTTGTCAGTGATCTCAAGGAGCCACGCCATGTGGTTGATTCCCGCGATCTTGGAAATGGTGTCCTCAACGGTGTAAGGCATATCCAGCTTTTTGAGCAGGCTGGGAACGCAGACCTGTACGCTGTGGCATAGACCGACGGTTTTAACCCCGGTGTAGCGTTGCATATAGCCAGAAAGAATGGCCATGGGATTGGTATAGTTGAGGAACCAAGCGTTGGGGCATACCTCTTCCATGTCGCGGGCAAAGTCCTTGAGGACATGGATGGTGCGCATACCGCGCATAATGCCGCCAATGCCGAGGGTATCGGCAATGGTCTGTCGCAGACCGTATTTCTTGGGGATTTCAAAGTCGATGATGGTGCAGGGATCGTAAAGACCGACCTGAATGGCATCGACCACGAAGTTCGCATTTCTCAACGCATCCTTGCGATTCTCCACGCCAAGGTATTTGGTAACCTTTGCCCGGCCTTGGTTGATGGATTGGTTCATGGCGCAGATTAAAAGGTAGGATTCCTCCAGGCGGTCGGCGTCAATGTCGTAAAGGGCGATCTCCACGTCGTGAAAAGGATCACATAGCATGGTGTCACCCAGTACATTTTTCGAAAAAACGGTGCTTCCTGCACCCATAAAGGTAATTTTCATTGCGTTTCTCCTTTCGCGCAGGAAATCCTGCGTTGATTTGGTTTTATTATATCACTCTTTTTTTCAAAAAACCATTGCATTAGGTAACGGCGATATGGTATAATGTAACTTAACAGAGGAGGTGCGATGATGCGTAACGACGTTTTGATCAATCACGGATTTCGGGATCTCAACCCCTTGTTTGTAGGAAGTGAACGGTGCCGCCCGGGAAAATCCTTTGGTCCCGCGGTTCGAAAATATACCTTGATCCATTGCGTTCTTGAGGGCCGGGGAAGGATCCGTAAGGCCGAGGGGATCTACGAGGTGCAGGCCGGCCAGGCTTTTTTGATCCTGCCGGGGGAGGTGACCACTTATGAGGCCGACGGGGAAGATCCCTGGGTCTACCAATGGGTGGGCTTTGACGGTGCGTTGGCCGAATCCTTTCAAACGCTGCCTACCGTTGTGTCACTCCCGTCCACCTTTACCCAGGAAATGCTCAATACCGAGGGGAGCGAGTTGCGAGAGTTTCGGATCGCTGCTTTGTTGTTTCAAATTTACGCCACGCTTTTCGGCAACGCCGAGATCAAGCACGACTACGTCCGCCGTGTCAGAGATCATATTCAGGCGTTGTATATGCAAGACCTTCGCGTGGAGGAGATCGCGCGGAGCCTGAACCTCAACCGTAGGTATCTTTCCCGCTTTTTCAAGGAAAAGACCGGGCAGACCATTCAGGAATATTTAATTACGGTGCGCATGGAGGAGGCAAAGAGGCTTTTGTTGCAGGGGAAAAACGTCTCTGAGACCGCTACGCTGTGCGGGTATCAGGATCCTTTGAACTTTTCCAAAATGTTTAAGCGACGTTTTTCGGTCAGCCCCATTGCTTGGCTGGCGCGGCAAAAAGGCGAATCCCCGTTGTAGAAAATGACAAAAATTCGAAAAAAGAAAAAAAGTTGTTGCATTTGAAAATAAAATATGGTATGATATAAATGTATTATTATACGAATTTTTACGCCGTAAGAATTCGTGATATCGAAGGAGGTACGATCATGGCAGAATTTTCTGTTCAGTTCACCAATAAGTTAAATGGCTACGATAAGGCCGAGGTTGACCAGTTTGTATTGGATGCCGAGGCCAAGCTTCAGGAAAAGGCGGTTGCCATCGCCGCTCTGGAGGAGCAGGTGGCAGAGCTGGAGGCGCGTTTGGAGCGTGTCACCGGTGCCGATGCTTCGGTGGAGGAAAAGGTTGCTCAATACGATAAATTGATGCGGAAAATGGATGGTGACTATAAGAATCTTCTGGCTCCTGCTATTGCCAAGGCGAAGGCCATTGAGGAAAAGGCCGAGAAGGAGTATCAGGTTCGCATTGACCAGGCACGCTACGCTGCAGACGGTATTTATAAGGAAGCCACCGACCGGATCACCCACGTGGTAGATTCCAATATGGTTCGTGTGTACGGCTTGATTGGAGAGTATATGCACTCCAAAACCCTGTTGGGCCGTGTGGAGTCGCTGATCGGCGGTTGCAAGACCGCATCCAAAAAGGTGGCCACGACCGCTTCGAATGCTGCCAAGGCATCGAGTGACGTTTGCCGCAAGGTTTGCAAGACCGCCAAGGAAAAATACAAGGATGTAGTGACCAACGTGCAGCTGCGTCTTTCCAGACCATCGGCTGTGGATGCGGATTTCTATGAGATCAGTGTCGAGCCCGAAGTTGAGGAAACTCTTTGATCCGGAGCACCTCTGACCAATGAACATAGGTGAAAAGATCCGCGATCTTCGGATCGCCAAGCTGATGACTCAGTCCGAGCTGGCGGGGAATCGCATCACCCGAAATATGTTGAGCTGCATCGAAAACGGCACCGCGCATCCATCTCTTTCCACCATTTTGTATATTGCCGAGCGCTTGAACGTTCCCGCAGGCTTTTTGTTGGCCGAGGAGGGGGACGAGATCGTTTACCGCAAGATGAACAGCCTTGCCAATATCAAGCGCGCGTATGCCGCCGGTGATATGTGGGGATGCCGTAGCCTTTGCTTTTCCGGATGCCCCGATCCCGATGACGAAATCTGTCTGCTTCTGGCCGACTGCGATACGGGGATCGCCATTCAGGAATTTTGGAAGGGTAGATTGCGTTCCTCCTGCCGTTTCTTTGACGAGGCCTTGAGCTATGCGGAAAAGACCCTGTATCCCACCGAGCACATTCAGGCGCAGGCAAGGGTATTCTTTCGGTTTATGCAACGAATTTCCGCCACACTGTATTCCGATGTTTTGGATGAGGAAAAGCCGCTGTCCTTGCAATATACCTCGCCCTTCGCCGCATACGCGGAGGCCATGGAGGCGTTGGACAACGGGGCGCTGGCCTCGGCACAGGCCTATCTGGACACCCACGGGGAAACGGATTTCTTTACAAAGCACATTCGTATTCGGTTGCTGATGGCAGAAGCGCAGTACGAGGTTGCAGGGAAAATGCTGTTGGAGCTGTTGAACTCCGAGGATCCCCTCAATGAAATCGGCTTGTACGCGGTGCTTTGTGAGTTGGAGATCTGCTGTCGGGAGACCGACGACTTTAAAGGGGCTTATACCTACGCAAACGATCGGGTTCAGCTCCTGGAGCAGTTGCTCAAAGAAGTATAACTATAATGAAGAAGTATAACTATAATGAATATAAAAAAGGCTTCTCTCGGTGAGAAGCCTTTTCTTTTGGTCAGTTCACGGATTTTTCTGCGTTATATTTCAAATAGGGCGTCCCCTCAAGGGTCTTCCAGATAAAGGTGGTGTCCTCCAGGATCAGGTATCCGTGGGGCGTGTTCTCCTTGGGAATCGAAACCGAGCCGGGATTGAGATAGGTAAAGCTGTTGTGCTCGTGACAGCAGGACACGTGGGTATGGCCGCAGAGCAGGATCGATCCCTTGGCAAAGGGCGGGGGATTGTCCTCGCCAAAATGATGACCGTGGGTAGCAAAGATGTTCAGCCCGTTCACGTTCAGCCAGGCGTAGTCGGCAAGCACCGGGAATTTGAGTACCATTTGGTCTACCTCTGCCTCACAGTTTCCGCGAACGCAAAGGAGTTGGTCAGCAATGGCGTTCAAGGCTTCGATCACTTCCTTGGGCGCATACCCCTGGGGAAGATCGTTTCTGGGGCCGTGATAGAGCAGATCGCCCAGAAGAACCAGGCGCGCAGGGGCTTCCTTGCGATAGCACTCCAAAAGCTGATTGCAATAAAAGGTGGAGCCATGAATATCCGAGGCAATCATGAGTTTCATATAGGATTCTCTCTTTCGTCTATTTTACACAAATTATTATAGACTTTTTTTCAAATTTTGTCAAGTACTTGGCCAAAAACTTTGGGAATCGTATTGACTTTTTATCGGTTTTGTAGTATAATTGTATACATTCATACAAAGGAGGAAGTGCTATGTTAGAAATATCTTCCAAAACAAATTTGTTAGAACAAAAAACATACAAATATTCGTTGCAGGACGTAGACGAGCCCAATCTCTACCGTGACGTCTATCCCTATACCGACGTTCCGCGCATCGCATTTAACCACCGTCGCGTACCCATCGGTATGCCCGAGGATATTTGGATCACCGACACCACCTTCCGTGACGGTCAGCAATCGGTGGAGCCTTATACGGTAAAGCAGATTGTGGATCTCTTCAAGCTCATGTCCAAGCTCAGCGGCCCTTACGGCATCATTCGCCAAACCGAATTCTTCGTTTACAGTAAGAAGGATCGGGAAGCCCTGGAGCAATGCCAGGATCTGGGCCTCAAATTCCCTGAGATTACTACGTGGATCCGTGCCAGTAAAGAGGACTTCAAGCTGGTACGGGATCTGGGAATCCGTGAGACGGGAATCCTGGTTTCCTGCAGTGATTACCACATCTTTAAAAAGATGAAGATGACGAGAAAGCAATGCATGGATTACTACCTTGCTACGGTAGCCGAGGCCTTTGAGGCTGGCGTTATGCCACGTTGCCACTTGGAGGATATTACCAGAGCCGATTTCTACGGCTTTGTGGTTCCTTTCGTAAACGAACTGATGAAGATGTCGGAGGACTCCAAGATCCCGGTGCGCATCCGCGCCTGTGATACCATGGGCTACGGTATCCCGTACCCCGAGGTTGCCATTCCCCGTAGTGTTCCCGGAATCATTTATGGCTTGCAGCATTATTCCGATGTTCCCAGCGAAATGCTGGAGTGGCACGGTCACAACGATTTCTACAAGGCCGTAACCAACGCTTCCACCGCATGGCTCTACGGTGCCAGCGGCGTCAACTGCTCGCTCCTGGGCATTGGAGAGCGTACCGGCAACGTGCCCCTGGAGGCCATGGTCTTTGAGTACGCATCCTTGCGCGGCTCCTTTGACGGCATGGATCCCACGGTGATCACCGAGATTGCCGAATATTTCGAGCGGGAAATGGACTACACCATTCCTCCCATGACGCCCTTTGTTGGCAGAAGCTTTAACGTGACCCGTGCGGGCATTCACGCCGACGGCCTCCTCAAGGACGAGGAGATCTACAACATTTTTGATACCAAAAAGATCCTCAATCGCAGCGCGTCCGTGCTTATCGGTAAAGCGTCGGGTCTGGCGGGTATTGCCTACTGGATCAATGAGAATTACCGTCTGTCGGCCGGGGAAACGGTAGACAAGAAGGATCCCCTTGTGATTGCGCTGAAGGCATGGATTGACAAGGAATATGAGGACGGCAGACAGACCTCGCTTTCCGTGGGTGAGCTGGAGGAGAAGATCGAAGAGCTTTCCGGCAATCGCTTCCGACGTCTTTGAAAGAAAGGAGAACCGTTATGATCATTGAGCATAAGAGCATTTCTTTGGCCGAGCAGGTCTTTGACCGCTTGGAGACCGATATCCTTTCGGGAAAATATCAGCCCGGCGAGGTTCTGACCGAGCTGAAGCTGGTAGGGGATCTTGGTGTGAGTCGCACTCCCATTCGTGAGGCCCTCCGCCGCTTGGAGCAGGAGCACATTATTGAAATGACCCCCAGAGGGATCCTGATTCTCGGCGTCAGCCAAAAGGATCTGGAGGATATTCTGGAGATCCGTACCCGTATTGAGGGGCTTGCAGCCTACATGGCGGCGCAAAATATTACCGATGAGCAGCTGGAGGAGCTGCGGGAGACCGTGGAGCTGCAGGAATTTTACGTTCCCAAGCACGATGCCGACCGCATCAACGTAATGGATAGCAAATTCCATCTTCTCATTTACCGTTTCAGCGGAAGCGTGCCGCTGTACGACACTTTGATGCCTCTGCACAAAAAGGTTCTTAAGTATCGCAGAGCATCGGTGGAGAACGAGGTGCGCTCGGCTTACTCCTCCCAAGAGCACCGTGCGATCTTTGAGGCCATTGCGGCACATGATGCTCCGTTGGCCGAAAAATATATGATGGAGCACATTGCAAACGCAAAAGATTACATTCAAAAAAAGGGGAATCACTAACATGGGACTTACCATTGCGCAAAAAATCATTCAGGCGCACATGATCAGCGGCGATATGACCGTTGGCAGTGAGGTTGCGCTGAAAATCGACCAGACCCTGACCCAGGACGCTACGGGTACCATGGCGTATTTGGAATTCGAAGCCATGGGTGTGGACCGTGTCCGCACCGAGCGAAGCGTGGCTTATATCGACCACAATACTCTGCAGTCGGGCTTTGAGAATGCTGACGACCACCGCTTTATTCAATCCATTGCCAAAAAACACGGCATTTATTTCTCCCGTCCCGGCAACGGCATCTGCCATCAGGTACACCTGGAGCGTTTTGGCATTCCCGGTAAGACCCTGATTGGCTCGGATAGCCACACCCCCACGGGCGGCGGCATTGGTATGCTTGCCTTTGGCGCGGGCGGGCTGGACGTGGCCGTTGCCATGGGCGGCGGTGCCTATTACATCACGATGCCCAAGATGATCAAGGTCAATCTCACGGGCAAGCTCCGTCCCTTCGTTACCGCAAAGGACGTCAGCCTTGAAATTCTCCGCATCCTTTCGGTAAAGGGCGGCGTTGGATCCATCATCGAATGGGGCGGCGAGGGCATTCAGACCTTGAGCGTTCCCGAGAGAGCTACCATTACCAACATGGGAACCGAGCTTGGCGCTACTACCTCGATTTTCCCCTCCGACGAGATCACCCGTGCCTTCCTCAAAGCCGAGGGAAGAGAAGAGGACTATGTTCCCCTTGCCAGCGACGAGGATGCCGTCTACGATCGCATTATTGATATTGACCTCTCCACCCTCAAGCCTTTGATCGCTTGCCCCCACATGCCCGATAACGTGGTTGCCGTGGACAGCTTGAAGGGAACCAAGGTTGATCAGGTCTGCATCGGCTCTTGCACCAACTCCTCTCTCATGGATATGCTGAAGGTGGCGGCGCTTCTGAAGGGTAAGACGATCTCCCCCAATGTCAGCCTGTCGATCTCTCCCGGCTCCAAGCAGGTGCTTTCCATGCTTTCCGAGTGCGGAGCCCTGACCGATATTCTGGCGAGCGGTGCCCGTGTTCTCGAATGTGCGTGCGGTCCTTGCATTGGCATGGGCTTTTCTCCCAACTCTGCGGGTGTCAGCCTCCGTACCTTTAACCGTAACTTTGAGGGCAGAAGCGGAACCGCCGATGCCAAGGTTTACTTGGTATCTCCCGAGACCGCCGTTGCCGCGGCTCTGACCGGTGAGATTACCGATCCCATTCTTTTGGGTGAGATGCCCGAGATCACCATGCCCGAGCAATTCCGCATCGACGACAGTGCCATTATCGCTCCCGCAGATCCCGAGGAAGCCAAATCTCTGGAGATCCTGCGCGGTCCCAATATTAAGAAATTCCCCGATTGCCATCCTCAAGAGGATGCCATCAAGGCCGAGCTGGTGCTCAAGGTTGGCGATAACATCACCACCGACCACATTATGCCCGCGGGCGCCAAGATCCTTCCTTACCGTTCCAACATTCCTCACCTGTCCCAGTATTGTTTCGGCGTTTGTGATTCCACGTTCCCCGAAAGAGCAAAGGCGGCAGGGCAGAGCATTGTGGTGGGCGGTGTCAACTACGGTCAGGGATCTTCCCGTGAGCATGCCGCGCTGGTTCCCTTGTATCTGGGCGTGCGCGTGGTTATTACCAAGAGCTTTGCCCGTATCCATATTGCAAACCTGATCAACGCGGGAATTATGCCCCTGACCTTTGCCAACGCCGAGGACTACGACAAGGTAGAGCAGGGCGATATCCTCTCTATCAAGGGCGTATGGGCAGGCATGGACAGCGGTAAAATGGTGCTCCGCGATGAGACCAAGGGAATTGAAATTCCTCTGGTTTGCTCCTTCACCGAGCGTCAGAAGGATATTTTGAAGGCAGGAAGCCTGCTTGCCTACACCGGCAGTCAGCTTTAAAATAAAAATCAATCTTTTTAGGATTCGGAGGTATTGAATATGAAAAAGATTATGATGAAAACGCCGCTGGTCGAGATGGACGGCGATGAAATGACCAGAATTCTCTGGAAAATGATCAAGGACGAACTTTTGATTCCTTTTGTGGATCTGAAAACCGAGTATTACGATCTGGGGCTTCCCGAACGTGAGAAAACCAAGGATCAGGTCACCTTTGACTCGGCATACGCCACCCAAAAATACGGTGTTGCCGTAAAGTGTGCCACCATTACTCCCAACAAGCAACGTGTGGAGGAATACAATCTGACGGAAATGTGGAAGAGCCCCAATGGAACCATCCGTGCCATTCTGGACGGCACCGTGTTCCGCGCGCCCATCCTCATCGACAGCATTAAGCCCGCGGTTCGCAACTGGCAAAAGCCCATTACCATTGCCCGTCACGCTTACGGCGATATCTACAAGGCAACCGAGTACCGCGTTCCCACCGAGGGCAAGGCCGAGCTGATCTTTACCGATAAGGACGGCAAGGAGACCTTCCATGAAACGATCTACGATTTCGAGTGTGCAGGCGTTCTGCAGGGAAGCTACAATAAGGATAGCTCGATTCGTTCCTTTGCGCATTCCTGCTTCCAGTATGCCCTGAACACCAAGCAGGATCTGTGGTTCTCCACCAAGGATACCATTTCCAAGCAGTACGATCAAACCTTTAAGCTGATCTTCCAGGAAATTTACGATAATGACTACAAAGAAGCCTTTGAAAAGGCCGGTATTTCCTACTTCTACACCCTGATCGATGACGCGGTTGCTCGCGTGATCCGCAGTGAGGGGGGCTTTATCTGGGCCTGCAAGAACTATGATGGCGACGTGATGAGTGATATGGTTTCCACCGCCTTCGGCTCTCTTGCCATGATGACCTCGGTGCTGGTTTCTCCCGACGGAAAGTTTGAGTACGAGGCTGCTCACGGAACGGTGACCCGTCACTACTACCGCTACCTCAAGGGGGAGGACACCTCCACCAATCCCATCGCTACCATTTACGCATGGTCGGGCGCACTTCGTAAGAGAGGTGAGTTGGACGATCTTGCGGAGCTGATCCACTTTGCCGATCAGCTGGAGGGGGCTTGCATCGATACCCTCAATCAGGGCATTATGACCAAGGACTTGGTTGGACTTGTGGTAGAAGGCACCAAGACCACCGCTGTGAACTCCCGCGATTTCATCGCCGCCATTCGCAAGAATCTGGAAAAGAGATTGGCGTAAGAAAAGTTGATATAAAAAAGAGCAAGCGTGAATTTCTCTGTTGTTCTTAACGGAGAAATAGCAGGCACAAAAAATCGGCAGAGAACTTGTTTTCTCTGCCGATTTGTGTTATAATGGAACTAACGAAAAGCCTTCCTCCGGGAGGAAGGTGGCACGTGTAACGTGACGGAAGGAGCCCGCGCGACTTTAGATTTGTGCTAACTTTATTGTAACGCACTCTCCCTCAGTCGCCTACGGCGCCAGCTCCCTCCCGGAGGGAGCCTATGAACACGCTCGTGCCTCGTCAAGGGGTATGGGCTTTGCCCGATGCCTTTGTAATACAAATGCAAAACTTGCGGTAAAAGCAGAAAGGCTTTTCATAATGAAAAATGAATACAAAATAACAAAAAAAGAAATGATGTCTTGGGCAAAAGAATATCATTTGCATGGAGCAGCAAATATCATACTGTTTGCTCTTTGGTGTGTAGTTGGGGTGATTGGACTTGGATTGATTATTCTCTATTCCTTTATCGGAGGAGAATGGATAGACTGGTATCTTTCTATTTTGTTTCTGTTTCTATCGATTTTTAAGTTATTTTTCTCGCGATTTTTGATTTGGTCGAAAAGATACAAGCTATATTCAACTACATATGGTGTTACCGAATGGATGCGCACCACAGAATTTTTGGAAGATGAAATCGTGCTTAAAGACCATACATCTGTAAGTAAACTCCAATACAGCAATATCAAGAAAATAAAAGAGAAAAACAATATAGTTATGATTTTTATGAACAACAATATGGCTTTGCGGTTGTATAAGGATGCTTTTGTAGAAGGATCTTGGGAAGAATGCAAAGATAAAATCAATTCAATGACAAAATAAGATAAACCCGACAGACTTCATCGAAAATCTGTCGGGTTTATTCTTTGTTTACCGCATAGCATTTTATCCGTAGGGGCGTTCTTTGAACGCCCGCGGGCGAACGCAGTTCGCCCCTACCGTGTGTTAGAGGATTTTTTCCGATAAGGACATCACGCTTTTGCACGCTTGCTCTTTTTTTGATTCGCAAAGGGATTTTTTACGCTTTGTAAGGATGCTTCTCGGCTTCTTTGCGCATAGCCTCGATGACCGCGCGGGGTTTCTTTGCCTTAAAGATGGCAGATCCTGCTACGATGATATTCGCGCCGGCCTCGGTGACCGTGGCGGTGTTTTCTGCCGAAATGCCGCCGTCTACCTGAATATCAAGCTTCAAATTATGGGTCAGGGCGTAACGCTTCACGGTGCGCACCTTTTCCATCATGTCGGGCATAAATTTCTGTCCGCCAAAGCCGGGGACTACCGTCATGATGAGCGCCATGTCAATCTGCGACAGATAGGGAAGGATCTCCTCCACGGGGGTGGCGGGAGAAATGGCCAGACCGCAACGTACCTCGCGGTCACGAATCTCCTTGAGCACCTTTGCGGGATCGGAACAGCTTTCCAAATGAATGGTGATCAGATCCGCTCCTGCCTTAACAAAGTCATTGATGTAGCGGCCTGGATCGTTGATCATCAAATGCACGTCAAAGATCAGCTTGCTGTGAGGACGCAGGGCCGAAATTACGGGGGCTCCAAAGCTAATGTTGGGTACAAACGCGCCGTCCATAACATCCAGATGCAAGTAATTTGCGCCCGCATCCGCAACGGTTCTGATCTCGGTTTTCAAATTCGCAAAATCAGCGGCTAAGAGGGAGGGAGCAATGTAGATCATATCGTGATTCCTTTCTTTTTTCTGACGAATTTTGTCAATAGAAGCAGAAAACGCATATTCTGGTAATGAAAATAGATACTTTGGTGCGATTCAGGGAAGAGAAAGCCAAGGACGTATGAAGTCGATTGGATCGCGCCTTGTATTTTTAGATAGATTCCTTCATCAAAAGGCAAACCGCGTGGGCCGCCATGCCTTGCTGGGAACCGGTAAAGCCCAGCTTTTCCTCGGTGGTTGCCTTTACGCTGATGCGATCTGCGGGAACCGACAACGCTGCGGCAAGATTTTGTCGCATTGCGGGAATGTGAGGAGCCAGCTTGGGTGCTTGCACCAGGATGGTGGCGTCAATATTTCCAATGCGCCAGCCGGAACGGATCAACAGCTCCGATACGTGGGTTGCCAGCTTTAAGCTATCGGCTCCGGCGTATGCGGGATCGCTGTCGGGAAAATGCTTTCCAATATCGCCCAAGGCCAACGCGCCCAGCAGGGCATCCATAATGGCGTGGGTGACTACGTCGGCGTCGGAGTGCCCCAAAAGTCCCAGCGTATGCGGGATCTCCACACCGCCCAGGATCAATTTTCGGCCTTCCACTAACCGATGCACGTCATAGCCGTGTCCAACTCGAATATCTGTTATCATTTGGTCTTCTCCCGATACTGTAAGATAGCCTCCGCAAGCTTCAGGTCGTCCGGTGTAGTGATCTTCATGTTTTCCATGCCGCATTCCACCAAACGGATCCGGTAGCCCAGACGCTCCACCAAGCCATTGTCGTCGGTAACCTCCGCACCGTCCCTCTGGGCGGCAATATAGGCCGCGTGATAAAGGGCGGTGTGAAAGATCTGCGGCGTTTGTACTGCCCATAGATGATTGCGATCCACCGTTTCCAGAATGATGCCCGACGGGGAAGAACGCTTGAAGGAGTCGGTGGCGGCGTGCGCCGCACTGGCCGCCTTGTGGCGGTAGGCCTTAAGACAGACCTTGGCGATTTGCTCCGGCGTGATCAGGCAACGGGCACCGTCGGCAATGGCAACGAACTCCATGCCCTCGCTCAGTTTATCCACGCCACGCTTGGAGGATTCCTGACGGGTCTTGCCGCCGGCGGTAATCTTCTTCAGCTTTTTGATCCCGTGGGCCTTTGCAATTTCCAAAACCGCGTCAAAATCCTGGGGGCGAGTCACCACCACGATCTCACGGATCAAGGGACACCGCTGATAAGCGATCAACGTATGCGCCAATACAGGAATCCCGTTGAGGGGATACAGCTGTTTATTGATCGAGCCGCCCATGCGTGTGGAATTTCCGGCGGCGAGGATCACCGCACCGGTGGGGTGCATCAAGGGATCCACCAGGGTGTTTGCGATCTTGACAACGCTTTTTTTCAGGTTTTTCATGAAGAAATCCTTTCAAAAAGGAATTTTTAGAGCTCTTGCTGTTCGATGGCGGTAATCATATCCACGCGGTACTGGTGCTTTCCGCCTTCAAATTCGGCGTCGATGAAATTGTCCACCAGATCCAGAGCCAGCCCCATGCCAACCACACGCTCACCAAAGCAGAGCACGTTGGCATCATTGTGAACGCGGGTCAAGCGTGCGCTGAAGGTATCCGAGCAAGCGGCGGCACGAATGCCCTTGTGCTTGTTGGCCGCCATGGACATGCCAATGCCGGTGCCGCAGACCAGAATACCAAGCTCGGTAACGCCGTTTTGAATGTTTTTGCAGACCTCGTGGGCGATCTCGGGATAGTGACAGCTCTCGGTGGAATGGGTTCCAACGTCCAAAACCTCGTATCCGCGTTCCTGCAGGTGGGCAATCACCTTCAATTTCAGCTCGTAGCCGGCGTGGTCGCATCCAATGGTAATTTTCTTTTCTTTCATTTTCTTCGCCTTTCGTAATGATTTATTTTTGGGTGATTCCTTCTCGCTCCAGTCGCTCGCGCTCGGCTTGAGAAGGACGAAGATAGGTAGGAGCCAGGGTTGTGTCGGTAGATAGATTCTCCCCGCATCGGAATTGCTTTAACGCGATCTGCGCCACAGAATACGCGCTTTGATGGCGCAAACGCTCGGGGGTAGAGGTCGTCCGGGTGGTAAGATATTGATTGGTGATGGCGTATCCGTCACCACACAGAGAAATGGACTCGCTTGAATATTCCTTCAGGATTCCGTCCAGCTCCTCAATGGAGAGGGCGCTGTCAGGCAAAAGGCGCTCCTGAATGCCGTCCTTGCAACGGAAGAGGGCGGTGTAGACCTGCTTTCTCCGCGCGTTCATTACAGGACAGATCAAGCCGTTGGTTCCAATCAGGTTGTAGGCCAACGCCTCCAGGGTGGAAACGCCAACGCAGGGCTTGTTGTGGGCAAAGGCCAACCCCTTGACCGTGGCGGCACCGATACGGACACCGGTAAAGGAGCCGGGACCGGCGGAAATGGCAAAGAGATCTACGTCAGCGGGGGTGATGGAGAAGAACTGCAGGATCGATTCCACCATAGGGAGCAGGGTCTCGCTGTGGGTATTCCCGTTATTGATCGTGTATTCTCCCAAAAGACGCTCGTCCTCGCACAAGGCCACCGTGGCAACCTGTGCGGTGCTGTCCAGGGCTAAAATTTTCATAAAAGCTCCTTTCCAATCAGCTCCATGGTAATGGTTCGGTTGTTTGGCGTTTGCAGATCCTCCTTGGAAATGGTAACGCGCAGGTATTCATCGGGGAGGGCGTAAGGAATTTTTTCGCTCCATTCCACAAGGCAGATTCCGGGGCGATCCCAGTAATCGTAAAAGCCGATGGAAAGCAGATCGTCCTCGCTGTCAATGCGGTACATATCAAAGTGAAAGAGGGTTCCAACGCTTCCGCGGTATTCGTTCACCAAAGCAAAGGTGGGGGAGCGTACTGCCACGCCGGGAGCGATGACCGAGGCAAAGCCGCGCACAAAGGCGGTTTTGCCCACGCCAAGATCTCCGTAAAGGGCAATAAAAGGAGGATATTTGCCACAAGACAGCATACGACGCGCCAGGTCGGCTCCGCACTGCTCGGTTTCCTCGGGACTTGTGGTATGCAGAGATTGTAAGGTGTTCAAAAAAATGTCCTCCACTTCGGTTAGCATACAAAAATATTCATTACATAGTATACCACAAAATCCTATTTTTGTAAAGGCTTTTCCATGTTTTTTTAGATTTGTATAAAGAAAGCAGGTATCTTTTGACGAATTTGACAAAAGATGCCTGCAAAGCTTATTGATTGTTTTTCTTGCGATCGGTTACATGTTCCTTGGAGCCATCGGGATACTGGATCACGGTATGGTCAAGGATTCCGGTGAATTGCGCGCGAAATTCGGCAATGTATTCCTTACGAAGGAGGGCCTGCTCCTCCCGCTCCGCATCGGTTAATCCTTCATTTTTCGCCTTTTTAGCAAGGACGTTGATGCGTTCAAGTTTTTCTTTTTCCATAAGGGTCTCCTTTGTGTTAAATCATAAAAATAGTACCCACGTCCAATAGCGGGAACCCTCCCAAGGAAATCGGACGCTTTCCATGAGACAAGCAAAAGCTGCGAATTGCTTGTCCTTCCGGATGTTGCTCTAAATTCCCACAAAAATAAATTCGGTCGATCTCTTCGTAGGGCGAAAAGGAAGCAATGCCACCCCAAAAGCCATTGGAATAGCCGGGAAGCGAGATTCCATTGGCAGAGATCTGCAACGTATCTATCCCAGCGGCCTTTGCCGCCGACGCAATGGAAGGATCTTGTGTGATCAAAGCCCTCTTGCCCACGGGGAGCACCGAGCATTTGGCATAGCCCTGCCGTACCGCGTGGAGTTTTTGCGGGGGATATTCCCGAAGAATCTCGGACGCCGTGTGCGTAGGAGAGCAGAATAACTCTTCTCCAACGGTGGCAGCGTTCAGGAGAATATCTGCGGGATAAACAGGGGCGATCTCCATGTCCGACAAGCAAAGCGTTTTTTTGCAATGCCGCAGAATTGCGTGGATCTGGGATTCGGCAGTGCGGTAATACTCCCGGGTGCAGATCACGGAATCCCCGCTAAAAAACAATAGCATATCCGTATGCGATGCCACCGGGGCAGGGAGGTTGGGATGGGGAGGAAGGCGCAACGTGGCGTGCCCCTCTCTTTGCAGCATTTTTTCGGCTTCCAACGGCATACGGCAGTCAAATACAGCCAGCATAGATTCCTCCAAAAAAATAAAGGGCAGACAAGGTTGTCTGCCATAATCTTTATTTCAAGGAAATTAAACCTTTTTCAAGGTGCGCAGGCAACGAGAACAAACATTGATTGCTTTGCTACCTTCCAGTTTAACCTTACGAATGTTGGGCTTCCACATTCTGTTGGTTTTACGGTGGGAGTGAGAAATGTTCTGACCGAACACAACGCCCTTACCACACAGACAACACTTTGCCATTTCAAATACCTCCTTAATAAGCCTTGACCGACTAATAAGCATAGTACGGCACACAATTTACTTTACAACGCTCAATATTATAACATACCTTTTTTCAAATTGCAAGTCTTTTTTTCAAATTTTTTCAAATTTTTTATTATTTTCAGAAAGTTATTTCTTTTTCGCACAAAATCGAGAGATTTTCCGGGGAAAGTCCCTTGGGGAGCCAAACACTGCCATGTACTGTTGGAGCACTTTTTCCAAGGGTCAGTACCCGTCCGCCGGCATGGCGCAGGGTCTGCAGAGCAAATTGTACCTGCGGCGTGTGGGGGAGCTCTGCGTTTGCGCAAAGAAGCAGGGTCTGCGATTGAAGCAATGCCTTGGAAAGAACCAGCGCGTCGGGGGCGTCGGTAATAAAGGTGTGCAACGTTACGCCACTCTGTGCAAGGATTGCGGCAAGCGCGTGTGCGTCCGTATCGTTCCCTTTGGCAAGCAGCACCATCTCGGGATGCTCGGACCAGATCAGGGAATGGCAGGGGACCAGGTGCGGCGCGTTTTCGGGAGCCGGTGTCGGTTCCTGGACTCTTTGCTGAACGCTGCCCAGGTAGTTTCCGGGGACGGGGGCCGTGGTCTCCGCAAGGATCGCAAAGGGAATGCTGTCCTCAGCGATGAAACGGGCGTTTTGCAAATGGCAGTACTTTCCGTCGGCTTCCATTTGCAGTAGCGCGTCCGTCAAGGGCGTGCCGCAAATAATCGCGGCTGCCGCCAGCGTCCCCTCCCGACGCAGCTTTGCAAGCTGCTCCAGAAGACCGCGCAACGATGCGAATTCGGGAAGTCCGTTGGACTGCATTTTTGGAATCATACAATACACGTCATGTCCAACCTCCAGAAAGGCGGAGGGGCAGGGATCGGCGTCCCTCGCTTCGGCAAACACCGCCAGAGTTGCGGGATCATGAAGTGTTTCCTCGCCCAGATAGATCTCCGACGCCGGCATTCCCAGTTCTGCTTGCAAGCGATAAAGCCCGAGAATGGTGGAAAGGGTAGTTCCGGCCACCTCTGCCCGCGGTTGCTCTTTGGAGCATGAGAGACCAATGGCAAGCGTTTGCTCCGTGTAGGAAATACCGGAGAGGGCCAGATTGGTTACCGGCAATAACGCGGTGTAAAAGGCGTTGGTAAAGGCAGCCTGCCGACAGGGGGCAGAGGCCAGTGCCAGGTGCATTGCTTGGCAGGAAAGGGTCAAAGTGGTTGGGCGACGCAGAGGAAGATCCAGATACCGGCATTGCGCGTGCGTGCGCGGTGTTTGTGCGGCAGGGATCCGAGCACCGTCAGCTTCATTTTGCAGAGGAAGCCGCATGGGGGTCATGACGCGGAAGGAGCGCAGGAACCGAACGTCCAGGGAAAAGGCTTCGTTGGCGTCACGTCGCACGGTGTAAAGGCTGTCCTTGGTTGCCGTTGCAAAGATCAGCGAGCGAATTCCGTGGGATTTGGCAAGATAATATACCTCCTTCTCTTGCTCACGGGGAATCCGTACCAGGAGAAGCCCTGCATACGCGTCCACCAAAAGGGAGAGAGGAACCTCGTTCCCGGTTTGGGAAAGGCGTGCAAGGTCGATCCAAACGCCGTCGCTTTCCGCTAAAAGTCCGCCGAGCAGACCGCTCTCGTCAACGGTGCGGATTCCTTTGATCTTTTGACAGAAGGCGGCATCCGCCCAAAGGGCTTCGGTGAGCTCCGTGTATCTGGCGGTGGAATAACTGCCGTCCAGGGGCAAAAGCACGGCAAACAGATCGTCGCTTTGCCTCGGTTGGGGGCAGGAGGACGATGCGTGCAGACAGATTCCGTTCTCGGCGGTCACGCTCTCGGTTTTGGAGAGAAGCGCGTAGGCGGATCGCTTTTCCAGGTGGTAGATCCGTTCCTTGGAAATGGTTTTCCCCGCACGGGAGAGATAGGCGGTGGCAAGGCCGAGGGCTTCTCCCAGGGACATGGGCAGCTTGCTGTCCGGAAACAATGCGTGTCGCTTTTGCATCATGTCGGCGTAGGTTTCGGCCACAACGGCGTCGTTGGTTTGAACCTCGGTGGGAGCGATCGAAGCAATGCTTTGAATGCCCGCCATGGTAAAGCGATCCAGCATCTTCAGCTCGTCAATGGAGGGATCCCGCTTGGCTTGGGTTCGGTAATACTTGGCGCAATGCTGCAAAAAGGAAAGAGGCATGGATACGTTAAGATCCTGCTTCATCTGCTCCAGCTGCTTTTGAGAGTAGCTTCCGAACTTAAGAATTTTTCCTTTGGATTCCATGGTTGGTGTTTCCTTTCATTTCGGGCAAAGAATTTCTCCCATGCAATGGGAATCCTTTGCCGAGAGGATATGGACGCAGGCTGTAACTGCCTGCAGAGGGCGTGGGGAAGGACAGGCGACCTCAATAAAGCTTGGGGTGTGACCGTAGGCCACGCCGTTTTTATAGGTCTCAAAGAGCACCGGAACGGTCTTTCCCACCTGCTCACAGAGAATGCGTTGACGGATCTCGTCCTGGACCTTGGTCAGCGCGGCCACGCGGCGGTGCTTTTCTTCTTCGGGAACCTGATTCGGCATGATCGCGGCGGGCGTCCCCTTGCGCTTGGAATAGGGGAACACGTGTACCATCAAAAAGCCGGCGCGGCGAACAAAATCCACCGTGGCCTCAAAATCCGCCTCGGTTTCTCCTGGAAAGCCCACGATGATATCGGTGGTGAATTGAACATCGGGAATGGCACGGCGCAAACGCTCCATGCCTTCCATTGCCATTTTGGCATTGTATTTTCGTTTCATGGCGGCTAGGATCCGATCCGAACCGCTTTGCATCGACAGATGAAAATGAGGTGCCAGGGAGGAGAGCCCCGCAATGTGATCTACAAAGGACTGCTTCATCAGGGAGGGATCCAGGGAGCCCAAACGAATTCGGCCTACCCCGGGAATGCGGTCCACGGCCAGAAGAAGCTCTCCCAGGGTGGTATTCTTCAGGTCTTTGCCATAGGAGGCGGTTTCAATGCCGGTGAGTACGATCTCCTTACAGCCGTTTTCCGTCAGGGCTTGCACCTCGGCCAGTACATCTTGCACAGGCTTGGAGCGGATTGTTCCTCGGGCCTCGGGAATGATGCAGTAGGTACATTTGCTCTCACAGCCGTCCTCAATCTTTACGTAGGCGCGGGTACGGTCAAAGCGGGTGATCTGCATGGGCTCAAAGCCGTTGGCCTCGGGGGCATCGTGAAGGATTGTAGGAGCCGAATTCTTTCTTTCACCTTGCAATAGTGCCACCGCCGCGTCAACTATCGCCATTTTGTTGTGGTTTCCGCAAATAAAGTCAACCCCTTCAATGGCCGCGATCTGCGCGGGATCGGTCTGCGCCAGACATCCGGTTACTAACAGATAGGCTTTTGGGTTTTTATGAATGGCACGGCGGATAAACTGCCGCGCCTTGCGATCGGATTCCGCGGTCACGGTGCAGGTGTTGATGATGTAAACGTCACAAACCGCCGTAGGGGAGAGGACAGAGAAGCCCCGGCTTGCAAAGGCCTCTGCAATGGCTTCCGATTCGTACTGATTCACTTTACAGCCCAGGGTATAGATCCCAACGGCAGGATGCAAGTCGGACATATGCGCTCCTCCTGTTTCAAAATTCTTCTCTTATTTTATCACGATTTTGCGCTCTTGTAAATAAATTTCTGAAAAAAATCGTGAAAAATCTGTGTTTCCTATTGAAATCCCCTAAAAATCGTTGTATAATAGGGATGTAAGTACGGAAAAGTAGATGATTATCTTTCTATAAAGGAGTGCGGGGGAGCTTTCCGGTTCCCCCGTTACATTTATTTATGCAGATCATTAAGATAAAAAAGAACGACGCCGGGCAACGGCTGGATAAATTTCTCTCCAAAGCCGTTAAGGGGCTTCCCATGTCCTTGATGTACAAATACATTCGCACCAAGAAGATCAAGGTCAACCGCGCCCGCACCCAGCAGAACTATATGCTTTGCGAGGGCGACGAGATCCAGCTGTTTATTCGGGAGGAATTCTTTGCCTCTCCTGAACAGGACGAGGGCGCGCTCTTTCGCATTGTTCCCAAGCTGAATATTCTTTACGAGGATGATAAAATCCTACTGTTGGATAAGCGTCCGGGCGTGCTGGTGCACGAGGATACCGCCGCGGCAGAGAACACCTTGATCATGCACGTCAAGGCTTACCTTGCACAAAAGGGAGAATACGATCCTGCCAACGAGCAATCCTTTGCTCCCGCCCTTTGTAATCGCATTGACCGCAATACCGGGGGAATCGTGATTGCCGCCAAGGACGCGGAGGCGTTGCGTATCATGAACGAGAAGATCCGCAACGACGAGCTTCGAAAGTTCTACCTCTGCGCCGTACATGGCGTGGTAAAGCCTACAAGTGCCACCCTGCGAGATTATCTGAAAAAGGACAGTGCTTCCAACATGGTCACCGTATCCCGGGAAAAGAAGCCCGGGTATAAGGAGATCATCACCAAGTACCGCGTGCTGAAGCAGGGAGCGGAAAGTGCGCTGTTAGAGGTGGAGCTGGTGACCGGAAGAACCCACCAGATTCGCGCGCACATGGCCTCCATTGGACATCCCCTCCTGGGGGACGGAAAGTATGGCGTCAACCGAAAGGAAAAGGAACGGGGATATAAATTCCAGGCGTTGTACGCCTATCGATTGACTTTCCGCTTTGCCGATTCCTCCGGTGCGCTGGGATATTTGAACGGAAAGACCTTTGAGATCGACAAAAACGAGGTGTGGTTCTTAAAGGACTATCAATAAAAAAGGAGGATCTGCATGGTCAAACGCATCTTCAACCGCCCCGATCTTTGGCTGCTCCTTGGCGCGGTGGCTACGGCGCTGACTTTGGTGTTTCCCAAGGTTGGATGGCTGGAATGGATCACCATGATCCCCATCTATTTTGGAGTGTACCGTTTGTTTGAGGACGGTTCGGTTCTGCGCGCCCGACAGGCCTATCGGTACGGATTTCTTACGGTCTACGCCTTTTACGTGGTGGTCTACCATTGGTTCGTCAGCCTGTATCCTCTGGATTTCGTTGGATTGGAGCGGGGACCTGCCACCTTTGTCATCGCTCTCGCCTGGTTTGGATTACCACTTTTACAGGCGATTCCCGGAGGCTTGATCTTTGTTTTTTACAACATTCTTTGCAAAAAGGGCCTTTGTAAGCGCGCTCCTATTCTTCGTCCCGTGGCCTTTTCGGCCTTGTGGGTCCTCTTTGAGTGGAGCTCCACGCTGCATTGGACCGGGGTTCCGTGGGGGCGTCTGGCGCTGGGGCAAATCGAGCTATTGCCTCTGCTTCAAAGTGCGTCACTGTTTGGTTCCTATTTCGTGTCCTTTTTACTGTTGTTGGTCAACGGTTTTTTGGCCTACGGCTTCTTCTACCGCAAAAAGGCGTTTTTTCCTGCGCTTTTGGCCGGGGTGATCTTCTTCTCCAATTTAAGCTTTGGTGTCATCCGCGGATTGCTTCCCGAAAAAGGGGGGACGCAGCTTACGGCTGCGGTGATCCAAGGCAACGTCAATTCCCAGGATAAGTGGGATGATGCCGCCGAATACGCCGCTCTGAACACCTACGCCAACTACACCCGCAAGGCCGCTCTTGCAGGGGCGCAGATCGTGGTTTGGCCGGAAACCGTGATCCTTGGGGATATTCGTCCCAACAATGAATATCGCGCTTTTGTAACAAGCTTGGCAAGAGAATGCAACGTCTATTTGTTTGTGGGAGCTTTCCGTTACGATGCCGATGCAGAGTATAACGCCGTTTATCTGGTACATCCCGACGGATCCATTGATGAAACGGTCTACGGGAAGCGGCATTTGGTTCCTTTTGGAGAATACGTTCCCATGCGAGAGCTGGTAACCGCGCTGTTTCCACCTTTGGCAGAGATCTCCATGTTGGATAGCGATCTAACCCCCGGAGCGAATTCCGCCCTGTTTGATACCCCCTGGGGACAGGTAGGGGCATTGATCTGCTTTGATTCGATCTACGAGCAACTGACCCTGGATAGTGTTTCCGATGGCGCCGACCTGCTTTTGATTTCCAGTAATGACTCCTGGTTTTTGGATTCCGCGGCGGTGTATCAGCATCTCGCCCAGGGACAGCTCCGTGCCATTGAGAGTGGAAAGCCGATTCTTCGTGCGGCCAATACCGGAATTTCTTCCGTTCTTCTGCCGGACGGAAGCTCGCTCTCTCCCATTGCAGCCTTAACGGAGGGCTACGCGGTGGAAACGATCACGGTAGGGGAAGGAAGTACCCTGTACAGCCGTATTGGGAATCTGTTCGTCGCGCTCTGCGCGCTCTTCCTTTTCACTCTTTGGGGACTGGGCTTTGTGATCAAAGAAAAAGAAGAATAAACAAAAGCCGTAAGGCCACCGATTTTGGTGAGCTCTTACGGCTTTTTCTTTTTGGGCGTTTCATTTGCCAGGGGATTTTGCTCCATGGCGCGTTCCATGTCCTGGCTGCTGATGTGTGTATAGATCTGAGTGGTGTTGAGCTGCTCGTGTCCCAAAATATCCTTTAGCACGCGTACGTCGACGTTGCCGGATTGATACATCAGCGTTGCCGCAGTGTGGCGCAGCTTATGTACCGAGTAATGCCTGGATTCCAAACCCGCCAAGCGCAGGTATTTATACACCATGGCCTGCACGGTTTTTACGCTCATGCGTTGCTCCAAGCGACTTAAAAAGAGGGCGCGATCGTGCACGTGGGCATATTTGGGACTCTTTCGCTCGGAAAGATACGCCACCAACGCCGCCTGACAGGCGCGATTAAGATAAATAATGCGTTCCTTACTGCCTTTACCGGTAACGCGAAGGGAATTGAGCTCGGAGTCGATGTCCGACAGATTGATGCCTACCAGCTCGGACAACCGCATTCCGCAGTTGAGGAACAGCGTAAGAATGGCGTAATCGCGGGCGCGGTATTTGGATTCCTTGTCATCCTCCACCGCCTGAAGCAGCTTGATGGATTCCTCCAGGGTCAGCACCTTGGGCAGGGTCTTTTTGGGCTTGGGAGAATCGATGTCTACGGTGGGGTTGTAATCCAGATAGTGCCGCTTGCTGACCAGATATTTGTAAAGAGAACGGATGGCAGAGAGCTTGCGGGAGCGGGCCGACCATTGATTGTTACGGGTGTTATTGGTGTAAAAAAGGAAATCGTAAAAATCCTCGGTGCGAAGCTTTCCCAGCTGCTCCAGACCAATTACCGAAACGTCCAGCTTGGTAAATTCTTCGGAATCCATGTCGATGTCCTTTTCCCGGGCAACGAGATAACGAAAGAAGGTACGAAGGTCAAAAAGATATTCTTGTACGGTTTTTTGCGAGCATCCCTGGATCGAGGTCTTATAGGATGCGTACTCCTGGATCAGGGCAGAAAACTCCCTGGGGGATACCATGGTAGACATTGCAATCCATCCTCCTTTCTCTCAATTTCTGTCTTAATTATAGCATATATATTGTTATTTTAGTTGATAAATTGTAAATTTTTACACGGTACCGTTGCATTTGGGCGAAGGGTTCGCTATAATATACAGGAGCCTTTTGGCATACCGTTTTGTTTTTGAGGAGTATCACATGAAGCAGTTTTTCAAAGCCCATTCTTACGATATGGTGAAGATGTTTTTGAACCAGTTCGCCTCTGCCATTTTCGGCTTTGTTCTGGTTATGGCCTCGGCTTACGCCAAGAACGACGCCCTGCGGAATCTTACCAGCGCAGGCGCGATTTTGTTTTACCTGTTCCTGCTTTACACCATGACCTGGGAGATCGGCTTTGCCGACCGCGTTGGCGTTCTCTCTGGAAAGAAAAAGCGCAATCTTTGGAAGGGGGCTTTGATCTCCCTTTGCGCCAATATTCCCAATCTGATTTTTGCCATATTTATCACCCTCTCTACTTTCGTTGACGTGGGTGTGATCAGTAAGATCGGTGCCGTTTGCGCCAGTGCTGCCATCTTTTTGGAGGGAATGTACACCGGCCTGTTGGTAAATCCCGTGGGTGGCAATCCCTTGAACTCCTATTGGTTTACCTATTTCATCATCATTCTTCCTGCCGTCCTCACCTGCTTCGTGTCCTATCTTGCAGGTCTGTACGATAAAAAGATGACCTCCTTGTTCAATCCTCTGTACCCCGAGTCGGATCGCGACAAGAAAGGAAAGCGGTAAATGATTCGCCATTTGATATACGATTTTGACGGAACCATATCCGATTCCTACCCGATTTTCGTTCGCATCGTTCATGACATTGCCAAGGATTTTGGCGTTGTGGTAAAGCACTCGGATGAGGAGCTGCTTGATCGGCTGTTGATTAACGTTAAAGCCTGTATGGAGCCGATGAACTTTCCTTGTACTCCCCGTGAGCGGGCCGAGGCGTTTTGGCATTATCAAAAATTATATTACAAGGATTTTAAGCCTTTTCCGGAAATCGAATCGATTCTCCAAAAGGCGATCTCCCTTGGAAAAAAGAATTACATTTATACCCATTCCGGTGACGTGGTCTTCGATATGCTGAAGAACATGGGACTGGATGGATATTTCAGCGGTGTGATCACCGCGGCCAAGGGCTTTCCCCAAAAGCCCGCACCGGATGCCCTCCTGTATTTGTGTAACACCTATCAGCTGTCCCCCGAGGAGTGCCTGATGATCGGAGATCGGGACATTGATACAAGAGCAGGGAACAACGCTGGGATGAAGGGCTGCCTGTGGGATGCGTATAGCCGTTATTCCGACTATGATACCGATTATAAGATCCGCACCCTGCAAGAGCTTTCTGCGTTGATCGAAACCATTTAAATACAGAACGAGCCTTACGGAGAAATCCGCAGGGCTCGTTCTTTTATGACTATTTCAGATTCAACAGATCGCGGAAGGCTTGAATGTATTCCTTGGCGCGTTCTGCCGTGGAGGCTTCTGCAAAGATACGCAGGAGGGGCTCGGTGCCGGAGAAGCGGCAGATCACAAAGGAACCGTCGGTGAAATAGACCTTGCATCCGTCCTCGTAGCCAACCCGTTCAACCGTGGCGTTGGAAAAGGTGGGGAGGGCGCGCTCTACCATTAATTGCTTGTTGATCTCGGCCTTACGAGCAGGAGCAAAGGTGAGATTGGCTTCCACAAGCTCAAAATGTCCAAATTGTTCCTCCAGCTTTGCCATGAGCTGGGAGGGGCCGGTTTGCATGGAGCAGACCATTTCAATAAAGAGGGAAGCGGCGTAGATCGAATCCTTACCGTGAATATGTCCGCGCACCGTCAAGCCGCCGGAGGATTCCCCACCAAGGATGGCGTCATAGCGATCAATGCCCGAGGAGATGTACTTGAATCCAATGGGAACCTCGTAGCAGGTCTCTCCGTAGGATTCGGCAATGCGATCCAGCATATGGGTAGTTGCCAGGTTGCGGACCACAGGTCCGGTCCATCCCTTGTATCCACGCAGGTAGCTGTAAAGCAGGCAGAGGATCTGGTTGGCATCAATATAATTTCCGTTTTCGTCCACAACGCCCAAGCGGTCGCCGTCGCCGTCAAAGGCGATGCCAAGGTCGTACTTTCCTTCTACCACGCGGTTGCGCAGATCCTTCAAACGGCTGGCGGTAGGCGCAGGCGTTCCGCCGCCAAAATAGGCATCCTTGTTATCGTTGATCAGATCCACCGTGCAGCGGAGGGTTTGCAGAATGACCAGCAGAGGATAGGTTCCCGAGCCATGCATGGGGTCAAACAGGATTCGCAGACCGCGATCTTTGATGGCCTTTTGATTCAGCTTGGAAAGAATATGATCGATAAAATCATTGAAAGGAGAATGGACGAAGGTGACCAATCCCTTTACGCGCGCTTGATCCAGAGGCATGGTGGGAATTTCGTTGGGATCACAGCCGTTGATCAATTCCTCCAGTGCTTGCGTGGTTTCCACCGGGGCGTCACGGCCCTCGTCCACGATCAGCTTCAGCCCGTTGTAAGCCGAGGGGTTGTGGCTGGCGGTCACCTCAATTCCGTAATGGTAGCAGTGCTCCTGCACCAAAAACATGATCAGAGGCGTGGGAGTGCTGCGTTCCATCAGAATCGTTTTGATCCCCATGCCGTTGAGTACCTCCGATACCCAATACATGGTGCTTTCCGAGAGGAACCGACGGTCGTAACCGATAAAGATGGGCTTGTCTGTTTTGTTTTCTTTTTTAGCAAGCAGACAAACTCCGTAGGCAACGCGGCGAATATTGTCTTTGATAAAGTCGTCACCAATGATGCCTCTCCAACCACCGGTGCCAAATTGGATCTTTCGATTTTGAGCAAGCTCTTGAGCCATGACGTTTTTCGTCCTTTCCTATTTATTGCACTCATTATATAGTATTTTTCTTTAAAAGTCAACCCTTTTTTCTTGTTTTGTCCGTCGAAAAAAGCGAAGAATGGCGGGAAGAAACAGAAAGGAAAATAAAAAGGTCAGGGCGTCGGCCACCGGTTGTAGCGCCAGGAGCCCGGGCAACCCGTAATAGCGTGGCAAAAAGTAGAGCAAGGGCAGAAAAAAGAGACCCTGCCGCGCGCTCGCCAGGAGAGTGCCGCGCACCGAATATCCCACGGATTGCAGGAACAGAATGGTGCAGGTTACAATTCCATGGGTAAATAATACCAGAGCCTGACCGCGCAACGCGAACACGCCGTAGTCCACGATGGCGGAATCGTTTCGAAAAAAGCCAAGGATCCGAGGCGCAAAGAGATATAGCGGCACACTCAATCCAAGTAACAGCAACGCGGCACTGCCCGAAGCTTGAAGATACGCTTTTTTGGCACGGGGAAGTAGCGAGTCCCCGCGATTGTAGCCCACGATGGGGGCCATTCCCTGGCCGATCCCCAGACAAACGCTGAATACGAACAAAAATAATCTTTGAACAATGGAAAGTGCCGAGATCGCCGCCTCACCGTAAGGAGCCGCGGCGTGATTGAATAAAACCGTAGCTACTCCCGAAAGCCCTTGCCGAAAAAAGGAGGGAAGTCCGTTTTTTAGAATTCTTCCAATATGTCGGATCGACGAAAGGGGAACCCCCGAAAACAACCGAATTGCGCTGTGTCCTCGCAGATAAACCAGGAGCAAAAACAGAGCCGAAATGCATTGGCTGAGCAAGGTGGCCACCGAAGCTCCGGAAATCCCCAATCCAAGGCCACGGATCAGCAATGCGTCCAGGAGAATGTTGGCTAAGCTCCCCAGGGAGAGTCCCAGCATGGCGCTTACCGCCTTTCCCTCGGAGCGCAACAGCTGACTGAGGACAAAGGTCACGCACATGGGGATTGCAGAATAAAAGAGGGGGATTGCATAGCTTTGGGCAAAAGGATAAATACTGTCGGTACACCCCAAAAAATCCAGCAGCTCTTTTTGATACAGATTGGAAAAGAGCGTAATCAATCCTCCTGCAACCACCGCGCCAAGCAGGGCCACCGTGGCATATTCCGAGGCGAGAGGCGCATCCTTTTCCCCCAAGGCCCGGGAGAGCAGACTTCCGCCTCCCATGCCAAGAGTGTAACCGATGGTTTGAATGAAAACGCTGACCGAGAACACGACGCCCACCGCCGCCACGGCTTGGCTCCCCAAGGACGATACGAAATAGGCGTCCGCCAGAGAGTAAAGGGCAATCACCAGCATTCCCACCGTGGCAGGGGCAGACAGGGAAAATAAGAGCCTCGGAACGGGAGCAGAGGTCATTCGTTGATGCTGTGTTTCGGGAGAATTCATCGTTTTTTCCTTTCTTTTTTCATTGACGTTGCTTTTAGTATGCTCGTTTTTCTCTTTTTTCATGTTTTTTTGAAAAAAGAAAGAAGGAAGATGAAAAAACACTTGATTTTTGTTGTATTTTGGTATATAATGTTACTGTTCGTATGAAAAAAGCATACACGCATAGGAGGAAAATTATGTTAGTTTCTGCAAAAGAAATGCTTATCAAAGCAAAAGAAGGTCATTACGCCGTTGGTCAGTTCAATATCAACAACCTGGAATGGACCAAGGCCATCCTTCAAACCGCTCAGGAAATGAATTCCCCCGTTATTCTCGGTGTTTCCGAGGGTGCCGGTAAATATATGTGCGGTTTCAAGACCGTTGCCGATATGGTGAAGGCAATGATCGATGAGCTGAAGATCACTGTTCCCGTGGCTCTGCATCTGGACCACGGCACCTACGAGGCTTGCTATAAGTGCATTGACGCAGGCTTCTCTTCCATTATGTTTGACGGTTCTCACTATCCCATCGAGGAGAACGTAGCAAAGACCACCGAGCTGGTAAAGGTTTGCGCCGAGAAGGGAATGTCCCTGGAGGCCGAGGTTGGCTCCATTGGCGGTGAGGAAGACGGCGTTGTAGGTATGGGCGAGTGCGCCGATCCCAACGAGTGCAAGATGATTGCTGATCTGGGCGTAAATATGCTGGCCGCCGGTATTGGTAATATTCACGGCAAGTATCCCGCAAACTGGCCCGGTCTGTCCTTTGAGACCCTGGCAGCCGTTTCCGAAAAAGTGGGAAGCATGCCCCTGGTTCTCCATGGCGGTACGGGTATCCCCGCCGACATGATCAAAAAGGCCATTTCTCTTGGCGTATCCAAGATCAACGTAAATACCGAGTGTCAGCTGGCGTTTGCCGCAGCCACCCGTGAATACGTAGAGGCAGGCAAGGATCTGCAGGGTAAGGGCTTTGACCCCAGAAAGCTGCTCGCTCCCGGTGTAGAAGCCATTAAGGCAACTGTAAAGGAAAAGATGGAGCTGTTCGGTTCTGTAAACAAGGCATAATTTTATATAGAAAGCACCCGGCAGAATTTCTGCCGGGTGCTTTTTTAAATTAATGCCTTTAGGCAGTGGAGCGCTTGACGCGAAACAGACAACCACCCGCTATGCGGGTGGGCGACAAAGGTTTTACCCTTGTTCTTGGAGCAGATGTAACATAAGCCTTCTCCTGTGGGAGAAGGGGGACCACC